>CAYUFY010000257.1:0-7691 GCA_964443795.1 uncultured Anaerolineales bacterium | reverse complement strand
CGAGCGTCGCAGTGGATTGGGCGGGTGGGGGGCTGGCCAGCGTGAAGGGCGGGAAGGGGTTCAGCGCCCAATCGGGCTTGAGGAAGATGATGGTGATCCACTCACAGCTGAGGCAGGTAAGGGCCAGACACACCAATGCGAGCAGATTCCAAACAACCGGCGAGACAGACGGTTGGGTGTCATAGCGAGGAGGGCGATTTTGCACGATGCGGGAACACGGTGAACAGAATGGCGCAAGTATACCATCGGGTTAGGCGCTAAATTTTTGAGCGTGGGCCACGCGGTCCCGAATCGGCGGGTGCGAGTAGAGCAGAAACACGACCCAGGGTTCGGGGTCGGCGTCGGCCAGGTTCTGGTTGGCGAGGCGCGTCATGGCGTTGATGAAGGCCTGCGGCTGGCGTGTGGCTTGGAGGGCATATTCATCGGCGCGGACTTCGCGCCAGCGTGAATAGGCGTTGTTGAGGGGCAGGGTGAGGACGCTGAACGCGCCGAGGGCCAGCGCGAACAACGGCAAGGCGCCGATGTCGGCGGGGCCGCTGAACCCGAACATGGGCGCGCCCCACGCGAGACCCACCGAGGCCAGATACAGCCCCACCAACGTAATCACCGCGCTGATGGCGATGCCCACCGGAATATCGCGGTGAACATGATGCCCCAGTTCGTGCGCGATGACCGTCTCCACTTCGTCCAGGGTGAACTCGTTGAGCAGGGTGTCGCCGAGGATGATGCGGCGCGTGTGGCCCAGCCCGGTGAGCGCGGCGTTGGCGGCCTTGGTGCGTTTGCTCATATCGAACCGGAACACCCCGGCGACTTTGGTCCCGGCGCGCTCGGCGAGGGCCGTGAGGCGTTGCACGAGTTCGGCGTGTTCCGCGCCCAACGGGATGAACTTATTGAATAGCGGCATGATGAGCACCGGCGCCAGGTTGCTCAGCACCACAGCGATGAGGATGTAACCGCCCGCGGCCCAGGCCCACCACAGGGGGCCGGTGACCCGCAGGAGCCAGTACAACCCTTCGAGCAACGGCAACCCGATGAGGGCGCTCAATCCCAGCCCGAGCAATTGATCCTTGACCCACGCGCCCAGCGTTTGGTTGGACTGGCCGTAGCGGTGCGGCAGGACAAAACCGGAATAATAAGCCAGCGGGAATTCGAGAATTTCAAACACCAGCCCAAACACCACGCCAAATCCGGCCACCAACAGCCAGTCGTTGGTGGTGAACGTGGTCAGCCAATTTTTGAGCGCCAGTGACCAACCTAACACCAGCCAGGCCAGGGTGACGAGCGCGCTGAAGGCCAGATCAACAAAAAACAAGCGCCGCGAAATGCGCGCATATTCCTTGGCTTGCTGTTGGCGGGCGGGGTCGAGGGTGAGAGATGCTGTCATAGGGAGGAATGTAAGTCCACCGGATACCCTGCCGCCAGCGTCCGCACGACCGAAGTGGGAGTGAGGACGCGCAGAGGATAGCGGATAGATTGTATGGCGGGAAATGCGTAACCATGCACCGTCCAGCGCCGGAGTTGGTTGTTCAATACCAAGTAAGCATTTGGTTCGCCATCAGTCACAAACGTGCCATTGGGCAAGTCGGCCATGTCGTAACAATCATAGCACGGCTCAAAGGCGGGGGTGGGGCGCTCTTGATGGAGAACCGCATCTATCACAGTGGCCAACGGGCGGGCGGCAGTGGTGTGTTGGGGGTTGGCTTGGGCCCACAACTCACGGAACAAGTTGAACCGCTCCCGCTGACACTCGGCGCACGGACGATGCCCGGCGGCCAACGCGGTGGCTTCGTCGAGAAAAAATAATTCGGTGTATTGGCCGGGGGTCATCACTGTGCGTTGCCGCCCCTTAAATTCCAGCAGACAGATAATCCAGCGTTGGCCCACAAACGAGCGGCGAATTTGGCGTTGGTCGTTGTGCAAGCACCCACGATTGCCGGTGAGCGTGCCGCGCGCTTCTGTGGCGATGAGTTGGCTAAACGGCGTGACGCGGTTTTGTTTGGGCATGGCGGGTTAGGTGCGGAGTTCCAGGGTAAGGCCCTCACTGGCTAACTCACCAGTGGCTGAGAAGGTTTGCTCAACACGCGTTACAACAAATCCGCATTTTTCTAACACGCGGCGGGAGGCGTGGTTGTGCTTCGCTACATAGGCATACACCGGGCGGGTCGGCACCTCCGCGAGGAACAAGGCCAATGCGCAGGTCGCCCATCCCTGACCCCAATACTTTTCCCCCAGCCAATAGCCGACCTCGCGCCACCCTTCCGTCTCCCAACTGACGATATTGCCCACCACCTGGTCTTGAAATAGGATGGTTCTCAGAATGTTGCTGGGACTGACTCGAATTTTGGCCCAATGCGCCATGAAGACCTCTCGCTCCCGGGCGGGGAAGGCGGCCATCTGGTTGGCCTCGGGGTCGCATTGGTGTTCAAAGAAGATAGGCAGGTCGGCGTCGGTCACCTCGCGCAAAGTGACCGGGCTGTTGGTAGAGGTAGGTGGCATGTGAGTAAAAGGCGTGAAAAAGACGGTAGTGGTAACAAAGTAAGTGATGGTGCGCTAGACCTGTCAGGTGGGCGTATTCGGCACTCGAAAAAAAACAGCGTTTTGCGGCGCCCACCTGACAGGTCTTTCAAATTCATCACTTACAAAGTTACCACTACCAAAAAGACTTCCGAAGTTTCTAAAATTTCGGAAGTCTGCACCGGTCTAGACTTAAGCCCCTGGCTTCCCCTCGGCCCATTCTTTTTTCAAGCCCTCGATCTCGGCAGCGTGTTCCAATTCATGTTCGTACATCACCTGCACAATCCCGGCCACCGTGCCCATCTTGGCCCACGGGTAGAGCATGGGCACATTCAGGCGGTCGTCGGGCATGGCGCGGATAGCGGCGATGAATTCCTCGCGGGCCAGTTCCCATTCGCCGTAGGACAGCCGAAAATCCAGCTCGGCGCGGGTCGCCACCGAGCTTTCGTTGTACGGGTCAATGCCGCGGATGGCGGGCGTGGCGGGTTCCTTCCCGGCGGCGTGGGCCAGCAGGGCCTCGGCGGAACATTCATCCCAGCCGGTGAGGTGGTCAATGAAATTTTTGAGCTTCCATGGCGGGTAAATCTGCTGGTTCTGCTCGATCTCCGCCAGCGCGGCCTTCATGCGGGCCCGCGATTCGGTGAGTTGTTGGATGAGGTGGTTTTGGTCGGTCATGGGGTGGCTGTCGGTTTGAGATGAGAGCGAATCCATTGTGTGAAGGCTTCCCGCCCCAGTTCACTGGCGGCGACTTGCAGAATAACTTCAACTTGATCATTCACGGTCGCGTTAAGCTCGTAGCCATTCAGAATCAGAAACACCTCCAGCGCCGCATGACCCGCGCGCTTGTTGCCGTCTATAAACGGATGGTTCTGAATGAGCGAGAAACCGAGCGCGGAGGCCTTTTCAACAATTGTGGGATAGAGTTCGTGCCCGTCGAAAGTCATGCGTGGTTGCGCGACGGCTGACTCTAACGCGCCTAAATCGTGGATGCCGGTTGCGCCGCCGGTTTGTTGCATAATGCGGCGATAAGTTTCCAGCACTTCGTTGACGGTGAGATAGCGCATTACGCCAGTCGCCGATAGAGTTCAGCGTTTTTGTTCAGCACGTACTCCAGCGTCTGTCGAAATTCTTCTTCCGGGCGGGTGAGCAGTTCCTCCAGACTGGCGCGCACGAGTTCTTCCGGCGCAACCTTGAACCGGGTGGCTATCTCTTTGAGTTTTTGCAGGCGGTCATCTGACAGGGAAATGGTGATCGTGGTCATGGTCTTTCCTCGCTTCAGCAACTTGTGGCGCCTGTGAGGCGGCCTGATTTGGTCAGGGAGTGGCTTTCTGAAGGGCCTTTTCAAAACACACGCTGTTTTCAATTTCAGCATACTGGCCGTAGTTGGGAATAATTTTGTACCCGGCCCGGTGGTATAGCGCGATGGCTTCGGGTTGTTTTTTGCCAGTTTCCAGCACGCACCGGGCATAGCCCAATTCTTTGGCCCAGGCTTCCAGTTCTGCTAAAACCTGGGAGGCAACGCCCTGGCCTCGGCTGGGGGGCGCGGTGTACATCCGTTTAACTTCCATGGTGGTGGGCGTGTATTCTTTGATGGCCCCGCAACCTACCGGAGCATTATTGGCGTAGGCGACCACCACATGTTTGATTTTATCAATCTTGTTGAACTGCGCGTAAAACGCATGCTCTTGCCCGTCGCGTTCCGCCAGATCAGCGTCGAGGTGTTTGACGAGTTGGATAAAATCCGGGTTGTCCGAGTCGGTGCGGGTGAGGCTAAACATCTGCGATTTTCTAGGCCAGCGCGGCCTTCATACGTGCTCAGGATTCGGTGAGTTGGTGGATGAGATGGTCTTGTTTTCTCAGGTTTTTTCTCTCCATCTATCGGTTTGTTTCACTCGCGGATCATAATTCATCAAGAATTCGCTGTCGTTTTGATTCATACTCCGAATCGGATACTAACCCCTTTGCCTTAAGTTCAAGCAGTTTTTATAATCTTTCTGTAGGTGTTGCAACCTTAACGCTATTTTCACTCTGCTTTATAGTAGAGAATGAGTTAGCAGAAGTTGCATTTATATCATTCATTAACGCAACTTCGTCAAAGACAGTTAGACCTTGTCCTTGACGAGTGAGAAAAGAAAACCGTCTGCCCAGCTCTAGGGTTTCTTCTCGAAGATCTGCATTTGATGGATTAGCCTTTAAATTGGATAGCGCTTTTTCATATCTAATTCGGGCATCTTGCAAGTTCTTTTCTTCTGCTACACGTTGTTCTGCTTGCATCCGTGCCCTGTCTTTTTTGTTGGTTTCTGATGCCCAGACAAATATAACAAATAGAGCTATCGCAATAACGACCACGAAAAAAGCTTGCACCTCGTACATTTTGTAAGTTCCTTCCTTCGTGAATTTGGACAATATGACTCGACACGCTACCCAACTACTGGCCCAGCTGATTGGCGGTTCAATTCCCCACCACTTCCGCTTCACCTCCCGCCACCCTCGCCCCCTCCACCGGCGTGGCGCAATAGGGGCATAGGTTCCACGGCAAGTCCATCAATTTACCGCAGTGGGTGCAGGGTTTCTTGAGCTTTGTGTGGCAGTTGGGGCAGACCAGCCAGTCTTCCTGGGCGTGGCGGCCACAGCCGGGGCATACCCGCTTGTCTTCAATCTCCTGCAAGAGCGCTTCTTCTTCGAGGCTTTGCTCGTAAGTCTCGGCCAGCGTGCGTTGGGGACGCAGGATGAGATAGACGATGAGGCCGGGGAGCGTAAGCACTGCCACCACCAGCGCCGCGAGGATTTGCGCGAACCAGTCGCGGCTCCGCGCCCGCATATCGCGGAACGTCCACACGATGAGGCTGAGCCACAGCGCGCTGAGAAACGCGCCCAGGAATGCCACGCCGATGAGCAGATAGTTGGAAAGCGAATCGAGGTTGATAGTCATGGCAGGGATTATAAATCCCAAGTCCCAAATTCCAAATCTCAAACTTCAAATCTCCAATCTCCGCTCTCTAACTCCACTCTCTAACTCCACTCTCTAACTCTCCCCCCACTTGGGATTTTTCCTCTCCTATGCTAACCTCCCAAACATGGCCGATACTCCCCTCCCCGACTACAACCCGCGCATTGCCGACTTGCCCGATTCCGACAAGCCCCGTGAACGGCTCGAGGCGCTCGGCCCGGGCGCGCTGAGCAACGCTGAACTGCTGGCCATCCTCCTGCGGGTGGGGATGAAAGGCGTGAGCGTGGTGCGGCTGGCCGAGCGGATGTTGGCGCAACTCGGCGGTTTGCCCGGTTTGCACCGGGCCTCGTTCAGCGACCTAAAGAATATCAAGGGCATTGGTCAGGCCAAGGCCGCTCAGTTGCAGGCCGCGCTCGAGTTGGGGCGGCGCATCGTCAGCGCGTCCCCCGGCGAGCGCGTCACCATCAAGTCTCCTGCCGACGCCGCCAACCTGCTCATGTATCAACTCGCGCCGCTGGAGCAGGAATATCTTTTCGTCATCCTGCTCGACACCCGCAATCGGGTCATGGGTCAGCCCATCGAGGTGTATCACGGCTCGCTCAATACTTCACTCATCCGCGTGGGCGAAATTTTTCGCGAGGCCATCAAATCCAATGCCGCGGGGATCATTGTTGCTCACAATCATCCCAGCGGCGCCCCCTCGCCCAGCCCCGAAGATGTGGCCGTCACCCGCGCCCTGGTCGAAGCCGGAAAACTGCTCGATATTGATGTGCTCGACCATATTGTCATCGGCCACCACCGCTTTGTCTCACTTAAAGAACGGGGTTTGGGATTCGACAAAGGTTGATTGAAATTAACTACGGGCCTTTCGCCAAGCTTGACCGATAACACAAGATTTTCAGTACACGACTTGATTTTGTAAAACCCCACTAACTGCTAGATTGCCGACTTTGCTCCCCGACCGCCAACTCCTCCTCCTCCCCGCGCGCACCGCCACCGAAGCCTCGGCCTGGGGGAGCGCCGCCATGGAATACGCCGCGCGCTTTCCCAACGTGGAATTTGCGCGCGACCCGGCGCGGGTGGACTGGCGCGGTTACCAGCACGTTTCCATCATTCGCCCGCGCTTCTGGCCCGACGACCTCCCGCTCCTCATCAAACAGGCCAACCCCACCGCCGCCCTCGACTATATCCCGGTGGATACCCCCGAAGCCCTGCGCGTCCTCTTCAACGTCCGCATCTTCTATGGCTGGCGCTACGGCCCGCAAAGCGATTTCGATTGGACTCAACTCTGGCCGCCGGGGCGCGCGCTCATCGGTCTGCATGGCCGCGCCGATGGCGAGTTCCAGGACGCCGATTACCCCATCATCGCCACCGCGCGCCTGGAAGCGGTGAAAATCACCTCGCACGCCACCCTGGACACCGTGCGCCGTCTGCGCGCCATTGACCCCAACGTCTTTATTCTCATCCGCGCCTTCACCGCGTTTGCCAACCCCGAGGCGCCCACCACCTCGCGCCGCCTCACCCCCGCCGAATTTATAACCGACAGCATCCCCGACCTGGCCCGGCTCTACGACGCCGACCCCACCCTGCGCTACATCGAAATTCACAACGAACCCAACTTATATGTGGAAGGTCTCGGCGGCAGTTGGCGCGACGGCGTGGAATTTGGCGATTGGTTTCTGGCGGTGCTCGACGGCCTGCGGGCCCGGTTCCCCGAAGCCCAGTTCGGGTTCCCGGGCCTCTCCCCGGGGCCAGCGTCCCCCGCGCGGGCCGCGTCCGAAACCTTCCTCGACGAAGCCGCCTTCGCCGCGCAACAAGCCGACTGGGTCGGCCTGCATGCGTATTGGGTCAACGATCGCGAACTCACCGATAACCGCCTCGGCTTCAACTTCGTCAACTATCGCGCGCGCTTTCCCGAAAAACTGCTCTTCATCACCGAGTTCGGCAACCCCTTCCAGCCCAAGCCCGTCGTGGCCGCGCAATATGCTCGCTACTACGCCATCCTCCGCCACGTCACCGGGTTGGGCGGCGCGTTCGCCTACGTCCTCTCCACCTCCGGCCGTGAGGAAGGCCCACTGTGGGCCTGGCGCGATGAGAACGGCGTGGATGTGGGGATTGCCCCCATCGTGGGGCAACGCGCCTTCATTCCCGCTGAACCCACCCCCACGGCCTCGCCGATTGCGACGGCCACCCCCAGCCCGACGGCTATGCCCACCCCCACCGCCAC
>CAYUFY010000256.1:0-7724 GCA_964443795.1 uncultured Anaerolineales bacterium | reverse complement strand
AATGCAAGGGTATCCGGTTTTGACTGAAAACGCCAAAATACAACTATCGAGTAAAACAATAAAGCCGCTTGACCATGTGCGGTCAAGCGGCTTCGGGCAAAGGCTTGGGAATTTCGCTATCGGTAGTCGGGTTTAGAAAATCCCCTTCAGTGTGAGCAAGGCCCCAACGATGAACAGCGGGATGCCCACAATGGCTCCGATAATGGTGAGGCTGACGAGAAAGCCGACGAGCATGAACACCAGCCCGACGATAATGGCGACGAGCCGCCCGACCATTTCCACGATGGTCGCCAGTAATTTCCAGAGCGCCACGAAGGGCCACCACAGCCAGTGCAGTTTGAGTTTGTGTGTTGCGTGTGACATTGAAACCTCCATGAGATAAGTTGTTATCAGCGTTATACGCACCCGGCGGCGGCGGGTTGCAGTGGCGGGAAGACACTCGCCGGGCTAGAATAGCCGCCATGTCCCGCCCCTACGCCACCACCGCCTATCGCTACCCCTCCGAGCCGGGCATCCTCGGCTTCACGCTCATCCTCGTCTTCATCGTCATCGCCATCACCTCGGCGGCCACCGTGTGTGGCAGTTTGCTGTTTGTCATCTTCATGCTAGTCATGGCCTATTTCTCCACCAAGTCGCACCACAATGACCTGATTGAAAAATCGCAAGCGGTCACGCCGCAATCTTTACCCGGCTTGGCAACCGTCATTCAAGCCTGCGCCACGCGCTTGCAAGTGGAGCCGGTACAAACCTTCATCGTGCCCAGCCGCGCGCTCAACGCCTACACCTTCGGCCTGTCGTCGCCCAAAGCCATTGTGGTTTACGCGCCGCTTTTGCAATTGATGGATGCCGACGAACTGGCCTTCATCATCGGGCACGAGATGGGGCATGTGCGCCTCGGGCATACCGTGCTGAACTCGTTGATCGGCGGGATGGCGGGGATCCCGAGCAATTTTCTGGCCTCGACGGTGATGCGCTTCGCCTTCCTGTGGTGGAACCGGGCCTGCGAGTATTCGGCGGACCGCGCGGGGTTGCTGGCCTGTGGCGGAAAACTGGACAAGGCCATCTCAGCGCTCGTGCGGCTGGCCACCGGCACGCACTCGCGGAGCGCCGAAGCCATGCAAGCCGCCTACCAGCGCGTGGACGCCGAAGACGACGACCTCGGCGGCAATCTCTCCGAACTGCTCACCGACCATCCGCTCATCATCAACCGCATCGAAGAATTGCAGAAGTGGGTGAAGACAAGCGAGTACCAACGCCTGCAAGCCGGGGTGAATGGGAACCTTGCCGCGTAAGATCCTTCACCTTGACCTCGACGCATTCTATTGCGCCGTTGAAGAACTGCGCGACCCGGCCCTGCGCGGCCTGCCGTTTGCGGTGGGCGGCCAACCCGAGGAGCGCGGGGTGGTGGCCTCGTGCTCGTACGCGGCTCGCGCGGTGGGCGTGCGCTCGGCCATGCCCATGGCCCGCGCCATCCGGCTCTGCCCGCAACTCCTGATCGTCCCAGCGCGGCACAAAGCCTACAGCGCCGTTTCACAACAGGTCATGGAGCGCCTCCACGCGCTCACCCCGCTGGTCGAGCAGATTTCCATTGACGAGGCTTTCCTCGACGTGAGCGACCTGCCCGAACCCGCCGAGACCCTGGCCCGCCACTTGCAAACGCAAATCCGCGCGGAGTTGGGGTTGTCGTGTTCGCTCGGAGTGGCCACCAACAAACTCGTGGCGAAAATCGCGTCGGATGTGGGCAAGGCCGCCGCCCGGGGCGGGCAATCCCCCAACGCCATCCAGGTTGTCCCGCCGGGCGGCGAGGCCGCGTTCCTCGCGCCGTTGCCCGTCATCGCGCTGTGGGGTGTAGGTCCCAAGACCGCGGCGCGGCTCGAGGCGCGCGGAGTCAAAACCATCGGCGATCTCGCCCGCCAATCGGAGGCGGAGTTGATGCGGCAGTTCGGGAAAATTGGTTACGACCTGCACCGCCACGCGCGCGGCGTGGATGACCGCCCCATCGTAACCAGCCGTGAGACCAAGTCCATCAGTCAGGAAATTACGTTTGTGCGCGATGTGCGCGACGGCGCGGAACTGCGGCGCACCCTGCGGACGATGGCCGATGAAGTGGGCCACCGTTTGCGGCAAGAGGGGCTGAACGGCACGACGGTGAAACTCAAAATCCGCTGGCCCGATTTCACCACGCCTACGCGCCAGACCACGCTCGGCCACCCCTCTGATAACGGCGATGAAATTTATGCGGCGGTGGTGAAGTTGTTTGAAACCATTTGGCGCACTGGGCAAGCCGTGCGGCTGATTGGCGTGGGCGTGAGCGGCCTCAGCCCGCGCGCCCGGCAACTGAGCTTGTGGGAGACCGGCACCGACAAGACCCGGCGCCTACAGGCTGCAGTGGACAAACTACGCGAGAAGTTCGGGGAGGAAGTGGTGAAGCGAGGGAGTGAGTAGACGGAGATACCTATGCGCTACAAACTAAAAACAAAATTGGAGCGGGCATTCACGCTCACCTATGATCTCGTAGCCCATCTTGACGAGGCAACTTTAGTTTTGGATTTACCAAACCTGCCTTCCAATCGCATCGCGGGTCAGCTATGGTGCATCATCGGGGCCCGTGAAAGCTACACCCGCGCAATTGAGTTAGGCGGCTGGCAGGGGTTCGCGTGCAGTCTCATAACCCCTCGGGTGAAGGAATCGGTGCTGGCCGTCCTCGACACGACTTATAAGCGCTTGAGCGAGATTGACTTCGTGGGCTTGAGCGAGGCACAAATTGATTTGGCGTTTGAACTTCTTGAACACGAGATTCAACACCATGGGCAACTCATTCGTTATATCTATGGAAATGGTCTGACCTTCCCAGCGAGTTGGAACAAGCGCTATACGGTTTAGGGAGGTGGTTCACCGATTGACAGGCCGCATCCGGAGATTGCCGTCTCAGATCGGATACGCCGGGAAGGTGGCGGGCGCAAGCGTCAAACCGAACGCGATCCGGACTTGGGGGGTTGCTTGGAGCCCCTGATTGAACCCGCGACGCGCGGAGATCTTGAGTCCCTTGCGGTGGACGGGCTACAAGCCTGCAAAGCAATCGAAAAACGAAGGAAGGCACCGATCATCCGGATCGGGACGGATAGACGCCAAACGCCCGGGCCGTTTGGTACATGGCTTGCAGATTGGGGATCGGCGTGCGGGGGGCCAGATCGTTGGCCTCCCGCAGGATAAAACGCCCGCCGCGCATGATGCCCGATTCAAGAATGCGGCGGGCCTCGGCCTCAACCTCGGCGGGGGTGCCGTCGAGGAGCAGGGTGGCGCGGGGGCCGCCGAAAATTTCCACCTCGGGACCGAGCGTCTCGCGGAGCCAGGTGAAATCTATCGGGAAGCCAGTGTCGAAGGAATAGGTGCCCAACTCATCGCGCAGAAGTTTGAAGTGCCGGGTGGCATCGCCGCACAAATGGATGTTGATCCGATCGGCGGTGGTGAGCGCCGCTTTGAGTTTTTGATGCGCGGGCAGGACAAACTCACGCACCATCTTCGTGGAGAGCATTTGGATGGCGTCGTCGGCGAAGCCCCAGGTGTCGGACATCTCCGGCAGGCCAAAGAAGCGACGGTGCGCGCGGATGCGCGCAATGGTGCCTCCTACGATAAAGTCCAAGAGTTGGCGCACGTAATCCGGGTCGGTATAGAAGTCGGTGAACAACTCGGTGCCGCGCAGGGTTTGCGCAACCGTAAACGGGCCATCGGTGCCTAACCCAAACGGCCCCAAGTCCACAGGCCACCCTTGATAGGTGAAGCCCGCGTGAAGCTGTTCGGCCAATATCTCGTTGAGTCGGTGCGCCTCGGCAAACACACCGCCCGTCAGTGAATCGGGCAGGCCCTGATCAAATAGCCAATTCTTTTTATCGCCGACCAAGCAGGGCCGGGTGTCCGGCATCTGGCCGTCCCGGAATTCCACCGGCGCCCCGAAGAATCCGGCATCAAAATAGCGCAGTTGGTCAACGCTGATTGTATAACGTTCAGGCGGGCCGGCCACATCATCACAACACGGCGCGATATGCCGGGCGCGCCAATCGGCGGCGCGGAGTTGAACGTTCATTATCACCCGCGCATCGGTGCAGTAATCGCGGAAAGAGATGGCCCCGCCCGGATTGAAGTTGTCATCCATCAGAAAAAAGCGCGCGTCTGACCACAGCGTGACGGGCACGCGGATGGGTTGGCCCGCTCGATACGCCGCCCACACGGCCTGAGCTTCTTCGTTGTGTTGCGTGAAGTCGGGATACATGAAGGCGTTAGCCTTTAATCCCCGTCAGCTTGATGCCTTCAATAAAATACTTTTGCGCTAGGAAGAAGATAAGCAGGAGCGGCAGGGTGGCGAGGACGGAACCGGCCATCATCAGCCCCCACTCGGTGGCGCGTTGCGAGTGGAAGGCGAACAACCCCAGCGAGAGCGGGTATTGGTTGGAGTCGGAGAGATAAATCAGCGGCCCAAAAAATTCGTGCCAGGTCCACAGGAAGGTGAACACGGCCACCACAATCAACGCCGGGCGCACCAGCGGCATCATGATTTGCCAGAAGATACGAAATTCGCTCGCGCCATCCACGCGCGCGGCATCGGCCAACTCGCTGGGCAGGTTCAGAAAGAACTGGCGCAACATGAAGATGAAGAACGCATCGCCAAAGAAGCGTGGCACGATGAGCGGGATGTAGGAGCCAATCATGCCCAGCGTCTTGAACAAAATAAACGTGGGGATGAGGGTGACAATGCCGGGTACCATCAATGTGGCGAGGGTGATGATAAAGAGCGCATCGCGGCCCGGAAAGCGTAGGCGGGCAAAGCCGTAGGCCACACACGCACACGACAGCACCGTGCCAATGGTCACTGACCCCGAATAGAACAAGCTATTCCCCAAAAAGCGCAGGAACGGAAAGCCCGGATAGTTGGCGGCTTCGATAAAGTTTGCCCACCGAATGGGGTCAGGCCACCACTGAATCGGGTCGGAGAAGACGCGATCACTGGGTTTCAGCGCCGAAATCAGCATCCAATAAAACGGGAGCGTGAAGACCACGGAGAGGAGCAGAAGCAGGGCGTGCCGCGCCCCCGAGGTGAAGCGGCGGCCCCAGGCCGATTGCCCGGCGCTCTCGGTGGAAATAGCTTGAACGCCCTCATCGAAGTTTTCCGCCATCTTAGTTGGCCTCGCTTTCTTCGTAAAACACCCACAGGCGCGCGCTCCGAAACACCAACGCCGTGACGATGAAAACCACCACAAACAAGATGACCGACAGGGCCGAGGCGTAGCCCATCTTGAAGTAGCGAAAGGCACTGCGATAAATATGCACCATGAACATCAGGGTGGATTCGAGTGGCTTGCCGGTGGTGCCGCCAATGACCATCGCTTGGGTGAACACTTGAAACGAATAGATGATGCCCATGACGAGGTTGAACAAAATGACCGGTGTGAGGAGCGGCAGGGTGATGTGCCAGAATTTCTGCCCCGGCCCCGCGCCATCTATCGCGGCGGCCTCCAGCAGGCTGGCGGGAACGTCTTGCAGACCGGCCAGAAAAATCAGCGTGGAGGAACCGATGCCCCACAGGCTTAATGCAATCAGGCCGGGCTTGGCCCAGGCCGGGTCGGCAAACCAGGCTGGGCCAGGCAAGCCCAACGCGCGGAGCGTTTCGTTAATCAGCCCCGCGCGGGGTTCAAAGAGCACCAAGAACACGATCGTGCTGGCAACGGGCGGCACCACCGAGGGCAGATAAAACAACGTGCGATACACGCCAATGCCCGCCGCGCGCATATTCAGCACTAAGGCCAGGGCCAGGGACACGGCCAGGCCCAGCGGCACCGACACAAGTGCATAGAAGGTGCTGTTGTACACGGAAGTCCAAAAAGCTGGGTCGCCGTTGAAGATGGTGTCGTAATTCCCCAGCCCAATCCACTTGGGCGCTTGAAGCACGGAATAGTCGGTGAACGAGAGATACGCGGTGGCGAAGATGGGATAGGCGGTGAAGACGACGAGGCTCACCAGCCACGGCAAGACAAACAACAGCCCCGCCACTGCTTCCTGTTGACGGAGCCGACTCATGCTGGCCCAGGGATTACGCATCACATACCTCGTTTATTGGGAACAGGTAGACAGGCAAACAAGGATGTAAGCACACTAAACTGTTGCGACTTGTGTGCCTGTCTACTTGTCTACCTGTCTACCTATCTACGCCCCGCACGTTAGCTTTTCAGCACCGTGTTTAACTCGGCCTGGCACAAGGACTGCGCTTCGGTGAGCGCGTCTTTGGGCGAGGCGGTCTTGGTGAGGATTTGTTCAGCGGCGCGGCCAATTTGGTCGAGCGCAAAATCTTGCACGGGCGAGTTCCACATGGGCGTCGCCACTTTCAGCTGGCCGCGGAAGAAGCTGGTGATGTCTTGGGCAAAGGCATCGCCGCGCTCTTCGCGCACCTTGGTCGGGATGAGGTCATTGGGCACTTGCAGGTTGCTGGGGATGTCGGGGATGTTGGAGAACCAGACTTTGATGCCCTCGACCGACATGTAATCCAGATAATCAAATGATGCTTGCAGATTCTTGGAGCCTTTGGGGATGACGAGCCAGTTGGGCCAATAGCCCGACGCGGTCTTGCTCCCGCTGGGGCCGACGGGGAAGGAGGCGGCATCCCAGTTCTTGAACTCCAGCGCCGTGCCGTACATATCGCCCGTGAACCAGAACCCGTTGGTGAGCACGGCTTGTTTGTTTTGCTGGAAGGACGGCGGGCGGGCGTTGCCATCTTCGTAGCCGCCCCAGTTGCGCGCGGTGCGAATCTTGATGTAGTCGCCTTTGTATTCTTCTTCCAACCAGTCTACCGCGTACTGCATCATCTCGATGTTCTGTTCAGAGTCGAGCGTGTACTTCAAGTTGGTGGCATCAAAGAGTTGCGAGCCATTCAACGCCGACCACACCGCCAACTCAACGGCCATCGAATACAAATCATCGGGGTTGCTCCAGGGCAGGAAGCCCACCGCCTCGAGGGTGTCGCCGTTCCACACGGTAAATTCTTTGGAGAGGCGGCGCAGTTCATCCCACGTCTTGGGGAAGTCTTCGCGCTTGGACGAGATGCCTTTGGATTCAAAAAGTTCGGCGTTGTAGAACATCCCGTACGTCCCAGCGGTGGCGGGCAGGCCGTAGGTCTGGCCTTTGAACTGGCAACTCGCTAACACACCCGCAGGCCAATTCTCCAGCTTGGCGTATTTGGAATTCGCCATCATCGCATCGAGCGGTTCCAGGGCGCCGCGCGCGGCATAGGCCACGGGCGACTCCCAGACGATGGTCATGTCGGGCGGATTGCCACCCGCGATGTTGGCGAGCAAGACTTCGCGGAAGGCCTCGTTGCCTGAATAACACTGCGCGTCGCCGACGGTCACATTGGCGGCCACTTGCATATAGTTCTTGGCGATGGTGTTAAAACCCTGGCAAAACACTTCCGAACCGCCGGGGGTCCAAAACGACAAACTCACCGGGGCGGCGCTGGTGGGTGGCACAGCGGCCGTCGGCGCGGCAGTCGGCGCGGCTGGGCCACACGCGGCCAACAGCGCCGCGCTGCCGCCCAGCCCGGCCATTTGCAAAAAGGCACGGCGGCTAATTTGGTTCTGAAAACGTGCGTGGGGGTTGGATTTCATCTTCTATCTCCTCTGAGAACTAAAGGGTTGGATGGAACGGCGAATGTTCAGCCGAGTGAACCACATTACTAG
>CAYUFY010000255.1:3250-7727 GCA_964443795.1 uncultured Anaerolineales bacterium | reverse complement strand
GGGCCGGGGAGGGGGTTGAGCCTCATTGCTGAACTCAAACGCGCCTCGCCCTCGCGCGGTCTGCTCGCCCCGCATCTCAACCTCCTCGAACTCGCCGGAATTTATGCCGCCCACGGCGCCGCCGCCCTCTCTATTCTCACCGACGAAAAATTTTTCCTCGGCTCCCTCGACACCCTCCGCGCCCTCCGCGGACTCCCCTCTCCCAGCGGGAGAGGGGCTGGGGGTGAGGGAGAACTTCCCTTGCTCCGCAAAGACTTCCTCCTCTCCCCCGCCCAACTCTACGAATCCCGCGCCGCCGGAGCCGATGCCATCCTCCTCATCGCCGCCGCCCTGCCGGATGACAAAGAACTCGCCGACCTGCACGCCCTCGCGCGTGACCTCGGCCTCACGCCCCTCGTCGAAGTTCACACCGCCGCCGAACTGGAGCGCGTTCTAAAACTCCCCAACCTAAAATTCGTCGGCATTAACAACCGCGACCTCGCCACGTTCAACATCACCCTCGACACCACCCTGCGCCTCGCGCCCCACATCCCGGCGGGCATCCGCGTCGTCTCCGAGTCCGGCCTCTTCACCGCCGCCGATGTGGCGCGCGTGGCCACCGTTGGTGTGGACGCGGTGCTAGTGGGCGAGGCCTTGGTGACCGCGCCAGACATTGCGGCCAAAGTGCGCGAGTTGTCGGGACAAGGTGAAAGAATGGCCGGATGACTTGATGACAAGATGACCAAGCGACCACCCGACTACTCAACCACCTGACGATGAAAATCAAAATCTGCGGACTCACTAATATAGACGACGCGCTCGCCGCCATAGACGCGGGCGCGGATTATTTGGGCTTCAATTTTTATCCCCCCAGCCCACGCTATATCTCCCCCGCCGCCTGTGAAAAAATAATCTCCAATCTCCAATCTCCAATCTCAAATTACCAATTACCAATTACCACCGTCGGCATCTTCGTCAATGCAACCTCCGCCCACGTCGCCAAGGTCATAGCCGACTGCGGCCTCGCCCTCGCCCAGGTGCATGGTGAAGAGCCGCCAGAGTATCTGGCGCAACTCGGCGGGCGCGCGTTTAAAGCTTTTCGCGGCGGCGTGGCGGATGAAAATTACGCCGACTTTGCCCGCGTCGGCCCCGGCGCCCCGGCCTTTTTGCTCGATGCCCACACGCCCGGCGCCTACGGTGGCACCGGCCACACCACCGATTGGGTTGCCGCCCGCGCGCTCGCCTCGCGCTATCCGATTTTTCTGGCAGGAGGCTTAACGCCCGAGAACGTCGCCGCCGCCATTGAGCAGGTTCACCCGTGGGGCGTGGATGTGGCCTCGGGCGTAGAATCCGCGCCCGGGCGGAAGGACCCGGTCAAAGTGCGTGACTTCATTCAATCTGCAAGGGAGCAGATGAGCAAGGGAACAGGGGAGAATATCTCTCCTTTGCTCCCGAGCAAAGCGAGCCCCCCTGCTCCCCTGCCGGTATAAACATGGATCCTCTGCCTCCCAAGTTCGGCTCCTACGGCGGCCAGTTCGTCCCCGAGACATTGATGCCCGCCCTGTATGAATTGGAAGACGCCTATCTCGCCGCGCAAGCCGACCGTGAGTTCGAGCGCCAGTTCAACAAATTATTGGCCGATTTTGTGGGCCGCCCCACCCCGCTCACCCACGCCCAGCGATTGAGTGACCATCTCGGCGGGGCGCAGATTTATTTGAAGCGCGAAGACTTGGCGCACACTGGCGCACACAAAATCAACAACGCCCTCGGACAAGGCCTGCTGGTCAAGCGCATGGGCAAGCGGCGCGTCGTCGCGGAAACCGGCGCGGGGCAACATGGCGTGGCCACAGCGGCAGTCTGCGCCCTGCTCGGTTTGGAGTGCGTGGTGTACATGGGCACGGTGGACATGGCGCGCCAACAGCCCAACGTCTTCCGCATGAAATTGCTGGGGGCCGAAGTGCGCCCGGTGGACTCGGGTTCGCAAACCCTTAAGGACGCCATCAACGAAGCCATCCGCGATTGGGTGACGAACGTGCACGACACGCACTACCTGCTCGGCTCGGCGTTGGGGCCGCACCCCTACCCGACAATGGTGCGCGATTTTCAAGTGGTGATTGGCCGCGAGGCGCGCGAACAAATTTTGAAAGAAGTCGGGCGACTGCCCGATGTGTGTATTGCCTGCGTGGGCGGCGGCTCCAACGCCATTGGGTTATTCCACGCCTTTCGGGGCGATGAGGCCGTCGAGTTAATCGGGGTCGAGGCGGGGGGCGAGGGCATCGCCTCGGGGCGGCACGCCGCGCGGTTTGGCGACTCCGCGCGGGGCCGCGTGGGCGTCATCCACGGGGCGCGCACGTTTGTCCTGCAAACGCCCGATGGCCAAATCGCCGACACCCATTCCATTTCGGCAGGGCTGGATTACGCCGCTATCGGCCCCGAACATTCTTACTTGCGCGAGATCGAGCGCGCGTTTTATACCTCCGCCACCGACGCCGAGGCGCTGGCCGCTCTGCAAATGTTGTGCCGTTGGGAGGGCATCATCCCCGCGCTCGAGTCAGCGCATGCGCTGGCCGAGGCCATCAAGCGCGCCCCCACCCTGCCCCCCGAGGCGATTATGCTGGTGAATGTGTCGGGGCGAGGGGATAAGGACTTGGGGACCATCATGCCCATCATTCAAAGACAGGATGACAAGATGACAAGATGACAAGATGACAAGATGACAAGATGACAAGATGACAAGATGACGTTTCATCTTGTCATCCCTTCATCATGTCACGAGTTAAGCGATGCCTTTACAAGATGCTTTCAAACACCCGCCCGCCTTCATGCCCTACTTCCCGCTCGGCTACCCCACGCCAGAGATTTCGGTGGCGGTGATTGAAGCCTTAGCGCACAACGGCGCCGATTTGATTGAAGTGGGCCTGCCGTTTTCGGACCCGCTGGCCGATGGCCCGGTGATTCAGCGCGCCACGCAGATGGCGCTCGATAACGGGATGACGGTGACCCGCGCGGTCGCCGCCCTGCGCGAGTTGCGCGCCCGAGGCGTGAGTCGGCCTTTGGTGTTGATGGGGTATTACAACCCGTTGCTGGCATATGGTCTGGAGCGCATCGCGCAGGCCGGGGCCGATGGGTTTATTGTGCCGGATTTGCCAGTGGAGGAAGCGGAGGAATTTGAAGCCGTGTTAGGCGACACGCCGTTGATTCAAATGATTGCGCCGACCACCCCGCCCCACCGGATGCAAATGATCGCGCGCCGGGCGCGGGGGTTTATTTACTTGGTGTCACTAACCGGGGTGACCGGCGCGCGCACTGCGGTGGCGGAGGGGTTGCCGCAATTTGTGGCGCGGGTGCGCGCCGAGACACGCGTGCCGCTCTGTGTGGGGTTCGGCATCAGCACGCCCGAACAAGCTCAGGCCGTGGGCCAGTTCGCCGACGGGGTGATTGTGGGTTCAGCGGGGGTGAGGCTGATCGGGGAAGCGGCTGACCCGGTGAGCGCGGCGAAAGATTTTGCGCGCGGGTTCAAGCAAGCGTTAGAGGAGGCGACAACGGCGCGAGTACAGGGCTAACCGTCGGGTCGGGCTTATACAATAAACTCATCCACGTAACGCACATAGCCCTGCCGCCCGGCTTTTTTGGTCCAGAATTCCACGGACTTGCGGAGGCGCTTAAGGCACGCGATGATTTCGTCCACAGTTTTCGGTTCGAGGGGGATGGCCAAGGGAAGGTTATCGGCATCAACGAGTTGCGTGCGGCCCAGCCGCCAATCACACATGTGCTGGAGCGCCTCGTAAGCGCTTTGTGCCAGGGGCGAGAGGCGCACCACGGGCGCGGCGCGGCCTTTAGTTTCGGCCTGATAGAAGCGCAGGGCCGCGGAGTAAGCGGCGTCGGCGTCGGCATCCGTGAAAGCCGGGTCATCTCGATAAACGGCGATCAGCGCGAATTCGAGGTTTTGCAGAACGTCAAGGTATTCTTCTTCAAACGGTTTGGGCATGGCGTCAGTTCAGTTGGCTGGCAGGTAGGTGGTCACCCGCGTCCAAAGCTCGCGGATGTTAATGGGCTTGGACATATACACATCACATCCGGCGGCGAGGGCTTTTTCGGCATCGCCTTTGAGGGCGTTGGCGGTGATGGCAATGACCGGCAGGCTTACGCCATTGGCGCGCAGGCGCCGGGCCACTTCGTAACCGTCAATGTCGGGGAGGTTGATGTCGAGCAAAATCAGGTCGGGTTGCTCGCTGGTGACCATCTCAATCCCCTGCACGCCATTGCGCGCCCAGGTGAAGGTGTAGCCCCGCGCTTCCAGCGCGCGCCGCACCAGCAAGACATTATCCGGGTTGTCTTCAATATACAGAATTTTGCCCATAGATCACTCCTCTTTCTGGGGCGCGGGTTTGTCGCCGGGTTCGGGGGTGGCCCCGCCCAGGCGCCGGGGCGCGTCAGCCACGGCTTGCACCACCTCATCCACAAACTTGCGGGGCGAGAGGGAGCCTTTTTGCCACAA
>CAYUFY010000255.1:0-3150 GCA_964443795.1 uncultured Anaerolineales bacterium | reverse complement strand
AGCGCGGCCAGCAGGCCCTCATGCGGGGCCGGGCGTTGGTCTTCGCTGAGATGCACATCCACACTCCATTGGTCGCCGAGCACGTGCTTTTCGACCGGGAAGGTGTGGCCGGTGCAATTGATCACCACCAGTTCATCTTTCTTAATCACCCCTTGCGCCACGAGTTTTTCCACGGTGGCAAAAGCCACCGCAGTGGCGGGTTCCACCGCCATGCCTTCACTCTTGGCGAGTTTGAGCATGGAGTCGTAAGCGGCGCGGTCGCTCACGCTTTCCATCGCGCCACCGTATTTCTGCGTCAGTTCCCACAAATGGGTATAAGTCTTGCCGGGGTCGCCGGTGGACAGGATGGCAATGAGGGTTTCCGGGGTCACTGGGTCGGCCACGCGCTTGCCCGCCTTAAAGGCCTTGGCCATCGGCGCGCACCCATCGGCCTGGGCAATGCCCATCTTGGGCACCCGGTCAATCAGGCCCATGGCGTGCAATTCCTGAAAACCGTGATACACGCCCATCGGCCCCAGGCCGCCGCTGACCGCCTGGATATACCAATCGGGCGAGCGCCAGCCGAGTTGTTCCACAATCTCATAAGCGATGGTTTTCATGGACTCGCGCGCCGGGATGCTTTTGGCGCCCCGGTCCAGGTGCAAGCCCCGGCGGGCGGCGAAGTCGGCGGCGATCTGTTTGGTCTGGTCATAGTTGCCGCTGACTTTGATGACCTCGGCCCCGAAGAGCGCGGTCTCGCGCAGTTTGTCCTGCGGCACGAGGCTGGTCATGAAGACCCACAGTTTGATGCCGCCGCGCGCGCAGGCGGAAGCGTAGGCCACGGCGGCATTGCCGGTGGAAGCGATGACGCATTCATGAATGCCGGCTTCGAGCATGGCCGCCACCGACACACACGCCTGCCGATCTTTGAACGAACTGGTGGGGCCATGCCGCTCGTCTTTGAGATATAACTGCGACATACCCAGCATTTCGGCGTAGCGCTGGGAAAGTTGCAACGGCGTGCCCCCGACGCTATTTAGGTCATAGCGGAACGGGTCTTCCACCGGTAACACATCGTGATACCGCCATAAGTTGGAGGGGCGGCCCGACAGTCCGCGCAAAATCTCCCGCCGGAAAGCGGCGTAATCATAATAGGGTTCCAGCCATTCCGAGCCACATTGCGCGCACTTAAGTCCAGCAAACGGCTGATAGTCCACGCGCTGGCCGCAGGTTTGGCATTGCAGATACAAAGGTTTGGCCATGGGTCGGATTGTACTCTGCCGGGGGTTACTCTACAACCGTCTCAAGCGTCCGCGCCTGGAGCGGCAGTTCGATTAAGAAAGTGGAGCCTTCGCCCTCAACCCCCGTGCTTTCGGCCCACAGCCGCCCGCCGTGCATCTCGATGAGGTGGCGGCTGATGGGCAGGCCGAGGCCCGTGCCGCCGACCTTGCGCGTGGTCGAGGTATCCACTTGCGTGAATTCCTGGAAGACGGATTCGACGTGCGAGGCTGGAATCCCCAGGCCGGTATCCTTCACTTCAATCCGGGCCAGCTCCCCGATCCGATAGGCGGTAATGGTGATCCCGCCCTCTTCGGTGAATTTGATGGAGTTATTGATGAGGTTAATCATCACTTGCCGCAGACGGAAGCGGTCGGCTTCCAACTTGATGGGGTCGGCGTAATCCATCTTGAGTTTAAGATCGAGTTGTTTGTCACGCGCGAGCGGCGAGGTGATATCGAGGACTTCGGAGACCACTTCCAGCAGCTCAAAGTTTTCCAGCGCCAGGGTGAGCCGCCCGGCTTCAATCTTGGCCATGTCGAGCACATCGTTGATGAGCGCCAGCAGGTGTTGACCGTTCTTACGGATGACCTGCAAGTCATTGTCCATATATTCGGTGAGCGGGCCGTTGATGCCTTCCAACATGACATCGGTGAAGCCGATGATGGAGTTGAGCGGCGTGCGCAGTTCGTGGCTCATGTTGGCTAGGAACGACGACTTGAGGTGGTCAATCTCGCGTAGGCGGGTGACGGTCGCGGCTTGTTCAGCGTAAAGGTTCGCGTTTTGCAGGGCAATGGCGACCTGCCCGGCCAGGGTGGTCTGCACGCGCAGGTCGTCGGTGGTGAAGCGGTTGATTTCAGCCGCCTGCACATCGAACACCCCCAGCACCCGGTCGGCCACGATGAGCGGCACGGCTAACTCAGAGCGCGTGTCGGGCAACAGCGGATTGGCTAGATAATCGGGCGCGGCGCGGACATCGTTGACGATGATACCCTGCCGCTCGCGGGCGGCGCGGGCTACCAATGATTGTTCGCGGGCCAGCGGGATGGCGTAGCCGCCTTCGACCATCTTGCGCCCGACCTCGCCCGCGCCCACCGCCAGGTTAAGCGTCTTGGCCACATCATCCAGTAAATAGATGTGGGTGTGGTATAGATTGAACCGCGACTTGGTGAGGTCCACCACTTCCTGCAACAACCGCTCGGCTTCGAGGATGGTCGAGGCCACCGTGCTCACCTCGGCCACTGCTTCGAGTTGCACGGCGCGTTGGTCGAGTTGTTGCCGGCCCCGTTCGGTCTCTTCCAACAACCGCAGGTTTTCCAGGTGGGCGCTTAAGCTCTGGGCCACCACGCCCAGAATATTATTGGTGTCGGGCGTGGTATTGTCATCGTCCGCTACCGTCAAGCGGCCAATGGTTTCGCCGCCGACCCGGAGGGGGTGGGTGAGGAGCGCTTCGCCGTTGGGGGCATTCCCCTCCAGACGGACGAGTTGGTCGTTATCATACAGATAGCCCAGGCGATTGGTCTCGGTCGCCGTAAAGTAGCCCTGCCAGGCTTCGCGGGTGAGGCGGCGGTTGAGTTCCTCCACCTCCTGCCGGGCCTGTTCCGCGTTTTCCCGGGAGCGCGCGTTCTCCAGCGCGGTAGCCACTTGGGCCGCCAGAATGGTCTGGATGCGCGCATCCTCGGGGGTGAAGTAATCGCGCTGGTTGGCTTGCACGTCCAACACTCCCAACACCGTCGGGCCGAGCAACAAGGGCACGGCTAATTCGGCTTGCGTGTCGGGCAACAAGGGATTAGATAGAAACCCCGGCTCAATGGTTACGTCATTAACAATGACCGCTTGCCGGGTGCGGGCGGCGCGCGCGACCAGGGATTGTTCGCGGGCCAGCGGGATACT
>CAYUFY010000254.1:0-7728 GCA_964443795.1 uncultured Anaerolineales bacterium | reverse complement strand
TTGAGCTTACCAAACAATTCACGATTTCAAAATATTTTCCGCGAATGGACAGTAATACTTGCGCCTTTGGCCAATTCGCTTATAATGAGTTAAGCGAAACGCCAATCGCTAGATGACTTCCCCAAGTCGTCGCCCCAATCCCCACCCGCCCGGTTTTCCGGGCGGCTCCGTTTAAGGGAATTGGCGCAACTGGTAATTTGTTACCACCTGCTCGATGTTCGCTCGCCAAAGCAAACACGCGCAGGACTTGGGTCAAATTGGATCGTTGCTGATTGTGAATGACTTCGATTTACATTTCCAACCTCCTACATTGCGCTTTAGAGAGGCGATGCCTCTGAGCGCGTCAGAATAAGACGCATCTCAGCTTGGACAAAGAACCGCATCTTGTCCTTCGCCGTTGGCGGGGTTTGTATAACCTGCCCATTTGGGGAGAATAAAAAACCTCCCCGGCGTCACATGCCGGGGAGGCTGAGGTCAAACGGTATGGGGTTGTTGCTTACGGAGTGGTGGTGCTGGTCGCGGGGGGTTGGGAGTTGCCCAGGAACTCACCGGGGCCGAAGCCACCGCGCCCACCGTGCCGGCCGCCGGGGCCACGCCCGTCCGGCGGGCAATTCGCGGCGTGCGCTTTGATGGCGTCGGCTTGCGCCTGCGTGAGCTTGCCCGCGGTCACGAGTTGGTCAATGACCTTGTTGCGCGCGGTTTCGAGATTGGCTTGGAAGGTCGCGGCGTCGAGGCCTTGCGCGGCGGCAATCTCGCGCGGGGTCTGGCCCGCGTCGAGCGCGGTTTGCAGTTCGTCCACACTGAGGCCTAGCGCTTCGGCCAGGATGCTCTGATGCGTGGCTTCATCAATCAGCCCACCCAATTCGCCGCGCGGCCCGCCTTTGTCCTGTTTGTCCTGTGCGTGATTCTTTATCGCATCGGCTTGCATCTGTGTGAGCTTGCCCGCGGCCACGAGTTGGTCAACGACCTTGTTGCGCGCGGTTTCGAGATTGGCTTGGAAGGTCGCGGCGTCGAGGCCCTGCGCGGCAGCAATCTCGCGCGGGGTCTGGCCTGCGTCGAGGGCGGTTTGCAGTTCGTCCACACTGAGGCCCAGCGCTTCGGCCAGGATGCTCTGATGCGTGGCTTCATCAATCAACCCGCCGAAGTCGCCGCCCGGGCCCCGGTGCCCGCGCGGGCCGCCCAACCCGAAGGGGAGCGCGCTCTCGGTGGGGGCCGCGGCTGTGGGGGTCGCGGTTTGCGCGTAGCTCGCGGCGGCCACTCCGCCAAAAGCGATGAGGCCGAGCGCGAGCGCGGCGCTCAGCGCTACGCCGATGATTTTCGCGTACTTGCGGTACTTGTTCATGGTAGTCTCCTGTTGCTTATGGAACAGGCCAATTCCTGTTCCGTAACTTGGCTACAGGATAGTGCGAGGCTATTTAGAAGTTGTGAAGATGAATCAGAGAAGGTGTAAAAAGCAGATGAGTGTTGATTAATCTGCTTATGTTGGCCCGGCGGTCAGCAGGCCCAGCGTGGCCACCCACACTAGAATTTGCACAAAAACCGTCGCCCCCAAGATGAGGTAGGCCCCATTGCGCTCTGGGCTGAGGCGGTGAAGCCAAACGCCGCCCAATGTGTTGATGGCCCAGGCTACCCCGGCGATGGTGGGCAGGAGAAACAGGCCGGTGGGCGGGCCAAAGCGGTCGGGCAGGCCTTGTGGGTTGAAATGCAAAGCGATTTGCCCCGGTAGTTGGGGGTAGATGAGGATGAGATAGGTGGTGAGGGCTATGACGCTGACACCGCTGATGCCAATTAACCCCAGGGCCAGGCGGTCACGCCACACCGGCCACTGTGCGAAGTCGGCGCGCACCGACTCGGGCGCGAGAGGGGCATCCATGCCTTCGGTTTGGCGGGCGGTGAGGGTGGTAAGAAAGATTTCGGGGTCGTTCGGGGAGAGAGCCAGCCAGCCGCCAGCATATTGCACATAGACCAACGCCTCGGGCCGCAGACTCGTCGCGATAAACTCGATTGGCCCCCGGGTCGGGGAAGTGGCCCACCCCAGGTGATAGCCCGGCCAGACGAGGCCCTCGGGGTGGAGACGTTCCCCTAGGGCGGAGCCAAGCCGGACCTCCCCCAACTGATCCAGCGGAATCAGTTCACGGCGGCCTCCCCATTCAATCACCAGCGCGTTGCGCCCGACCACATAGCGCGCGGTGAGGAGCGCCTGACAGCAGTAACCAATCCAGGTTAGGAGGGGCAGGCTGGCAAGTAGAACCAGAAGCAGGCCCAGCGTGAGCGCGGACGGAGACGTGCCGGCGGCGAGGTTGAGGAGATACAGGTCGAACAGGCCGATGAGCGCGAGGGCGCCGAGGCCGATCGGGAGGCCGGGAAATTTGGCGGGAGAGAAAATCATTGCAGGGGGGCAGGGAAGCGTGGGGGCCGGGGAAATTTTTCTCCCACGCTCCCTGCTCCGTTGCAACCGTTATCAGGCGAGGGTTTTTTCGGTCACATACACCGGGGTGTTCCAATGCCGGTATTTGGGAACGCGCCCGCGCACGACATCAAAGTATAAGTCGCGCAGTTCGCCCACCAGGGGGCCCATCTTGCCCGTGCCCACCGGGCGGTGGTCAATTTGGGTGATGGCACAGATTTGCACGCCCGTGCCGCAGAACCACAGTTCATCGGCTACGTACAGTTCGGTGCGGTCAATGGAGCGCTCGACCACATCCATGCCGAGTTCGTCGCGGAGCAGGGTGATGACGGTGCGGCGGGTGATGCCTTCGAGAATGTTATCGGTGACTGACGGGGTATAGACAATGCCATCGCGCAACATGAAGATGTTTTCGGCGGAGCCTTCGGAAACGTGGCCGTCGCGGTTAAGCACAATGGCCTCATCGAAGCCAGCTTCGAGCGCGTCGGTTTTGGCGAACGCCGAATTGATATACGCGCCGGTGATTTTGCCGCGCGCTGGAATAGCGTTATCGTCCACGCGCCGCCAGGAGGAGACCGTGACATGCGCGCCCTCTTCCTTGTCCACATAGCGCCCGAAGGGCACGGAGAACATGGTGAGCGCGTCGCTCAGGTCGTTGAGGCGCACGCCAATCATTTCTTCAGATTTATAAGCGAGCGGGCGAAGATACGTGTCCTGACGCAAGCCCTCCGCGCGGAGCAGATCGAGGGCGATATTGGTCAGGTCTTCTTCGTTATAGGGGAAGCGCATCCGCAACATGCGGGCTGACATGAGAAAGCGGTGGAAATGGTCATGAGGGCGGAAAATGAAGAGTTGCTCCTCCTCACTATTCCAGTACCCGCGAATTCCCCCAAAACAACCCGTACCATAGTTGAGTGCGTGGGTCATCACGCCCACTTTGGCGTCCCCATAAGGCACAATCTGGTCGTTAAAGAAAGCATATTTAGGCAAAGGCATTGCGGATAAGTCTCCTCTTATAAAAAGTTTAGTTTAGGGAATGTCTCCCTTGCCGCTCGCATTATAATGCGATTCTGACTAAAAGAACATTAAATTTTCGTACCTTTTGCACAAGAGCCTGTCCCCTGGCTTTAGGCAAATTGATCAGACAGCCCTCAACCCTCACCTCACGGCCTTCTTTGCCGTGCCATTTCGAATAAAATCACGCCCGCCGCGACCGCCGCGTTCAACGATTCGGCGGACTCGGGCATGGGGATGTGGACCCGGCGGGAGGTGAACGCCCGCGCGGCCGCGCTCGGCCCGGCGGCCTCCGACCCAATCACCAGCCCGCAGGGGGTGCGCCAATCCACGGCGGTGTACGCCTCCCCCGCGCGGGCCTCGGCGAGATATAGCGTCAGGCCAGTCAACTGGTTAAGTAATTCATCCCAAGCGTAAGTGGTAATTGGTAAGTGGAAATGCGCCCCCATCGCCGAACGCACCACTTTGGGGTTGTAGGCATCCACCGTGTCGGGCGTGAGAAACACCGCCTCCACCCCGGCGGCCTGAGCGGTGCGGAGGAGCGTGCCGAGATTGCCGGGGTCGCGCAGATTATCGAGGATTAGGACAAAGGATAATGGGGAAGGAAGACGCAAGGATGAAGGCGCCATTATTGCTAGAACGCCCTGAGGGGTCTTCGTCTCGGAAATCGTTTTCATCACCGCCTCCGAAACCGTCTCGACTTGCGCCCCCAGCGCCGCGAGCGCCCTCACAGTTTGCTGGCCCCGCGCGTCCAGGTCTTCCGTGTGCAACACCAGTTGGGCGTGCGCCTGCGCCCGGGCCGCCTCCTCGACCAGCCGCACGCCTTCGACCACAAACAACCCCTCGGCCTCCCGCGCCTTGCGTTGCGTCTGGAGTTCGCGGATGAGTTTGATTTTGGGATTGGCGGAGGAAGTTATCACAGCAATAATCAGTGAGCAGTCATCAGTCATCAGTCACTGATGACTGATGACTATGCTTTTCAAACTCCCGCCGAAACACCTCCACCGTGGCCGCATCAATCAGGGTGAAGCGGATTTCCCGAAGCGCAGAGTCGGGATGGGCCGCGCAAAAATCCAGCGTCGCTTGCACGGCAATGGCCGCGCCCCGTGCCACCGGAAACCCGAAGATGCCGGTGCTGATGGACGGGAAGGCGATGGACGCGAACTCCCGCGCATGGGCCAGTTCCAGCGCCGAGGTGTAAGCCGCGCGGAGTTTTTTGTCTTCATCGCCCGTGCCCCACATTGGCCCGACCGCATGAATCACAAACTTGCACGGCAATCGCCCAGCCCCGGTCAGCGCGGGCTTAGTGTGACCCGCCGGGCCATGCGCCCGCACCCAGGCGTTGCTCTCCTCCTGAATCACCTGCCCGCCGCGCCGCACAATCGCGCCAGCCACCCCGCCGCCATGTGATAACTGTGCATTGGCCGCGTTCACAATCGCATCCACTTTTTCTTCAGTGAGGTCGCCTTGATACAGCGCCAGCGTTTGGCCGGAAGGGAAGGCGCGGGAGGTGATGAGGGGCATGAGGAGTGAGGGAGTGTGGAGGTGCGGGGGTGAGTAAGTGGATTGTACTATGAGAAAAGCCGAGTAACACAAAACCGCGCCCTCATTGGACGCGGTTTTGTTTTGGAGTTTGGGATTTGGGGCTTACGTTCTTACCCCGCCGCCGCTTTGGCGACTTCAACAACTTTGGCGAAAGCCTGCGGATCGCGGATGGCGAGGTCGGCTAACGCTTTGCGGTCCAGCGTCACTTTGGCTTTGCTCAGGCCGTTGATGAAGCGGCTGTAGGACAGGCCATTGAGCCGGGCGGCGGCGTTGATGCGCGCAATCCACAAGCGGCGCAGGTCACGGCGGCGCTGGCGGCGGTGCCGGTAGGCATACCACAGGGCATGGAGCATGCCTTCATTCGCGCGCTTGAACAAGCGATGGTAAGCGCCGCGCTTGCCTTTGGCGAGCTTGAGAACTTTTTTGTGACGTAAGTGGGGGCGGAAACCGCCCTTTACACGAGCCATTGGATTTCTCCTGCGGTCGGCTAACGGCCTGGGCGTGAACTATGCCACACGTTGGCGCCGTGAGTCGCCCGCGATACCCCCACCCCGGCCCTCCCCGTCGGAAAATTACCGACGAGAGAGGGAGAGGCAGGGACAGGTTTAACAATTTACCCGGGCGGGTTGGCCTTGTACAACTTCATGTAAGGCGCCAAACGCCGAACGCGGCGGATGATCTTCTTGCCCAACACCGGTTGCATCTGGGTGAATTGCGCCGAGGTGCGGGCCGGGGTGCGGCGGCGCAGGTGGCTCTTGCCCTTTTTAGTGCGGACGAGCGTGCCGGTGCCGGTCAGCCGAAAGCGCTTGGCCGTGGCCTTGTGGGTTTTTAGTTTTTGCTTACCATGCAGTTTTGGTTTGCGAGGCATCTTCTCAATTCCTTCTGGGGCAGGGAAACCTGCCAGTACACACAATTCACCGGGGTCTGCCAGCGGCCCCGGCGAAGAATTCACTCGGTGGGTTGTTCAGCTGTTTGCGTCTCCGGTTGAGGCGCTGAGTCGTCTTTCTTGGACACGGGTTTGGGAACCACTTTCTTGCGACTCGGCCCCAACACCATCAACATGGATCGCCCTTCCAGATTGGGCGCTTGTTCCACCACGCCCACATCGGCCAGTTCCTGGGCAATCTCGGCCAGTTCCTGGCGGGCGATTTGCGGGTGGGAAATTTCGCGTCCGCGGAATTTAATGCGGACGATGACTTTTTTGCCTTCTTCCAACCAACGGCGCGCATCACGCACTTTGAAGCCCGCATGGTGATCGGTGGTTTTGGGGCGCAGTTGAATTTCTTTGACTTCGATAACGGTCTGCGCTTTGCGGGCTTCTTTTTCTTTCTTGGTTTTTTCGTACAGGAATTTGCCGAAATCCAAAATTCGGCACACCGGGGGGTCAGCGTTGGGGCTGATCTCGACCAAGTCTTTTTCCGCCTCCCGCGCCATGCGGATGGCCTCAAAGGTGGGGATGACCCCGACGTTTTCGTTGTTGGGGCCAATTACGCGCACTTCGCGGGTACGGATTTCTTCGTTGATGCGATAGTCGGATGGATTAGTGGAAATATGTTACTCCTTACTGACAACAAGTGAGCCGCTCCGACGCGCGAGCGGCTTGTCTGACGGGGCGGAATATACCATACGGGTTAAGAGTCGTCAATCAAATGCTAACCGCCCAGGTTAGGGTCTGGCTACGGGTTACTGGCTTCTCACAAGCTCAAAGCACGGGCGCATTTCACCGGCCTCGATCCCGCGCCAGTTTTTGACCGGGCGCCGCGCCCCAAAGCCGAAGTCGGCCAGGGCGGCAAGGTCGGACTCGGTGAGCGCGCCCAGTTGCCGGAGGGTTTCGAGGGCCAGGGCGTTGGTGGCCCGCGAGTTGCCATCGGCGGCTTTCATGGCGAGGCCCAGCGCGGGTGAGGCGGGCCCGAGCGCGCCGGGGGCCAACGCAAAGGCGTGATAGCCCTCCGCGCCGCCTTTGGAGATGAGCAGGCCGGGTTTGAGGCGCATAATTTCCGTATCCAATTCGCCGGGGCCGGCCACCATTTCGGGGTAGGCGTTCATGGCGGCGAAGATGGTTTTTAACGCGGTGGCGCGCGGGGCGGGCAAACCGGTGGGGTCGGCCAGCCGCGCGAACGCGGTCGCCGCCGCCGCGAGGGGTACGGCAAAATTCGGGGCCGAGCATCCGTCCACGCCCACGACCACTTCCGTCGTCTCCAAATCACACATCTCGGCAAAATTTTTTAGAATGGTTTGCTGGAGCGGGTGCTGGGGGTTGACGTAGTCGGCGAACGGGAGGTCCAGATGCGCGGCCTGGGCCAACATGCCGGTGTGTTTGCCCGAGCAGTTGTGGCGGTTGGGGCGCGGTTGATGCCCGCCCGCGACCGGATGTTGCCCGCAAAGCAGGTCGCTTTCGGCGACGCCGATTTTATTTTGGAGGATGACCACGGCATCAGCGTGGAGGTCGGCACCTTGATGCGAGGCGCAGGCGAGGGCAATTTCGCGCGTGGTGTAGCCGTAGCGCGCGGCGGCGCCAGACTCGAGGAGGGACAGGGCTTGAAACGGTTTGGCCGAGGAACGCAGATAGGTGACCGCTTGCGGGTCGCCGTAATGCGCGATCAGGCGACCCTGGGCGTCACACACGGCCAGCGCGCCGTGATGGAGCGACTCGACGACGGTGCCCCGCGTGAATTCGATCATGGGAAGAACTTGGGAAGGATGCATCTGTGAACTACCACCCGCTAGAAGCGGGTGGCTTCCAGCTTCAACGACTTGTTAAG
>CAYUFY010000253.1:0-7754 GCA_964443795.1 uncultured Anaerolineales bacterium | reverse complement strand
CGCAAAAAGATATTCACAAGAATCTCGAGCGCGGCACCATGAGCGGTCAGTGGCTACCCGTCCCGGGCACCAATAACCAGTTCTTCTATAACACCACCGTCCAACTCACCACGCAAAATGCGTTTACCGAAACCGGGGTCAACCACCCGCTGAGCCTCGTCCTCGCCGAAGGGCAGGCCATCCCGGCCCAACAGTGCATCGGCATCATTATCCCGCCGAACCCCATTCCGTTTCCGGTCTGCACGATTGTCTCCGACAAAACCACCTCCTTCATCCCGCTGGGCGACAGCCTGATTTACGACATCCTCCCGCCCACGCTCGATGGGTTTACGGCGGCCACGCCCAAGGCGGGCGGCTACTCGCTGGGTTGGGCCCAGACCGGCACTTTGCCGTTTGCCCGCCAAAAAGATGTGGATGGCGATGGCCTGCTCAACAAGGCCGATGGCGGCAACGACCCGAATGACTCGCGCTGGGATACGGATGGCGACGGCTTAAGCGACCCGGCTGAATTGCAACGCGGCTTTGACCCGCAACGCGCGGACACCGATAGTGACGGCTTGTTGGATGGCGTTGAACTGGCCAGCGGCACCAACCCGCGCCGCGCGGATACCGATGCCGATGGCCTGACGGACAAGGAAGAACTGGACGGGTGGGAATTTGTGTATGACCTGACCCTCAACGGGCAACTCAAGCTGTGGGTGACCTCCGACCCGCTGAGCGTGGATGGTGATGGCGACGGTATCACGGATGCGCTCGAGAAGACGTATGGCTTTAATCCGCGCGCGACCTCCACCCTCAAGGTGTTGACGTATGAAGCGCAAGTGGTGGAAAAAGCCGCGCCGCGGTTGCTGTGGCGCTTTGAGCATCCGGTGAACACCCGCGCCTTTGCCGACTCATCCGGTTACAACGTCCCCGGCGCGTGCGCCGAGGCCAACACGTGCCCCGCGACCGGCGTGACCGGTTACTATGGCAACGCGGCGCTGTTCGATGGGAGTAACGATAGCCTGATTACCACCGCGCCCTTTGCGCTGGCTAACGCCTCGTTCACCGTGGCGTTCTGGGCCAAGACCTCGGCCTCCGCTTCCCAGATTGTCTTCGGCAATGGGACCGCCGGGAGTCATACGGGTCTGCTCATTGGTTGGAATAACGGCAATTTCTTCTGCGACTTTTACAACAACGGCCTGGCGACCCCGTTTTCTGTGGATGGTCAGTGGCATCATTGGGCGTGCGCCTATGAGGCCAGCACGCGTCAGCGCACCATTTACCGCGATGGGGTGTCATTAGCCCAAGCCACGGCCACGGCCAATTATCAAGGCGCGGGTGATTGGCAGATTGGCCGGTCGGCTTTTGAGGTCTTTACCTCGGGCAATCAGGCTTACTTTAATGGCGCCCTCGACGAACTAGCTGTGTTTGACCGCGCGCTCTCGGTGGCCGAAGTGCAGGCCGTGCGCGATGGGCGCTACAACCCCAGCGACCTGACGGTGAAGCCCAATGAAGTATTGGCTTACACCGCGCGCGTGAAGAACGAACTGCTCAACCGCTACGCCAATGGCCTGCTCACCACCGAGTTCCCCGGCAGTGTGACCAACAATGTGCCGCCGTCCACCTTTGTCATCCAACCCCAGGAAGAACAGGCGATTAATGGCACGGTGACCGTGAACCCGGCCACCGCCTCGGGCGTTCTCACGCTCACGCAGGCCGCCGAGGCCAGTGTGCAGGACCGGCGCGAACAATCGGGTTATGCCGAAGCGTGGCTCAAGTTTGATGAAGGCGCGAGCGCCACCACCTTTGCCGACTTCTCCGGCAATGTCCCCTCGCGCAACGCCACCTGCGCGGGCAATGCCTGCCCCACCAGCGGGCAGGGCGGGGTGAGCGGCAACGCTGTAAGTTTTGATGGCAGTAATGACTTTGTGACTTTAGCGCAAACCGGGCTGACCTCCCCCGGCTTCACATTTGCCAGTTGGGTGTATTGGCGCGGGGGCAGTCCCTGGCAACGTATTTTTGACTTTGGCACGAGCGGTCAATATATTTTCCTCACACCCTCGGATGGCGGTCAGTTGCGCTTTATTATCAGAGCCGCGGTTGATGAACCCCTGACTGCGCCCGCCGCGCTCCCGGCCAATACCTGGGTCCACGTGGCCGTCACGTTGGATGGCGCGGCCAATCTGGCGCGGTTGTATCTCAATGGCGTGCAGGTCGCCTCGGGGGCTATCGCGGCTGATCCGAATCAGATTAACTTCACCGATAACTGGCTGGGCAAGTCGCGCTTCCCCGACCCCTACTTCAATGGTTCGTTGGATGATGTCCGCGTCTTTAACAAAGCCCTGACCAGCGCCGAAGTCGCCGCGCTGACCAGCTTGCCGGTCCTCAAGTTAAATTTCGACACCGGCCAGACGACGTTTGCCGATAGTTCGGGGCAGGGCAACACCGCTACCTGCAGTGGCAACCAATGCCCCACCGTGTTCGGCGGGGTGCTGGGGGCTGGGCCAGCCTTCCGCGTGGCGGGTGATACGCGCACCGATAACGACTTTTATCGCGTGGCGAGCAACCCTTCGCTCAACCTGAATGACGGTAATCTCACCCTAATGGCCTGGGTTCTGCCGAGGAATACCGGCGATGCCGCGTATGACGCTTATCCGCAAGGCCTCCTGGGCTACAACAGCGGCGACAAAAATGCCATGCCCGCCCTGCAACGGGTGGGTCGCAAACTGCGCTTCGGCTTTGGGGATGCCAATGGCTGGCAACAGGTGACGACCGCGAATGAGGTGTTGACGCTCGATGCCTGGCAACACGCCGCCGCCACCTTTGATGGCACGACCGTGCGCTTCTATGTGAACGGTGTGGAAGTGGGCAATGATGCCTCGCTCTCCGGCAAAAAACCCGCCGCCAGCAATTACCAATTGCTCATCGGGCGCTCGGATGAGAATTGGAAAGTGGCGTTCCAAAAAATTTACATCAATAACGAAGACTCGGGCGATGGCGGCAATGACGATGAAGGCACGTTGCGACTTAACAACGCCGATGGCGCTTATCGGGCGCACTGTTATCGGGACAACTGGGATACGGGTGAGACGCACGATTTCTCACCGTGCGGTTGGGGCAACGCGACCACGCCCAATAAGTGGGATTGGACGCCCGGGCAATGGTTTCAAATGTGGGAAGAAGACAATAGCCCCGCCCATGAGGATAATTCCGGCGATGAGACTTTATTCCGCATTGTCTTGCAAGGCGTAGAGGTCAATGGCGACCGCAACACTGGGCGCACCTGCAATGGCACGTGCCTGACGTTGTATTGGAACATCAGCAATATGGACGCGGTGGCCCTGACAGGGCAACTGGACGAAGTGGCGATTTACAAACGCGCCCTCTCGGCGGCGGAGATGCTGGCGCTCTATGACACGGTCAAGGGCGGACAACTCCTGCGCTTGGATGAGCCACCCGGCTCCACCGAATTCAAAGATGCCACGGGCACGTATAAACTTAACTGCACCGCGCCAAACTGCCCCACCGCCGGGGTAGGCGGGCGCATTGCCCAGGGCCTGCAATTTGTCCCGAACCAAACCCTCAGTGGCCTGTGGAGTGGCGGCAACCTCCAAAATACGGTCAGCCTGTGGTTCAAGACCAGCACCACCAACGTCGGCCTCTTTGACTTTGGTACCGACCGTCGGGTGGGGTTAGATGCCAGCGGCAATGTGAATGCCCTGCTGGATGGCGGCACGCCAGTGAGCAATGACCCATTCACCAATGCCTCCCAAAGTAGTACAGAGATCGCACGGTCAATTACTTATGCCGCCTCACGTGTCATTGATGGGAATACTGACGGTAGCTTGAATGGCAATTCAGTCAACCACACCCTCTGGAATACCGGCCAGGGCACTACCGACCCGTGGTGGCAGGCCGACTTGCAAGCCGGTGAGCGGGCCATCACCACATTGCGTATCTGGAATCGCACCGATGCCAACGTTGGGGCCCTCAATAACTTTAACCTCATCCTGCTCAATGCCAGCGGCGCTGAAGTTTGGCGGCAGGAGAATCTCCAGGCCGCCACCAACCCGGTGGTGGTTTCCGTCCCCACGGTGGTGGCCAAGACCGTTAAAATTCAGTTGCCCGGATCAAACCGGGTTTTGCACCTCGCCGAAGTGCAAGCCGATACGCGTAAATCGGCGACCGAGACCATTGTCACCAGCGGCACAAATTATGCCGATGGCCAATGGCACCACCTGCTATACACCTTTGGCGGTGAGGCGGGCGGGCAAAAACTCTATCTGGATGGACAAGTCAAAGCCTCTGGTTCGGCCAGTGCCTCCATTCAGGTCACTGGCGCTTGGACGGTGGGGCGGGCGGATAGCCGGGCTTACCCCGGGTTCATAGACCAACTGCGCCTGTTCCCGCGCGGGGTCAACGCCGCCACGGTGACGCAACTCTATGCCGATGTGCCGGGGGCGCTTTTCAAATTTGATGAAGGCCCGACCGCCACCACCTTTGCGAACTCGGCCAACACTGGCAACGCCACGTGTTCCGGTGTCACCTGCCCCACCAGTGGCGTGAAAGGCAAAGTGGGTTTGGCCGCGGACTTTGATGGCCTAAACGACCACGTCACCATCGCTAATGCCTCGACCTTTAATCCTCCCGGGCCGTTTGCGGTGGCGTTGTGGTTCAATGCTAAAAACTGGAACAACGCCCCGCGTTTATTGCAAAAAGGCGCCAGCGGCAATCAATATCAAATCTGGGCCGAAAATGGGCTGTTGCAGTTTCGGGTGTGGGGCATGGCGGGCACGGTCACGGCCACTTTGCCGGCCACCAATCAATGGCAGTATGTGGTGGGCAACTTCACCGGGAGCGCCCTGCAATTGTGGCTCAATGGGTCGCTGGCGCAAAGCCTATCCACCTCCGGCACGCCCAATCTCACCACCGACCCACTCTATCTCGGCTCGCAGACTGGCAGTTCCAATTACTTCGCTGGGCAACTCGACGACTTCAGCTTCTATAATCGCTACCTCAGCGGGCCGGAAATTCGCGCGCAATATCTGTATCAATTGGGCCTGGTCGCCGAGCGGCAGGCTTTCCGCGTCACGGTGGATAATGACAACCCCCTCAGCGTGACCGTGCGCTCGAACACGACCTTTGTCCCGAACCGCGACCGCGTGATGGATATTCAAGCCTTCGACCCGACCTCCGCCATTGGGCTGATGGAACTCGGCTCACAAAAGAACGGCGAAGCGGGCCTGACCTGGGCGGGCGCGCCCGTTTGTCGGGATGTGGTGGATACCAGTTCGTGGTGTCTCACCTTCATCCCGCGCGGCGAGGGCCAATATACTTTGCGCCCGCGCGCCACCGACGCGGTGGGCAATCAGGCCACGGGGAGCGACACGGTGATTTATGTGGATGGCTCTGCGCCGCAGATGACGCTCAACAGTTTGCCCGCCATCGTCAAACCCACCAAGTTAGCCAATGAGGGCTGGACGGTGGCGCTCACCGGCACGGTCAGCGACCCGACGCTCGCGGGCGGCTTTACCGGGAGTGGCCTGGTAACCGACACCCTGCGGGTCAGCCTGCTCCGGGCGGATGGCTCGCTCGTGGGGTCAGCCGCGCAACGGGCTACGGTGAACGGCACGACGTGGACTCTGAATTACGAGATTTTTGAAGCCGAACCGCTGGGCATGTTGACCGTCTTGGCACAAGCTGCCGACCAAGCGGGCAACGCCGCCAGCCTCACGCTGGGGACACTGCGTCTCGATTCGGTGGGCGCCGTGGCTCAGGCGAACATCAACGCCGGGGCGGTTATCTCCAACGCCACAGCCGTCCTCACAGGCGGGATCACGCTCACCGGCACGGTGGCCGAAATCTATGTCTCACCGGATACCAGTCTGTATCTGCCATTTGAAGAAGTGACACGCACCACCGGCTATGTGGGTAAAGCCGCGAACTTTACCGGAAGCAACTGGGAGACCTTGTCCGCCAATGTGGTCAATGCCACCAACTTCTCGTTTGCGGGGTGGGTGTATTGGAACGGCAACAGCAACTGGCAACGCCTCTTCGATTTGGGTAACACCACGACTGAATATCTCTTCCTCTCGCCCCGCACGGGCAACGGCCGGATCCGGTTTGAAATTAAATCGGCCAGTAGCCCGGCGCAAGGTCTGGAAACGTCCACGGCCCTGCCCGCCAACACCTGGGTGCATCTGGCGCTGACGCTGGATGGGGTCAACGATGTGGCGCGGATTTATCAGAACGGTGTCGAAATCGTCTCCGGCCCCATCACCCTCGATCCCAATCAGGTGAATCAAGTGGCCAACTGGTTGGGCAAATCGCGCTTTGGGTCGGACCCTTATTTCAGTGGCAAGCTGGATGAAGTGGCGTTTTACAACCGCGTGTTGACTCTGGCCGAGATTCAGCGCATGGCCCAAACCACCGTCGCGGGTGTGCAAGCCGTGGAGGTCGCATTCACGCCGCTCGCATCGGGGCTGTCTCTCGACAGCGCCCCGGCTGACCAAAAACTCTATCTCCCGCTGGATGACAGCGCTGATAAACAGGGCGCGGTAGCGTTCAAAGATATGCTAAGCACGAATACCGGCGCTTGTTCAGGGGACACGTGTCCCGCCCCGGGCGCGCAGGGATGGCGCGGTGCGGCGGCCCAGTTCGATGGGCTGGATGACAAAATCACCGTTCAACCGACCTTTGCGATGGCGAATGCTTCGTTCAGTGTAGCCATGTGGGCCAAGCGCAACAGCGCCGGGCGTTCTGATTACCTCTTTAGTACAGACGGCGCACAAGCGGCCTATCAATCGCTCTACATCGGCTTCCGTGAGAACGATAAATTTCTATGCGCGTTCTATGGGAGCGACCTGTTTACCTCCGCGACGTACACCGACAATAACTGGCATCATTGGGCGTGTACTTACAATGCCAGCACCAATCAGCGCACCATCTATCGGGATGGGGCGCAAGTGGCGCAAGACACGGCCACGGGCGATTATCAGGGCACGGCCAATTGGCTCATTGGCGCGGCCCACTTTCCGGGCAATCTAAAAGGCCTCGTGGATGAACTGCGGGTGTTCAGCCGCCCACTGACTCAAGCCGAAATTCAGGGTTTGTATGTGGGGACTGACCCGGTGCTGAAGTTGAACTTCGAGAATAACTTCAGCGACAGTTCGGCGTGGGCGCACACCGTGAGCCTGCCGACCGAAGCGCAGACCCCGCGCTTGCTCCCCGGCCAGGGCAACGCTGGACAGACCAGCGCCGCCTTCGATGGCGTGGATGACAAACTCACCGTCACGCCGAGTTTTGCGCTCGCCAATAATTCGTTCTCGGTGGGGTTCTGGGCTAGGCGCAACACCCCCGGACGCTTTGACAACATCTTTAGCAGTGGCTCGCCCGCCGCGTATCAGGGTTTGTACATCGGCTTCCGCGATACCAACGTCTTCCAATGCTCGTTTTACGGGAGCGACCTCTACACCCCCTCGACCTACACCGATAGCAACTGGCATCACTGGTTCTGCACCTACAATGCCAGCACCCGCCAACGCACCATTTATCGCGATGGCGCGCAAGTCGCTCAGGATACGGCCGGGGCAAATTATCAAGGCTCTGGCGATTGGCTCATTGGCACGTCGGTCTTCCCGGGCAACTTGAGCGGCCAGTTGGATGACCTGCTCGTCTACCCCTACGCGCTGGCGGGGCGCGAGGTCAATGCCTTGGCCCAAAGCGGTTTCCGCGCGGCCACCGTGACCGGCGCGGGGGCCGGGGCCACGGCG
>CAYUFY010000252.1:0-7780 GCA_964443795.1 uncultured Anaerolineales bacterium | reverse complement strand
TGATTTAGACAAATTCTTGCCCTAATCTTCAATCTTTCATCCTCTACCCCCCCCCAAAAAAAAACCATGTTCTCCTCCCTCGTCGGCGCCATCGTCAAACGCAAAGAAGACCCCCGCCTCATTACAGGCGTGGCCAAATACACGGGCGATATTCAAGTGCCAGGCCAACATTACGTGGCCTTCGTCCGCAGTCCGTATGCCCACGCTGAGATCCGTGGCATTGATAAAACCGCGGCGCTAAAAATGCCGGGCGTGGTCGCCGTCATCACCGGCGCGGATTTGCCCATGTTCTGTGGCCCCATGCCAGCGATTGGCGAGAGCGAGGGCGGCCCCAGCGCCGAGCCGCGCAAACCGTTCCAGCGTTACCCGCTCCCCAGCGAGCGGGTGCGCCACGCCGGTGAGGCCGTGGCCGCCGTCATCGCCGACACGCCCGCGCGCGCCGAAGATGCCGCGTTCAGCGTGGTCGTGGATTACGCGCCGCTCCCCGCCGTGGCCGATGTGTTGCAAGCGCTGGAGTCGGGCGCGCCCCAACTCTATGCCGACCGCCCGCGCAACACCGAGATTCATTCCAAACGCGCCAAGGGCGACCCCGACGCGGCGTTTGCCAGCGCGCATCGCATCATCAAACAGCGCATGGTCAGCCAACGGCTCGCCGGGGTTTCCATGGAGACCCGCGCTACGCTCGTCGTTCCCGACCCCGCCTCGGGCGGAGTCACGGTTTGGTCGTCAACCCAGAATCCGCACGGGGTCCGCAGTGAACTGGCGAGCGCGCTATCCCTGCCCGAGAACAGCGTCCGCGTCATCGCGCCCGAAGTCGGCGGCGGGTTCGGCATCAAAATTGGCGCGTACCCCGAGGATGTCCTGCTCACCGCGCTCGCGCTCAAATTTAATTTGCCATTGCGTTGGGTCGAGACGCGCACCGAGCATATGCTGGCGACCACACACGGGCGCGGGCAAGTGGCGGATGTGGAAGCGGCGGTGCAAAGTGATGGCACGGTGACTGCCCTGCGCCTGCGCGTGGTGAATGACCTGGGCGCGTACCCGCTGGCCCCGTGGTTGCCCGGCCTAACGGGTCTGCTGTCGGTGGGCGTGTACCGCATCCCGAGCGTGGCGCTGGAAACCATGGGCGTGTTGACTAACACCACGCCCATCGCGGCCTATCGCGGCGCGGCCCGGCCCGAAGCGGCCTATTACATCGAGCGGTTGATGGACTTGGTCGCGCTGGAATTAAATCTCGACCCCATCACGGTGCGCCGCCAAAATTTCATCCCGCCCGACGCGTTCCCGTACAAGACGCCCACCGGCGCGACCTATGACTCCGGTGAATACGATAAGGCGTTGAGCAAGGTGATTGAAATCTCGCATCTCTCAGCTCTGCGCGCCGAACAACAACAACGTCTCACGGCACCCGGCACCCGGCACTTGTCACCTCTGCTTGGCATTGGTCTCGCCACCTATGTTGAAATCTGCGCGCCGGGGCCATACGAAAGCGCCCTCGTGCGCGTCGAACCGTCGGGCGAAGTGACCGTGATGACCGGCATCTCGCCGCACGGGCAAGGGCAAGAGACCACCTTCGCGCAACTCATCGCCGACAAAATTGGCGCGGACTTCGACAAAATCACCGTCAAGCACGGCGACACCCTGAATACCCCGCACGGCATCGGCACCTACGGCAGTCGCGGGCTGGCTGTCGGCGGGTCAGCGGTAGTCCGCGCGGGCGCAAGTGTGCAGGCCAAGGCCATCCGGTTGGCCGCGCTCATCCTCGAAGCCGCGCCGGAGGACATCGTCCTCGCCAATGGCGCGTATCAAGTCAAAGGCCTGCCGAGCCGCACCGTGAATCTTAAGGACATCGCGGCGCGCGCGTACTCGGACAATTTGCCCGCCGATATGGATGGCGGCCTCGAAGCGACGGATTTCTTCCGCCCGCCGGGGTCGGTGTTCCCCTTCGGCGCGCACGTGGCCGTGGTGGAGATTGACCGCGAGACCGGCGCGGTGACCGTGCGCGATTTCTTCACCGTGGACGATTGCGGCCCGCGCATCAGCCCCCTGCTGGCCGAGGGGCAAATCCATGGCGGGCTGGCGCAGGGCATTGGGCAAGCGCTGTGGGAGGAAGTGGTGTTCGATGAGAGTGGGCAGATGCTCTCCGGCTCCCTGCTCGAATACGCCGTCCCGCACGCCGACTCGTTCCCGATGTTTGTCACCGACCAAACGGAAACGCCGACCCCGAACAACCCGCTGGGGGCCAAAGGGATTGGCGAGGCCGCGACCATTGGCTCAACCCCCGCGATTGCCAATGCGGTCATGGATGCGTTAAAACCCTTCGGCGTTAAGCATGTGGATATGCCGCTCACCCCCGAAAAAATTTGGCGGGCGATGCAGACCCCCTCTCCCGCTGGCAGAGGGTTGGGGTGAGGGAGTCGCTATGAAATATTTTATCACCGGCGCCACCGGCTTCATCGGTGGGCGCGTGGCTAAACAACTGCGCGCGGCCGGGCATGAGGTCGTCGCCGTCGTCCGTACCCCGGCCAAGGCGCAAGACCTCGCCGCCCTCGGCGTGCAACTGACCCCGGGCGATGTGACCGATAAAGAATCCATGCGCGCTCCCATGACCGGCGTGGACGGTGTCTATCACATTGCGGGTTGGTACAAAGTGGGCGTGCGCGATAAAAGCCCCGCTTTCAAGGTCAATGGGGATGGCACGCGCCAAGTATTGGAATTGATGCAGGAACTCAAAATCCCCAAAGGGGTGTACACCAGCACCCTCGCCGTCAATTCCAACACCGGCGGCCAGGTGGTGGATGAGCATTACCACTTCACCGGCCCGCATCTGAGCGTTTACGACCAGAGTAAATGGGAAGCGCACGCGGTGGCCAAAACTTTCATTCAACGCGGCCTGCCGTTGGTCATCGTCATGCCGGGGCTGGTTTATGGGCCGGGCGATACCAGCAGTGTCCGCACTGCGCTCATTAAATTTCTCAAGCGGCAACTGCCCCTTGCCCCCGAACAAACCGCCTTTTGCTGGGCGCATGTGGACGACATTGCGCGCGGGCATATTTTGGCCCTGGAGAAAGGCCGGGTGGGCGAGACGTATATGATTGGCGGCCCCCGCCACTCCTTTATCGAAACCCTGCGACTCTGCGAACAAATCAGCGGCGTGCCGGCCCCGAGCCTGCGGGCCGCGCCGGGGCTGATGAAGGCGATGTCAGCCATGATGAGCCTAGTCGAGAAAATCATCCCCTTGCCCGAAGATTTCAGTGCCGAATACCTGCGCGTGAACGCGGGGGTCACTTACTGGGGCGACGATGCCAAAGCCCGCCGCGACCTCGGCTACAACCCCCGCCCCTTGGCCGACGGCCTGCGCGAGACGCTGGAACACGAGATGCAATTATTGGGGATGAAGAAACGTGAGGCGTGATGCGTTACTATTAGACACTATCGGAAATAAGATTTGGAATGTATTTTCGTAGGGCGTTCAATTGAACGCCCCTACGAAAACGTTATTTCCGATAAGGTCTATTGAACACGTAATACGCATCACGCAATACGCAACTGACATTAAAAAGCCCCCGAGTTCATCTCAGGGGCTTTTACTTTTCACTTTTTAGGCTTCACCCCACGGTCTCTTCAATCCGCTTCAGCACGTCGGGGGTCAGTTTTTCAACCACGTCGAGCGCCTTCAGGTTTTCCTTCAATTGCTCCACCTTGCTCGCGCCCAAAATCACGGTACTGACATTGGGGTTCTTCACGCACCAGGCAATCGCCATTTGCGCCATGGAACAGCCGAGGTCGGCGGCGATGGGGTGTAGTTTTTTCACTTTCTCAATCCGCTCTGGCTGGGTGATGATGTCGCGCAGCCACTCGTAGCCCTTGAGGTTGGCCCGAGCGTCATCGGGAATGCCCTGACTGTACTTGCCCGAGAGCAAGCCCGAGGCCAGCGGGCTCCAGGTGGTCAACCCCAACCCAATCTCTTTGTACAACCGCGCCAAATCCTTCTCCACGCTGTCCCGGTGGAGCAAGTGATATTGCGGCTGTTCCATCTGCGGCTTAGGCAGATGATGCCGGTCGGCGATGTGCCAGGCCTGCAGAATTTGGTCGGCGCTCCATTCCGAAGTGCCCCAATACAACGCCTTGCCCTGCCGCACCATATCGCTCATAGCCCACACGGTTTCTTCAATGGGCGTGTGGGGGTCGGGGCGATGGCAGAAAACCAAGTCAATATGGTCGAGTTGAAACCGTTTCAATGAGCCATCAATCGCATGCGCCAAATATTTGCGATTGAGCGTATTGCGCTGGTTCGCCCCATCATTCAGGCCCCAAAAGAACTTGGTGGACACCACATAACTTTCGCGCCGCCAGCCGGTCTTCTTAAAGACATTCCCCATCACAATTTCGGCGTTGCCCGCCGCGTACGACTCAGCATTGTCGAAAAAATTGATGCCCGCCTCATACGCGGCCGTCATCAATTCCCGCGCCTGGGCCTCGCCAATCTGTTGCCCAAACGTCACCCACGCGCCGAAAGAAAGCTCACTGACTTGCAACCCCGCACTGCCCAGCCGCCGATAATTCATCATTATTCTCCTTGGTGTATGTCTCTGGCTTAGCGATTATACCCGCGCCCGTGACAAAACCGGAAAGTGGCGTAAAATCTTCATTAGATACAGGAGTTTGCCATGTCTGCTTTGCTTAACCCCGCTCTGCAACGCGTTGAACAAATGGAAGAGCCCCGTTTGTGGACTCATGCCGACTTCATGCGCCTCGCGCCCGAAGACCAAAAAGCTGAATTGATTGATGGAGTCTTTCACATTATGCCGCCACCTGCCGACATCCATGAGCGTTTACAAGCCTTTCTGGTCTCTATCATTCACCTCTTTGTGGATTTCTTCCAATTAGGCGAGGTGCGCGGCTCGCGCTCGGCGGTACGGGTTTCAAAATATCAAACTTACGAGCCCGACATCCTTTTTATCAGCCGCGAACGCAAAGGCATCATTGTTGACAACGAAATTCTCGAAGCCCCCGACCTCGTGATTGAAATTCTCTCCCCTTCCACCGCCGACTACGACCGGGGTTCAAAGCGCGAACACTACGCCCAAGCGGGGGTGCGCGAACTGTGGCTGATTGACCCCTATGGCCCGGCGGGAACGCAGTTTTTCCAACGGCAAAATGACCAACTGGTGGAAGTCGCTCCGTTGAACGGCCTTCTCCATTCGCTGGCTTTGCCCAACTTTAAATTGCGTGTGAACTGGCTGTGGGCCGATGACACTGGCGACTTGCCCAACACCGTTGCTGTGCTTAAAGAACTGGGAGTCATGTAATGCCCATTACCGAACCCACGCGTGATAGACTGATTCATCCCGACCAAGTCGAAACCACCCCGCGCCCCCAGCGCCGCCCCGACTGGCTGAAGGTGCGTGCCCCCACCGGCGAAAACTACGAATGGTTGCGCGGCCTCATGCGCTCGAAAGACTTGCACACCGTCTGCGAAGAAGCCATGTGCCCCAATATCGGCGATTGCTGGGGGCGCGGCACTAGCACCTTCTTGATGATGGGCGATGTCTGCACCCGCACCTGTGGCTTCTGCGACATCAAACATGGCCGCCCGGCCCCGCTGGATTTTGCTGAACCCGAGCGGGTGGCGCAGGCCGTGAAGGCCATGAATCTCAAGCACGCGGTTATTACATCGGTGAACCGCGATGACCGCGCGGATGGCGGCGCCCCCATCTTTGCCGCGGTGATCCGCCGCGTCCGCGAGATTCACGCGGGGTGCTCCATCGAAGTCCTCATCCCTGATTTCAAGGGGAGCCGCGCGGCGCTCAAAATCGTGCTGGACGCGCGCCCGGAGATTCTCAATCACAATGTGGAGACCGTGCCGCGCTTGTTCAAGCACGTTCAGCCTCAAGACAATTACGCGTGGGCCAAAGCCACGCTCTCCACCGCGAAAAGCCTGGATCCCGAAGTGCTCACCAAGAGCGGCATCATGCTCGGGTTGGGCGAGACCTTTGAAGAAGTCAAAGAAACGCTCACCGACATCCGCTCGTGGGGCGTGGACATTCTCACGGTGGGGCAATATCTGCAACCATCCAAGAAGCACTTGCCCATCGAACGCTATTACACCCTCGACGAATTTGCTGAACTCAAAAACTTTGCCCTCAACGATTTGGGCTTCCGGTGGGTGGAGTGCGCCCCGCTGGTGCGCTCGTCCTACCACGCCGAGGAGCAAGTCAAAGCGTTGAGCATTGTCCATCGGCAGTTGTATGGCGCAGTGAGCGGAGGCTAAGATGGCGACTGCACACAAATTTATGACAGCCGATGAACTCATGCGCCTGCCGATGGGGCTGGGTGAGCGCTATGAACTCATTGGCGGGGAGTTATGCATCATGTCACCTGCCGGATTTGAACATGGGGATATTGCCGCTGAACTAAGCGCTCGTTTGCGAATATACGTGAGCAAAAAAAAGTTGGGCGCGGTCCCAGCCGCCGAAACGGGTTATCGGTTGCGGCGCAACCCCGACACCGTGCGTGCGCCCGATGTCTCTTTTGTCTCTAAAGCGCGCGTGGACAAAGCGGGGAAAGTGACCGGCTATTTCCCCGGCGCGCCCGATCTGGCCGTCGAGGTCGTATCGCCGGATGACAAGGCAGAAGACGTACACGCCAAAGTGAGTGAATATTTTCGGCACGGAACAAAACTGGTCTGGGTCATTTATCCCAAGACGCGGGAAATTGAAGTCTTTCGCTCGGCCCGGCGCGGTCAAGTTTTGACGGTCGGTGATTTTTTGGAGGGTGGGCAACTCATACCCGGTTTCCGTTGCCCTGTGGCTGAACTGTTTGGATGATGGTTGCCAACCATTAAAAAAGCCGTCGGGCGCCAGGCCCGGCGGCTTTTTGTTTTGGTCAGCAAGCTAAGTTTATTTGCTCACCAGCGTCAGTTCGCCCACCCCCATCTCAATTTCAATCGTCAACTTGGGCCCGGTGCCGCCCGTGGTATACGTCCGCCCGCTGACGCTCCAACGGCCTTGGGTTTGGGTGCTGACCAGACTGCTGGCGAGGGTGACTTCCGCCGCAGTGGTGGAGGGGATGATGAGGCGGAGACTGCCCAAGCCACTAGTAATCTCCACCGTGGCATCCCGTTGCAATTCGCCCGAGAAGTCCAGCGTGTAATCGCCCACGCCTCCCCGAAACCGTAGCTCGGCAAAGTTGGCATTCACCAACCCGGTGAGTCGCGCCTCGGAAGCGCCGGTGGTGAAGGTGAATCGCTGCATCTCTTCGGGGTTCACCTCGTCAAAGGTAATCCGCGATTCGCTCGCGCCCTCGGTCACTACCAAATTGCGGAGAGGCAACCCGCTCAGGTTCAAATCACCCGCATAGGCCCCGGCCTGAATGGTCAGGTTCAGCGGGGTCGCGCCAAGTTTCAAGTCCCACTGATTGATGACGCCCTTGTCATCGGGAAAACCTTGATTGTCAGGTGAGGCACCGTGCTCTAACGTGAGCGAGTCACCCGTGTTATTCAGCACGGGTTCCCACTCGGGCACGTTGTATTTAATCTCACCTTCAAGCAAGCCTTCGGCGCCTGGGGCTAGATTAAGCTCTCCCAAGCCCAGGTTCAAAGTCAGATCCACGACCTCGGCCTCTGGCACAGGCTCGTTAATCGCGAAGGTTTGTATTGGGCCAGTTTTCAGGCGGGGCACATCGGGCAGGGTGACATTAATCGAGCAGGCTAATGAAGCCGCAGTAAGGAACGCCAATTAAATAACTTACCCATTGGCCGCAAGCGGGATTGCACGGT
>CAYUFY010000251.1:0-7854 GCA_964443795.1 uncultured Anaerolineales bacterium | reverse complement strand
TACGTGACCGCGCGGGACGCGGACCGTCAGCAATCGCGCCCAGTCTCTGACCGCCCCACCCAAAGCAAACAAGATCCGCTCTTCATCCGGCATGACCGCGATGAAATCGCACCCATCACCACCAAAACCGTGTGGCAAGTGGTGAACGATGCCGCGCGCGCGCTGGGCTTGGAGACGACCATCTCGCCCCACGACTTCCGGCGCTACATCGCCACGACCCTGCTCTCGGAAGGGATGCCGCTGGAGTCGGTGCAGGAATTTCTGGGGCACGAGTCCATCGTGACCACACGCACCGTGTATGCGCGGACGTGGACGGAGGTGCTGGAAGACCAGATCAAGACCTATCGCCCCAACCCGCTGGAAGCCATCAAGCGGGCAGTGCAAAAGACGCATAAGTAGGGGCGACGCATGCGTCGCCCCTACATGAGGAAACAATCCATGCCCTTTGTGTTTGATGGCCGACCTATTGATTTTGAAAAAGACGACACCATCTTGCTGGCCCTGCTCCGCGCCGGGGAATACCCGACCAGCGGCGGATGCCTGTGTCTCGGCGGGGATTGCCCGCATTGTTTGGTTATAGTGGATGGCGTGGCTTATGTGCGCGCCTGCCAAACCCGTGCCCGCGCGGGGGCGGTGGTCGAGCGGCATCCAGCGAATGGCTACCCGCCCTTGCGGATGGATAACATCTCCACGGCTGAAATTCCGGCGCGGCATGTGCATTGCGATGTGGTCATCATTGGGCAAGGCGAAGCGGGCCGGGCCGCCAAAGCAGAAGCGCTGGCGGCGGGCAAGTACATTGAGACGGTGGATGTGAATGAGGGACAGGAGGCCGTCGGGATTTACGAGGGGCCATTGGTAATTGCGCGAACCGCACAGGGCATGGTGCATTTGCACGCGCGCGAGGAAATTATCGTGGCCACTGGCGCGGCGGAGATTCAACCGATGGGGCCGGGCAACACGCTGAGGGGTCTCGTCACCGCGCGAGCGGCGGAAAAACTGCACGGGGCCGGCATCCCGTTGGGGCGCGTGGTCGCCATCGGCACACCGCCCGCCGGGGTGCCCGTCATCGCCGTTGCCCAAGAAGTCGTGCGCTTCGAGGGCGAGTCAAAAATCAGCGCGGTCATCGTGCTGGAGGGTGAATCAGAAAAACGCCTCGAGTGCGACACGGTGGCGGTGGGCTTGGGCTGGCATCCGCGTGATGCGCTGGCGCGCATGGGCAACGGGCTGGCGGTGCGCGTGGTGGGGAGCGCGGCGCGGCCTTCGGATATTCCGCCCTGCCCGACGAGCGGCATGGTGTGCCATTGCGCGGGCGTAACCGCCGAGGACTTGGAAACAATTTGGGGGCGCGGCTTCCGCGAGTTGGAGTTGGTGAAGCGCGCCACATTGAGCGGCACCGGCACTTGTCAGGGGTCGGTGTGCTTGCCGTACATCCGCAGTTTTCTAAAAACGCGCGGCGAGGAATTGCAAGCGCCGTTCACCGCGCGCCCCGTGACGCGCCAACTGACGATGGCCGAGGCCGCCGCCGGGGCGTATCATCGCTTCACGCTTCGCACCGGGCTGGATGCCGAGCATCGGCGGATGGGCGCGCGCATGGACCGCGTGGGCGGCTGGTGGCGCCCGTGGACCTACGGCAAGCCGCTGGAAGAATACTGGGCCGTGCGGCAAGCAGTTTCGATTGGCGATGTGAGCACGCTGGGCAAATTGTTGGTGGACGGCCCCGACGCGCTGGAATTTTTGGAGCGGTTGTATCCGACCAAAGTGGCGAGCATTGCGCCGGGACATTCGCGCTATGTGTTGTTGCTCGACGAGCGCGGCTATGTGCTGGATGACGGCCTGATTTTGCGCGACTCGGCGACGCGCTTTGCGCTGACCTTTACCAGCGGCGGCGCGAGTTTTGCCGAGATGTGGTTGCGCGACTGGGCCGAGACGTGGGGACTGGATGTGCGGTTGATGTATCAGACGCTCTCGCTGGGCGCGATTAATGTGACCGGGCCGCTCACGCACGAACTGCTGGCCCGCGCGGGATTCGTGACCCCGCTGAAATATATGCAACACACGCAAGCGGCGGTGGCCGAGGTGCCGTGCCGCGTCATGCGGTTAAGTTTCACCGGCGAGTTGTCGTACGAACTGCATCACTCGTCCGAACACTCGCCCAAATTATGGCGGCGCTTGCTCGAACTCGGCGCGGATTTAGGCGTGAAGCCATTGGGCATTGATATGCTCCTCAAGTTGCGGTTGGAGAAGGGCCACATCATCGTGGGGCAGGATAGCGATTTCGACTCGACCCCGCGCCGCGTGAACATGGAGTGGGCGGTGAAGTTGGACAAAGAGTTTGTGGGCAAACACGCGGTGGTCCGCACCAACAAAGTGCCGCTCGACAAACAACTGGTGGGCTTCGAGATGGACGGCCCCGCCCCGCTGGAAGGCGCGACCATTTATTACCAGAATGAATATGCGGGCTACGTCACTTCCAGTTTTGCCTCGCCCGTGTTGGGCAAGAGCGTTTTGCTCGGGTGGCTGAAATTGTTCGGGGGGCAGTTACCCGCCGAGGCCGTCATCGAGGGCCGGGTCGCGCGGCGGGTCGCCACCCCGTTCTACGACAAGGAGAGTCGCCGTGCTCGCGCTTAATCGTCTCGCCGCCACGCGCATCGTGGCCCAACCGTCCGCGCTCGATTCAATTCATTGGCCGACTGAGACAATCGTTATGCGATTGACCGAGGGTGAGGCTCTCATCCTCCCCCCATTTGCGCCACTGGGATCTGATACAAATGCGCTTTCGATGGCGAAAATGGGGGGAGGGGATGAGTACGCGATTATCGTCCCCGAAGGCGGATTCGTGGGCCAGTGGGTCACTGCGCCCGAAGCGTTGGCCTTGCTTGTGCACCATTGCGAATGGGAACTCCCGCGCGCCCGACCCGCTTTCGCGCAGGGCATGGTCGCGGGCGTGCCGGTCAAACTGTGGCTCGAAGAGTCGCGCGTGTTGTTCGTCGTCCCCGCCCCCTTCGCCGCCGATTTTCAAGAGCGGGTAGGGTAGTTTTTTTTGGACACGGATTTACACAGGCTTCGCACACAGATTTTTAATCTGTGAAAATCTGTGGGCATCTGTGTCCTAACCGAGCGAGAACACTATGAATGAGTTTCAGGAAAAGAAAGTCGCCCTTGAGTGGCACGACCCCAAGCGCAGTTACGATGTGGTGATTGTGGGCGGCGGCGGGCATGGGCTGGCCACCGCCTACTATCTCGCCACGCGGCATGGCATCACCAACGTGGGGGTGCTGGAGCGCAAATACATCGGCGCGGGCAACTCGGGGCGCAACACCACGGTCATCCGCGCCAACTACGGTTTGCCCGAGGCCGTGCGCTTTTATCAACGCAGTTTGGAGTTGTTCAAAAACTTGGAGGCCGAGACCGATCGCTGGATTATGCACCAGCAAAAGGGTCTGCTCAACGTGGCCCACACCGAGGCCAGCCTCCGCACCGAAAAGGCCCGCGCCGAGGTGAACACCGCCTTTGGCGCGAAGACGCAGTTTGTTACGCCCAAAGAAATTAAAGAGCTCTGCCCGCAGATTGATTTAACTGGCAGTGGGGTGTGGCCCATCCTCGGCGGGTCATACCACGAGCAGGGCGCGACCGCGCGGCACGACCGGGTAGTGTGGGCGCTGGCCGAGGGCGCGATGCGGCGCGGGGTGCACGTTCACCAACGTGCCGAGGTGACCGGGCTGTTGATGGACGGCGACCGCGTGATCGGGGTGCAGACCAACCTGGGGCCGATAAACGCCGGGGCCGTCGTGAGCGCGGTGGGCGGGCACGTCACCACGCTGGGCCGGATGGCCGGATTGCGGTTGCCTATCCGCACGCATCCGTTGCAAGCGTTTGTCACCAATCACTACGCGCTCAACTTCAATGCCATTGTGCTTTCGCCCGTGTTGCTGTTCTACATCTCGCAGACCGCTCGCGGCGAGATGCTGATTGGCGCGGAGATTGACCGCCAGCCCAGTTATTCGTACCGCGCCGGGTATCAGTTTTTGCAAAGTTGCTCGCACCGCGCCATTGCGCTCTTCCCGTTCCTGCGCGACCTGCGGATTCTGCGCCAATGGACGGGCGTGTGCGACATGAGCCCCGACTATTCACCCATCATGGGCCAGACGGGCGTGGATGGGTTTTACATCACCACTGGCTGGGGCACATGGGGTTTTAAGGCCATCCCGGCCGGGGGTGAGCAAATGGCGCAACTCATCGCCACCGGCCAAACGCCCGAACTTATCGCGCCGTTTGCGTTAGACCGCTTTGCCAATGACCGGGTTATGGCGGATAGAGGGTCGGCGGGGACGCATTAAAGAAGTTTTATTATGAATGCGCCTCCTCCAGAATTAGCTTGGGTTGGTATCATCGGCGGCGCTATTGGTATTGCCACGGCAATTATCAACCTCATCATAATCTGGAGAAATCGTCGCCGCATAGAATTTCGCTCGATTTCATCCAAAATTTACTATGAGCCTTGGCAACGCCATGAAATTGAGGCTAGTTACCATCCTGATTCGCCGCCAAGCAAAATAAGAGCGCCGATTAAAGAGGGTGACTGCAAACTCGCACTTATTGTAGTGGAATTCGTTGTCAAGAATGAGTTTCCGACAGACGTAACCGTTGGAAGATTCCTAGTGGATGGGTGGATGTTCTCTAGTCGATACGATACAAAGGGCCTACTGTATCCATTGAAAAGGGACTATAGAGTCTTTGATCTACACACTCGCCAAGAAACAAACTTAGAGTCCTACAACAAGATTTCGCCGAAAGGGGTTTACGGAATCAGGCTTGAAGTATTAGAAAAGACGGATGGGCCGCAGTGGGGAAGCTCAAAATCGCGCTATGTAGTCAAACTCCCCAAAAATTACAGCGTTGAATTCCAAACAGATATGGGGCATCATCGTTATACGATTAGATTAGGAAAGCCTCATGGAATGCCAGAATTATTAAAGCATGTTCATCACTGGAGTGACCTCCTTCCGCCAGCTGAATCAGCGACGACTACTTATGCCTTGCCATTAAGCGTGCAATATCCGAGGTCTAATATATCTCTATGGCGTAACATATGGTGGAAATTAAAAGCTGTGGTATATCGAGCAAAATGGTGGATTCTATATGGCAAATCTTTCCATTTGCCAGGTGAACCTAATCGTATTTCACGTTTTATCCGGCGCTTTCAAAAAAAGTAAAGTCGCTTTTGGTTCAAACAAGTGAGTTTGAGGATACACGCGGATGAATTTTGTTTAGGACGTATCAAAACAGGAAATCAAATTTATGAGCCTCCTCCTCCCCTGCCCTCACTGCGGCCCCCGCCCGCTGGAAGAATTTGCCTACGCCGAAATCCCGGTTGTGCCGGACTCCATTACCGACCCCGACGCGCGCGATGTGGATATGGCGTTTATGAAAAACAATCCCGAAGGCGTGCAGACCGAGCGCTGGTTCCATGTCTTCGGCTGTCGGCGCTGGCTGACGGTGAAGCGAGATACGCGGACGAATGAGATTATGAGCGGGTAGGCCATCGGCGGCGTTCCGTAGGGGCGTTCAATTGAACGCCCCTACGGAATGCCCCTACGAAAACCCCATTCCAAATTTTATTCCCGATTGCGCGTAGTCTGATTGCTTTCAAAAAACTCGCGTTATCTTTTCAATCACCTTGCTGGCTACGCGCATAGTAAGTGACAGTCACTAGGCGCACCACGTTTCGGATATTTTGAACGCTTGAGCGCCCAGTGACTGTCACCTTAAAAAGGTTATATGCTCAACCCCTTCGCCCTCAACCCAACCGTCGTTTTGCCCGACCGCCCCTTCACGCACCCCGAGCACAGCCACGCGGATGTCGCCATCCTGCAAGGTCTCGCGGCGAAGTTAATGGCCGCGCTCAACGCGCCGGAGACTTGGCCCAGCGCCCAGCCGCCCAGCATCATTGAAACCACCGCATCAACGGGCAAGCATTGCCGCCTTGTTATCGTCAACACCGAAGCGTTGCGAAATCAAAGCCCCATCAGCGTGGTCGGGTTCTTCGGACACAAAAAGAATATTTCTGCCGAACTCGCGTCAACCATGACGCAAGTGGACGACGATTTGATTCGCGCCTTCCCGCATCACCCCGAAATTCTATGCTACTGCTCGCAGGAGTTGGACGGCGGCGACTGGGGCAATTTGGTTTTGCTTGGCTCCGGCGAGGGGAGCGAACACTGGAAAGCCGACCCGCTTCACTTGCACGCGGTCAACGAACTCACGCCGCCCTATTACGCGCACATCCGCTTGCACAACGGCACCTTGCCACGCGGCCTAAAAGACGGCGAGGAAATTATTTTACAGCGCACGAAGTATTATGATTTTCAGGGAGCTGAACCGTGGCGGGCGGTACGCGAATTCGCGGTTTAGCGCGGGCGCAATAATTCATCACCAGTTCGCCAGCGCATCACACTCCGCTTCCATCACCCCGCCGACAATTGCCAACGGGCTACCCACCATATCCCGCAGACTCTCCACCTGATACAGGTGACGCAGTTTAAAAGTGGCAAAGTGAGAGCCATACACCAACTGACTAAAGTTGCCCCACAGAATGGCCCCGGCACACATGGCGCACGGTTCGAAGGTTGTGTACAACGTAAAGCCCGAAAAATCCATCAGTCCCAATTTACGGCTGGCCGCGCGGATGGCCACCATTTCGGCGTGGTCCGTGTGGTCGTGGGTAGTGTGCGAGAGTGTCCCGGCTTGAGCAATAACTTCATCACCCCGCGCGATGACACACCCCACAGCATAGTTGCCCGTGGTAGCGGCGCGTTGGGCCTCGGCGAGGGCAAGCGACATGAACGGGATGTGGTTAGACATGGGGCAAGACCTCCCGCGCCAGCAATTCCAGCGAGGCCGTATCCGCAAAATCGTTGTGTTGCAACAAAATCCTATCTGCGCCAGCGGCTCGGTATTGTTGCAATTGCTCCACGATTTGTGCCGGGGTACCCCCCACAAATCCGGCGGCGCGCCACCCAGGAAAGTCCGGCGGGATGAAGTTGGCAAACATGGCATGATGCGCCCGCACCCGGTCGGCGAGCGTGGCCGCGTCGTTGCCAATCACAAACGGCAACATCAACGAGCGGCGCAAGGTGCGGGGGTCGCGGCCAATGGCGGCACAATGCTCATCCAAAATTTGTGATTTGCGCTGAAAACCTTCCGGGCCGAGGTAAGTGCAATTCCATTCGGTGGCGTGCTGGGCCACGAGGCGCAGGGTGCGTTGCTCGTTCTTGCCGCCCATGATGAGCGGTGGTGGATTTTGCGTGGGCGAGGGGTGGGTCTCAGCGTTAGCCAGCGAAAAATATTTGCCCGCCAGCGTGGTGGGTTGCCCCGACCACAACGCCTTAATCACCTGTGCGCCTTCATCCAACATATCCAGTCGCGCTTGAAACGGCGGGAAAGGAATGCCGAACATCGCATGTTCACCCTTATACCAACCCGCGCCAATGCCCAGCTCGAAGCGTCCGCCTGAAAGTTCATCCAACGCAATCGCTTTTTTAGCAATCAGCGCGGGATGGCAAAACGTGAGGGAGCAGACCAGCGGCCCGAACCGCAGGCGCTTGGTGTGCAACGCCAGCGCGGTGAGCGAAGTCCACAGTTCCAGCGTTTGGCGCTCGGGAAAATGATCGAGGGCGGTTAAATGGTCGGAGCGGAAGAGCGCTTCAAAGCCGAGGTCTTCAATCAACCGCGCCAATTGTAAAAAGCGTTCCCACGTCAACCCCTCCTGGCCTTCCAGCATAATGCCGATGGTGGTCATAGAACAGTCCTTTGATTATTTGAATCGGGCCAACTTGGCCTGAAAGCCCGGGCGCT
>CAYUFY010000250.1:6790-7863 GCA_964443795.1 uncultured Anaerolineales bacterium | reverse complement strand
AATGAGTTTTTCTTCAAGGATAGGCCGTTCTTGCATCTTCGTTTTGTAAGGGGTGCCAATGAAATTGGCATTGGCGTTGAAATGCGGGGGCCTTTCGGTGTTCCCGAAATAGCCAAGCGGGTTGACGAAGTGGCGACAAAGATGGCGTAAATTAAAACAAAAATAAGCCGGGCCCCGACTGGTGTCGCGGCCCGGCGTTTTGTTTAAGTATGTGGTTGGGGGTATCGGTTAGTCACCGGCGGCGGGGGCCGTTTGAGTGAGGGATACCGTTTCCTGGGGGGCGCCGACCGGCTTCCACGGGGTGCCGATCCACTTGAGCAGGAAGTAATCCGCGCCGATGTAGCCCGCAATCTTCCAGGCGAGGATGAGGCTCACCGCGATGATGAAGAGCATGGGGTTGGTGCTGGCCGAGCCGGCCATCATAAAGTTCCAGTTCATCAGCCCGCCGAAGAAGGCGGCGATGCCGGTGAAAGCACCCAGGATGAGCGCAATGCCGATGAGCAGTTCACCATAGACCACGAGTTTGGCAAACCAGGTGTAAGACTGCGTGTCGAGCAACATTTGCAGGAACGAGCGGTACCAATCGAAGGTGATGGCCGGGCGCGCCGGGGCTTCGGGGATTTTCACGGCGCTCATCCAGAAACCTTTGAGGGCTTCGCCGGTCTCGACCCACTTGGGGTTGCTGACTTTGTGCATGGCGGCGTCGAACCACTGATAGCCCAGCCACACACGGAGGAACACCCAGAAGAACGCGTATTTGGGGTCGCCCAAGAATTTCTGAATGAGGGGTGGGTCTTGCAACATTTGGCCCTTGCGGTTGGTTACGGCGGTCATTTTAGGCTCCTTCCGGCGGCTTCGCAGGTTTTTGCGGTCACCGGACTAATTTCATTTCTTACTTGTATTGTATGGAATTAGCCCGCTCGCCGTAGTGACTATCCCCCTCTGTTTAGTATGATTTGTGTCGAAAGTCATATGACCATTGACGTATCGTCATATGACTTTTGGCAGGGAAGGTTTATTGAGATTCTTGTCGGCAAAAAAACGGCCTCTCATACCGAGAGGCCGTCAATGGC
>CAYUFY010000250.1:0-6690 GCA_964443795.1 uncultured Anaerolineales bacterium | reverse complement strand
AAGAAACCGAGCAACTTGCCATCCTCAGTCTCAAAACTCAAAAATTGCTCTCGCCCACCCGTTGTTTCATATTCATCAATCCCCAATTCCCAATTCCCAATTACCTTCTGCCCTTTCACTTCCCGACACCGAATACACTCACACCTTCTTCCTTCTTCCGCCAATCTTCTCTTGACCACCTCGCGCAGATTACTCACCGTGCTCCCCGCCACCACATGCCCCGCCGGGATGTCACGGATGATGCGGTTGAGCCGCACATATTTAGGCACGCGCACTTTGCACTCGGCCAGCAACCACACTAGTTCGTCATCCGTGTACGGTTTATATTCGCCGCGCTCCCACCACTGCACCAGCTCGGCCTCGCGCACCAGCGAGCACGGGTAAATCTTCAACTCGTCGGGGCGCAAGCCGGAGTCGGTCCATAATTTTTGGAAATCCTCCAAATCACTCGCGGGCGTCGCGCCCAACAGATTCGGCATCCAGTGCAAATGCAGTTTGAACCCGGCGGCGCGCAGTAACTTCACCGCCTGCCGCGTCTGCTCCACCGAATGGCCGCGCTTGTTCAAGTCTAAAATATGGTCATCCAGACTCTGCGCCCCCAACTGCACTTTGGTTACTCCATAGCGCCGCAAGCGTTGCACCTCGGTCGCATCCACATAGTCGGGGCGCGTCTCGATCACCAAACCCACGTTGCGCCGCGCCGCTGTCTCGTTAATGCGTTGTGCTTCTTCCAACGAGTCCGCATCCACGCTATTAATGGCATCCAAACAGCGCTTGATAAACCATTCCTGATAATCCACCGGATAAAATGACCACGTCCCGCCCAAAATCAATAACTCCACTTTGTCGGTGGCATGGCCGATGTTTTCCAGCGCGCGCAGGCGGCTGGCCGTGGTTTCAAACGGGTCGAATTGATGATACTCCGCCCGGAGCGCCCCCGGCTCGTCCGCCAGATAACTCTTGGGCATCCGCACATCCGTCGGGCAAAAGATGCACTCCCCCGGGCACGGGAACGGTTTGGTCAACACGGTCACCGTCGCCACGCCGCTAATCGTCCGCACCGGCTTCATTTGCAAGCGCCGCAAGACCTCGCCATCAAACGTCAGCCGCCCGGCCTCACAGAAGCGCTTATACGCCCCCACGATCACATCCTTGGCAAACTGTCCGTCGGCGCGCGGATACTTCCGCGTCAGCCGGGTCATATCCTCCGGCCCAAACGGGCTGAGCGCCGCGGTTTCCTGGATCAAACGCAATAACTGCGCCTCATCCTCAGTTGTGAGCGCCCGCCCATGCTTGGTGTACCAGTCCTGGGTTCGCATAAGTCACCACAGATTACACTGATTACGCAGATTTTTCTAGCCGCCCCCAACCGTGAAATCAGTGTCAACCGTGGTTTATAATTCTTCGCATGGACTCGGCCACCGCGCAAAAACTCGCCGCCCTCAACCGCGCCTTCTACGCCGACCACGCCCTCGCCTTCGCCCATCGTCGCGCCACGCCGCAACCCGGCATTCAGCGCGTCCTCGACAAAATTCCCCCGCAGGCCTCGGTTTTAGAACTGGGATGTGGCGATGGAAAAGTGGCCCGGACGTTGGCGGCCAACCCCAACGTGATTGCCTACCTCGGCCTCGATCTCGACCCGACGCTCCTCGACCGCGCCCGACGGGGACTCCCTTCCCCTGGCGGCGGTTTCCTGACGGGGGAAGAGCCGGGGATGCGGGTTTCCTTCGCCCTCGCCGACCTCACCGCCCCCGACTGGGCCCAGACTCTGCCTCCCTCACCTTTCACCTGCGCCCTCGCCTTCTCGGTTTTTCATCATCTGCCCGGAGCCGCGCACCGCGCCGGGGTTCTGCACGACCTCGCGGCCCACATCGCGCCCGGCGGATTCATCGCCCTCTCCAACTGGCAATTCACCCGGAGCGAGCGGCTCCTCAAACGGGTCGTCCCCTGGGCAACCATTGGCCTCCAATCCACCGACCTCGAGCCCGAGGATTATCTCCTCACCTGGGAGCGCAACCACCAGCGCGGCCTGCGCTATATCCATCTCATCACGGTGGCCGAAATTCACACTCTGGCGCTCGCCGCCGCGTTGACCGTCACCGAGCTGTTCCAATCGGATGGCCTCACCAATAATCTGGCAGATTATGTGCTAATGCACAAAGCAAGGTAAACTATCCTCCAGCCTCGTAAATCTGTTGACCAAAGGAAACCCCATGTCCAAATACGTTGAATTCCCCCTCGAAACTGGCGGCTCCATCCTCATCGAGTCGTCCGATGAAGCCAAAGGCTCCAGCGGCTTCTCCCGCAGTGGCGGCGAGGCGACTAAAGAAGTCGCCGACCAAGCCGTGCAATCGCTCGATGCTTCGGTCGAAAACATTCGCAAATCCGCCGACCTGCTCGTGAGCAAACTCCGCGCCCTCTCGGCGCCCGCCGATGAAATGGAAATCTGCTTCTCCCTCAAAGCCTCTGGCGAACTCGGCAATCTAGTCGTCGGCAAAGTCGGGGCCGAAGCCAACTACACGGTGACGCTGAAGTGGCGGAAGGAAGACAAGAAGGATGAGAAGGATGAGGGGAAAAAAGAAGAGAAGTAAACGATGAACGGGTGAAGGGGTGACAAGGTGATAGTGGTTGCACATCATCCTGTCACCTGGGCACCCTATCACCTGGTCAGCATCATATGATCAAAGTCTTCAAATGCCCCTCCTGTGGCGCCACCGTCAGTTATGAGGGCGGCCCCGAAAAAACCATCACCTGCCAGTTTTGCGCGTCCACCATCATTGTCCCCCAGGAACTGCGTGATGAATTGGAGGCGTCGGATTCCATTGACGCCGATCACCCCGGTGGGTCACTGGATGAATGGGCGGCGGCCAAGACCCCGGCTTCGGCGGATGATGCCCACCCCGGCTTGGGTCTGGATAAGCTCGCCGAAATTAAAGAACTCCTGGCAGCAGGCAAAAAAATCGAGGCCATTAAACTCATCCGGCAAGCCACTGGCCTCGGCCTCAAAGAAGCCAAAGACCTGGTCGAGGCGATGGAACGCGGCGAAGCCATCACCTTCACCAGCGCCTCGGCGACCTTCCCGCTCAGCCCGCAGGATTTTCCTGACCTCGGCCGGGTGGCGCGGCTCGGCGAAGTGGCCGACCTGCTCAAGCGCGGTGAGAAGCTGGAGGCCATCCGAGTCTATCGCGAACTGACGGGCGCGAGCCTGACCGACGCCGTGGAAGCCATTGAGCGGATGGAGCGCGGCGAGGCAGTGACTATCACCAGCGCCAAGACCGTGACCTTCAACACCACCGCGCCCGAACACGCCGCTCAAGTGGAAAAAATGATGGCGGCGGTGCGCGCGGGCAACAAGATTGAAGCCATCAAAATTTTCCGCGAGACGTTTGATACTGGACTCACTGAAGCCAAAGCCGCCATCGAGGCAATGGAAGCCGGCAATTCTCCCGACCTCGCGGTGGAGCGCGCCCGACGCGCCGCCCAGAGCCGCCAAATCGCTGAAACCCTAAAAAGCAACCGGAAGTCCCAACCTAAACAACGCGCCTCGGCTTCCGGATGTGGGTGTGGCCTGCTTGTTGTGGCCTTTGTGGGGCTGATGGTCTTCGGCGGCCCGTTCCGGCTCTCGGGTTCATTTCAGCAAGCCATTGACGCCGCCAATGCCAACCCCACCGCCGTGGCCGCCCTCGGCTCGCCCATTGAGGCCAGTTGGTGGCCGATGACCGGCTCGCTTTCGTGCGGCTCGCGCTGTAACGCCAACTACCGCATCCCCGTACACGGCCCCAAAGGGAGCGGCAGTATCTTCGTCTATTCTGACTCCCAAGATTCCGTCATCGGCTTTGGCGGGATATGGGAGCTTGACGCGCAGGTGATGGTAAATGATGAAATCATCACCTATCTCGAACCCACCCCCACGCCCACGCCGACTCTGGCCCCCGCGCTGGTGGAGGCCACCCAAGCGGTGAGCATCCGCGAGACCGCCGCCATCGAGCAAGCCCAAGCCGCCGCGGTCGCCGCTACCGCGCGGGCGCAAGCCGATTCGGCGGCCACGCAAGCCGCCGAGGCGCAGGCGACCGCGCAGGCCGAGGCCGAAATCCAAAGCCTCATCGCCGCTTCCAATGAGTGGCCGGTGGTCATCAACGAAACTTTCGACAACAACCGGCTGGACTGGCCCATCGGCCTCACCCGCGACAATTCATTGAGCGTGGAAGGCAAGGTCGCGGACGGGCAATATGCCTGGGATGTGACCGTCCGCAGTGGCAATTCCTATTTCAACCTGCTCCCCGGCGACGAGGGGGAGTTCGACAGTTTTTACGCGGCGGTGGATATCCAAATGTTCGGCGGCGAGGGCGCAGGCGAGTACGCCTATGGTTTAGTGTTCCGCCATCTGAACGACGACTACGGCTTCTTTGGCGTGCAAACCGATGGAACGTATCGCATCCTCACCGTCTTTAGCTCGGGCATTTACCAATTGCTCATCGGCCAGTCGCGCGCCATTGACCTCACCCCCGGCGCGGTGAACCGCCTGGCGGTGCGGGGCCTGGGTTCGCGCTTTGTCTGCGAAATCAACGGCGAGGTGGTGTACCTGGTGGAGGAAGACTTCATCCCCGGCGGGATTGGCCTCGGCACCGACACGATAATGAATGGCGACACCGCCCGGGTTGTGTTTGATAATTTTGAAGTGCGCGCACCGTAAAGATTGAGGGGGTTGATAGATAAGTTTCCGTCAGGCCCGTGTGCCTTTAGCGGGCATCCACACCACCGCACGGGAACACAATTATCCTCAGCAAACGCGATAACCATCGGACGCGGATTAGTTCGTCCGTCATGCCCGAATGCTTTTATCGGGCATCTACAGGGTATTGGCGGCTGGATTCCCGCCAAAATCACGCGGGAATGACAGGCCAGCTGAGTAGTTATCGTCAATCGTCTAATCTCCACTTTCTAATCCTCCAATTTCTCTTTTATCCTATGTCCCTCTCCGACTTCACCACCCGTCTCATTACCAACGTCGAGACCGTCATCGTCGGCAAACGCGCGCAAATCGAATACCTGCTCGTCGCGCTCCTCTGCCAGGGCCATGTCCTCGTGGAGGATGTGCCCGGCACCGGCAAGACCATGCTCGCCCGCGCGGTGGCCGCCAGTTTGGGCCTGACGTTCAAGCGGGTGCAATGCACCCCCGACCTTCTGCCCAACGACATCACCGGCGTCAACATCTTCAACCAACACACCGGCGCGTTCGATTTCCGCCCCGGCCCGGTCTTCGTCAACCTGCTCCTCGCCGACGAAATCAACCGCGCCACCCCCCGCGCTCAGGCGGCGCTCCTCGAAGCCATGCAGGAACGGCAAGTCTCGATGGACGGCGTCACCCACCCGCTCCCCGCGCCGTTCCTCGTCCTCGCCACCCAAAACCCGGTGGAACTCGAAGGCACCTTCCCGCTCCCCGAAGCCCAACTCGATCGCTTCCTCATCCGCCTCTCGCTCGGCTATCCCTCCAGCGCGGATGAGGGGCAAATCCTCCGCAATCTCAACCGCCAGCACCCCATCGAAAAAATTAGCGCGGTGGTAGAGGGGCGCGACCTGCTGGCGTTCTCCGACCAACTCGCCGATGTGAATGTGGACCCAACCGTTGAGCAATACATCCTGGCCCTCACGCGGGCCACGCGGACTCATGCCGACGTGGCGTTGGGTGCCAGCCCGCGCGGGTCGCTGGCCCTCTTCAAAACCGCGCAAGCCCTCGCCGCCATTCGGGGCCGCGACTACGTCCTCCCCGACGACGTGAAAACCCTCGTGCCCCTCACCCTCGCCCACCGCCTCATCCTCAAACCCGAAAGCCATCTGCGGGGCCGCACCGCCACCGCCATCCTCACCGAAATTCTTGAACAAACCCCGCTGAACCTTGGCGAACCAAAACCCGCCAAGACGTGATGCGTAGCACGTAATCTGTGAAGCGTAAAGAATAATAGGCACTATTGGGAACCAGGATTCATCCACGAAGGCACCCGAAGAAACACGAAGTTAAAGGCTTTTTCTTAGTGTATCTTCGTGTGCCTTCGTGGAAAAATTATTTCCAATAAAGTCTAATGCGTAGTGACACTTCCACACCTTCTCGCTAACACACCTCCACACTTTCACACTTCCCCCCCTCAGTGCGCCACTACCTCTCCTTCCTCCTCGGTCTCTTCCTTATCGCCGCCCTCCTGCGGATAGATTTCTTCTTCACCATCGCCTATTTGTTTTTTGCCATTTACCTGTTGGCCCGCGTCTGGACCAACCGCATCGGGCGGCAGGTGCAAGTCGAGCGACGCTTCGTCAATCGCGCCTTCCATGGCGACATCCTCACCGCCGAAGTCCGCGTGCGCAACACCGGGCGTTTGCCCATCCCCTGGCTCCACGTCCACGAATCCCTGCCCCTCGAACTCATCTCCCCGCCGCTCCACGAACAAGTCTTCAGCCTCGGGCCGCGCGAGCAAAAAAGTTTCACCTACACCCTCTACTGTCGCAAACGCGGCTATTACAGTCTCGGCCCGCTCACCGCGCAGACCGGCGATGTGTTGGGATTGCAAACCCCCCTCGCCTTCCAACTGGCCCCCGCCCCGCTGATCGTGTACCCGCGCGTGATCCCCCTGGCCCGCGTGGATTTCCCCCCCCACTCGCCGCTGGCCGCCCGCCCCGCCCGCACACCCCCCTTTG
>CAYUFY010000249.1:0-7920 GCA_964443795.1 uncultured Anaerolineales bacterium | reverse complement strand
GTGGCGAGGAGAAGATTCGAACTTCCAACCAAGGGCTTATGAGTCCCCTGCTCCACCATTGAGCTACCTCGCCAGAGCAGATTGATAGGGGCAATTATACCAACGACGCTCAAATTGAGAAGGGGAAACCCGCAAATTCGCCTAGAAATTGATGCCTGGCATGGGGATATTCAACACGGCGTCTGATACTAAATTTTTGTCTGGTTCCCGTTGTTCGCCAAGCGAGTTCCCGGTTACGGAAAGTTCCGCAATTCACCCTGGGGTTTAAGGCTTTCATGGAAGCCTCTTCCCATATACAATTTGGCCGGGGTTATAAGCTGTTTCCGCCTGCCCTGACTTGGGCGGCTTAATTTATTTCATCTCGGAGGCTTTGCTGGACAAATGCTCGACCATGACCTTCAATCCGAATTCGCCCGCGAAGTGTTGCAAGCCCCAATGCCACACCTGATCCTTGGACAACAACGTACGCGCCTGACAGTGGGGTTTCACGTGGCTTTTGCGCTGACCAATAATTACAGCGGCCCCATGTGGCTGGGCGCGTTGGCGGCGGCGACCGAACAGGATGTTAACCTGATTTGCTTCAGCCATCTTAATCTTTACGATTTAAGCGGAAACCATTCACTGTACGCCCGCGTCAACGCCCAAAACTTAGATGGGCTGATTTTAATTAACCCTAGTTTTCCCAACCTGCCCCGCGAGGTGTTTGGCCCATTGCCAATGGTCAATATTTCTTGCCTGGCCGCCGGGGTCGTCGCCAATGTGGTGGTGGATAACCAGCCCGGCATGTATGCCGCGGTTTCACATCTCATAGAAATTCATGGTCGCCAGCGCCTGGCCTTCATCCTCGGGCGGGAAGGCCAGCCAGATGCCGAAGCGCGTTATGCCGCTTATGAGCAAGCCTTGAAAGATCATGGCTTACAGGCTGACCCCGATCTGTTATTTCAAGGCGATTTTGAAGTGGCCTCCGGGCGAGAGGCGGCGCGGGTGTTTCTGGAGGAGCGCCGGGTGGCGATTGATGGCCTGGCGGCGGCGAATGACAATATGGCCATTGGCGCCATGCAGGTTTTTGCCGAGCATGGGATTCATGCCCCCTATGGTATTTCGGTGGTGGGTTTTGACGATACCATTGAGGCGCAAATGGTTACTCCGCCGCTCACCACCGTGCGCCAACCGTTGCACAATATGGGGCGGCTGGCGCTGGAACATTTGCTGGCTCACTTGCGCGGGGAGAGCGTGCCTCCCGCCACACAATTACCCGCCGAATTGGTGGTGCGCCGTTCCTGTGGCTGTTTTTCCGAAGATGTGCGACGGGTGACGGCGGGCGCGCCTAAGCGATGGGAGGTATGGGGAGGTTGGGGCACAGCGCCATCCCTGTTACAACCGCGCCGCGCCCAGATTCTGCAGGCCCTGGTGTTGGCGCTCGACTGGCCGGAACCCGAGCTCAAGGCGGCCTGGGCGACGCGGTTGCTGGACGCCTTGTTGAACAACCTCAGCTCCAAAACAGCGGACGTTTTTTTGAGCGAAGTGGATCACGTTTTGCGGGAATTCATGGAGCGCGGGGTTCCGGTTTTGGTTTTGCAGAGCGGGCTTTCGGCATTGCGGAGCGAGGTGCGGCAGGCGTTAAACGGGCACCCAGGGCTACTGGCGGAAGCTGAGGATATATGGCATCAGAGCCGCGTTTTTCTGAATGAAGTGGTGTTGCAACAGCAAACGCAGGCGCGCGTGCAACTGATTAACCAGACGGCGGCTTTGCGGAACATCAGTCAGACCGTGAGCATGACTTTTCACATTGACACGCTCATGGAAATTATCGCGCGCGATTTGGGACAATTGGGCATTACCACCGGCTATCTGGTCTTGTATGACGGGGCGGACCGACCCCCGGAAAAATCGCGGCTGGTGCTGGCTTTTGACGCGGGGCGGCGCCTGCCGTTGGAGGTGGGCGGCCAGCCCTTCCCCAACCAGTACTTGTTGCCAGAAGGTATTTTGCCCCTACGGCGCCTGACGTTGTTGCAGTTGCCATTGGCCTTCCAGAATGAAGAAATCGGCATTATGCTGTTTGAGATGGGCCCGCAGGATGGCGCGATTTACGAAGCGCTCTGGTTCCAACTGTGTAGCTCGGTGAAAGGCGCCTTGCTCTTTGAAGAGCGCGACCATTTGTTGGCGCAGATTGCGCAGAACGCGCAGGGAGTCAACGACGCTTCGGCTCAAATGGTGGCCGTTTCTTTGCAAGCGGGCGAGGCCACGGCGCAAGTGACCCGCACCATCAACGCCGTGGCGCGTGGTGCCAAACAGCAGGCCATTTCGCTGGCGCAGGCCAGCCAGGCCATGGAGATGGTGGCGCAGGCGATTGTGCTGGCAACCAACGCGGCGCAGGCGGCCCAGACCGTGGCCACGGAGGCGGCGCAGGCGGCGCAGGCAGGTTCGGCCAAAGTGAAAGCCAACGTCAGTCGGATGGGTCAATTAAAATCCACGGTCGGGTTATCGGCGGCCAAAGTGCAGGAAATGGGGGTGCGCTCCAATCAGATTGAAACCATCGTGGGGACGATTGACGACATCGCCTCTCTGACCAATTTGTTGGCGCTGAACGCGACGATTGAAGCCGCCCATGCCGGCGAGCACGGGCGCGGCTTTGCGATTGTGGCCAATGAAGTGCGCAAACTGGCCGAGCGCTCAATGGCGGCGGCCAAGGAAATCACCGGATTGGTGCGCGATATTCAACGCGCGGTGAAAGAAGCAACCTCGGCGATGGAAGAGGGCACCGATGAAGTCGAAGCGGCGGTGACGATAACCCACCAATCGGGCACAGCGCTGACGGCGATTACGCAAGCGGTGGAGACATTGCATGAACAAATGCAGCAGTTGGCGCAGGCGGTGCAGAAATTATCCGGCGAATCCACGCAGGTGGTGGATGCGATTGACAACACGGCCGATGTGAGTCAGGCGAACAGCGTCGCCGCGCAAGAGGTGAGCGCCTCGGCGGAAGTGATGCAGGCCCAGGTGAGTAGTATTGCGGACGCGGCGCGCTCTCTGGCCGAGATGGCGCTTTCGATGTCCGAGCTTTCAGCGCGGTTCATACACAAAAGTTAATCGGCGGGGCGCCTTCCCAAAAAACTGTAGCAATTTCAAACTGAGTAAGGTGGCCCAGGTTAACGCCAAAAAACTTGCGCTTGACATTAGCATATTTGTTCTATATCATAGAACATGAGTTCTAAATAGGAGCCAATATGCCTAGCCAAAAACAAATTCAAATTTACGACTATCTTCGGGCATATATTGATCGCATGGGGCGCCCACCCACCTTCGATGAAATCCGAATCGCCAAAGGGTTAAGCACCAAGTCCTTGGTCGTTTATCATCTCAAGGCGCTGGCGGCGGCCGGGCTGATTGAGTTGACGCCCAACGTCGCCCGGGGCATTCGTGTGCGCCACACCGCACCCCAACACATCACCTTCTCCCTGCCCATGCGGGGGTACATTCGCGCTGGTAATACCGTCGCCTCAGTGGAACTGGTGGATGTAGATGATGTCAGTGAAGCCCTCGAATTGACGCGCGACCTGGTGCCGCAAGTGGATGGACTCTACGGCCTGCGCGTACGCGGCGATTCCATGCGCGATGCCCTGATCAACGATGGTGACATCGTCATCCTGCAACATCAAACCGTTGCCAAGAATGGCGATATGGTGGCAGTGCGCCGAACTGACCGTGACGAATTTACCCTCAAACGGTTCTATCGTGAGCGTGGGCAGGTGCGTCTCCGCCCGGCCAACCCGGCTTATGCCGATATCATCCTGCCCTTGGGCGTGGTTGAAGTGCAAGGCCGGGTTGTGGCGGTTATCCGCCAGTTTTAATCTGCCCCGAAGGTTGGCCTGTGTCTGCCCCCCCACGCGACCTCGATGAGCAAGCCGATTGCATTGAGCAAGTGCTGGCCGCTCATGCGGTGACCGCGCGGGTGCAAGGCGGCGCGGTCTCGGCGCAATGGGTGCGTTTCACGTTGACGCCCGGGGTGTCGGTGGCGGTGGTGCAAAGCCTGTCCGGGCAACTCGCCCACGCGCTGGGCACCGACACCGTGCGGGTGTCGCAAACCGGGGCCACGCTGGCGGTCGAAGTGCCGCGCCATATTGCTGTGGAGGCAGAGCCTGACTTGGAATCTCAACCCGTGCGCTTGTTGCCCCTGCTCGACTCCCTGGGGCCACTCCTGAGCTACACCACTTGCCTCGGCCAAACCGCCGATGGTCGCCCCTTGCTTTTGCGCCTGACCTCGGCTGAGGTGGCGCATTTGTTGGTGGTGGGGAGCAGTGGCGCGGGTAAAACCGAATTGATGCGCACCGTGCTGGTCTCGCTGGCACTCACCAATCGGCAATCGCGCTTGCAACTGGCGCTCATTGATTCGCACCAGCGCGGGCTGGCGCCATTGGCCGGTCTGCCGCATTTGCTGGCCCCGGTCGCTTCGGACCCGGCCGCGGCGTTTGCTTTGCTCGATCGGCTCATGCGCGAACTGGCGCGACGTGAAACCGAGCGCGTCAGCTTGCCGCGCATTGTGATTGCCATTGATGAACTGCTCCCGCTGTTCACGGCCGAAGAGACCGCTGGGCGGCGCGTTACCCGCGCGGGGTACACCCTCGCGCAGGTCATCACGCACCTCACCGAGCGCGGGCATGGCGTGGGGTTGCATCTGGTGTTGGGGGTGCAACGTCCCACCGCCGCCGCGCTCGATGTGCTGAACAAAGTCAATTTTCCGGTGCGCCTCGTGGGCCGCGTCACCAATGCCGACGAAGCCTATCTGGTCACCGGGCAGGCCGGCTCGGGCGCCGAACAACTCGCCGGGGCCGGGGATTTTCTGGTGCTGGCCTCTGGACATCGCATTCGGTTTCAGGCCGCGTGGTTCTCCGCGCAAGACTGGGCGCAACTCGCGCAAACGACCGCCTAAACCGGAAGGCCCCATGCTGGCTCGTTGGTTTTTTGACCCTGCTTGTTCGACTCGCCGAAAGGAGTTGTTTCATTATGGATATTGGGATGTTGTGGTATGACGACGACCGTCAACGCCAGCTCGCCGAGAAAGTCGCGCGCGCGGTTGAGCACTACCGCAAGAAATATGGCACGCCGCCGACCGTTTGCTTTGTCCATCCGAGCCTGTTGCCCAATGGGCCGGAAATCGCCGCCGGGGTGGCGCTCCGCCCAGCGAAGACGGTGTTGATCAACCATTTTTGGATTGGCATCGCCGAGGCCTTGGAACACCAGCGCCAGCCGAATTAAATTAATCACCTTACGCAGTTGAGCGTGTTTTTTTGACTGTCACTCCGAGCGGTAGCGAGGAGTCTCTACGCTAATTCTAGAGACTTCTCGCTGCGCTCGAAATGACAGTGCGTAAGGTGAGTTAAATTAATCGGTCAGGTCGGGTAGACCTGACCGATTTATGAACCCCATGAGTTATCGCTTCATCGCCCTACTGTGTGGCCTCGCTTTTTTTGGCGGCTTGGGCGTCGTCGTCGGTCAGCGCGTCCCGGCCCAGGCGATGGTGGTGGTGATTGGCGTGATGGCCGGCGCGGCCACCAGCATCCCCACCAGCCTGCTCGTGGTGTGGTTCATGTTGCGCAATGTCACCCTCATCTCGCCGACCGAATCTACTCCCGCTGAGCCGCTGACCGGCGATCCCTTCACCGCGCCACCCGATTGGACTCCGACGGCCAGCGCGTCGGGCACGCCGGAGTATCAGCACTTCACGGGCTATCGGCCCCCGACGTATCCGGCTCCCGAAGAAGCCCCACCTCCCCGGCCCGCGCCCGGGCGGACAGCGCCTCCCCGCCCGGCCCCGGCCCCCCGGCGGTTCACCGTGGTTGATCCATCGGATGATTCTGAATTTGAATAGGAGATCGCATGGCCACGTCCCCGCGTTCCCGCAAAATTAGCGAACCCATTCTCGTCCCACTCAAACTCAATGGCTTGTTCCCCAAAGCCTTCGTCTGGCGCGGCCAGCGGCACGATGTGCGCTCGATCGAAGCCTGCCGCACCGAGGTCAAACGCGGCTGGCCCGGCGATGTGCAGCGGCACTACTTCACCGTGCGCACCGAAGCCGCCACTTACGAACTTGCCCAGGACCTGGCGCGCGATACATGGGAACTGGAGCGGGTGTTGACGGCCAAATAACCCACTTGACGATCTCGATCAAAAAATGACCTGATCGAGATGCATGCCCCATGCCCTCCACGCCCCTCCCCGATTTTGATGCGCTCTGGAACTACGCCGACCCAGCCGAAACCGAGCGTCAATTTCGCGCCCTGCTCCCCCGCGCTGAAGCCAGCGGTGACGAATCTTACATCCTACAACTGCTGACGCAAATTGCCCGGACGCAGGGCTTGCAACGTCAATTTGCCACTGCACATGAAATTTTGGATGGGGTTGAGCGCCGTCTCCGCCCCGCCCTCCCGTTGGCGCATGTGCGCTACCGGTTGGAACGCGGGCGGGTCTTCAACTCCTCCGGCCAACCCGACTCCGCGCGGCCCCTGTTCCTCGACGCGTGGGCGCAGGCCCAAGCGCTGGGCGCGGATGCTTACGCGATTGATGCCGCGCACATGGTCGCCATCGTCGCACCACCCGCCGAACAACTGGCCTGGAATCTCCAAGCCCTCGCGTTGGCCGAGCGCACGCCCGACCCGCAGGCCGCCAAATGGCGCGGCTCACTCTATAACAATCTCGGCTGGACATATCACGCCGCTGGTCAATTTGCCGAAGCGCTGACCATGTTCGAGCGGGCCCTCGCCTACCGCGAGAGTCAGGGTCAGGCCAACGCAATTCACATTGCGCGCTGGTGTGTGGCGCGGTGTCTCCGGTCGTTGGGGCGGGTAGAGAAAGCATTGATCCAGCAACAAGCCTTGTTGACCGATAACGAGCGCCTCGGCGAAAAAGATGGCTACGTTTTGGAGGAACTGGGCGAATGCTTATTGGCCCTTAATCGCCCCGCCGATGCCCAACCTTATTTTGCGGCGGCGTATGAGGAATTATCCAAAGATGTCTCGCTGATCGAGGCCGAGCCGAAGCGTTTGGAACGGCTGAAGCAATTGGGGAGGGGGAAAATTAAGGCGTAACTGGCTCAACCACCGCTTGACCGTCCGATTGCTGGTATGACCCCGCGATATAGGCCAGCCCCGCCCCCAGCGTGAACAGCATAATGTTCAGAATAAACGGCAGGTCTTTGTTGAGGTCGGAAAGCGTCCCGGCAATCCAGCCAAACGGCGACGAGAGTAGGATGATGCCCACATACAGGATGGATTGGATGCGGGCGCGTTCCTGCGGGTCAATGGTGAGCGCGGTCAGTTGATCCACCAGCGGGCTGGCGGCGGCAAAACTGCAGGCTTCCAGGAACACACTCAAGCCCAGCGCCACATAGCCCAACGGCGGGGCGGTGATGAGCAGCAGCTGACTGAGAACAAACCCCGCAAACCCGGCCATCATGGGGAACTTGAAATGCAAGCCTTTGAGCCGGGGCGTGACGATGAAGAAAATCAACAGAATGATGGCCGATTTGATAAAGGGAAACGCGGCCAACTGCTCGGCGGGGAGATGTAATTTTTGGGTGACCAAAATGGACCAAAAACTGCCATTGATTAAATTGGTGATGCTGACAATGAGCATGATGGCGGCGGTGGTCAGGGTGCGCGGGGTGCGCACTAGCTCGCGGAAGACCCCGCGATACTCGCCCAATACCTGCCACATGCTTTGATGGCGGGTCTCATGCAGACGAATCACCCCCTGCCGGGTTTCGGTGGTCATCCAATAGGTGATCAGGGCTTTCACCGTGAACAGCACGGCCGCAAAGAGATACAACCCGCGCACGGTCGGCACCAGCGAAAAGGTGGCAATGAGCACCCCCGCCAGCGGCGCAATAAATCCCACCAATATGTTGGCGATGTAGATCCAGGT
>CAYUFY010000248.1:0-7920 GCA_964443795.1 uncultured Anaerolineales bacterium | reverse complement strand
CGTGTCAACCATGTCGTGAGCGAAATTGTGTCAACGATGTCGTGATTAGTGATACGTAGCGGTTGATCTCGCCTATTGGCAACTGGACGACGCCCCCGGTGGCAGTGCGCCGTATGACCTCCCGCCCGGCACCGTGCTTGGCCCCGGCGCGCTAGTCGTGTTCTTCAAAAGTGAAACCGGCATCACCCTCAACGATGACGGTGATGCCGTGCGTTTGCTGTACCCCGATGGTTCGCCCGCCGACGAGGTCACCTACACCCGCGACCCGCGCCAAAATGTGGCGTGGGCGCGCGTGCCCGACGGCGGCGCGTGGACCGAAGCGGGCATCCCCACCCCCGGCGGTTCCAACCAGGCCGACCCCAACGGCCCGCCACTAGGCACCGCCAACCCCGACACCGCCCTGCCCATCGCCTCTATTCGTCCGTGGCCCGATGGCGCGTGGGTCAACATTTCTGGCCGGGTTACCGCCGGGACAATTTTCAACAAGCGCATGATCTACATTCAAGATGCCACCGGCGGCATTGCGCTCTACCTCGGGCGCGGCGACTGGCCCACCGACTTGCCGCTGGGACAAACCGTCTCAGTATTGGGCTACCTGCGGCGGCGCAGTGGCGAACTGCAAGTCTATGTGCGCAACTTCTGGCTGGTGCAATATGGCCCGCCGGATGACCTCGCCCCGGTGATTCCCCTGAACCTCACCACCGCGCAACTTGGTGAGTCAGTGGAAGGCAGTCTGGTCACAATACAAGGTCGTGTGGTGCGACTCGAATCGCAAGCCATGTGGCTGGACGATGGCTCGGGGGCAACGCGCGTTTTCTTCAGCGCGGCCGCGGGGGTCAAACGCCCCAAAGTCAAGCGTGGCGAAGTCTGGCGCGTGACCGGCATTGTCATCGAGCACACCCTCGCCCGCGACCTTGCGCCCAAATATCGCCTGCAACCGCGCGCGCTCTTTGATGTGGCCCAAATCACCAACAGCCTGGGCGCGCCGCTGGTCGAAACCCCTGTTCCCACCGAAATGCCCACCGAAGAGCCGACAGCCACGCCGGATGAGCCGATGGCAACGCCGGAGGGGACAACCCCGTAAATGCTATAATCCCCGGCATGTCCCTCACCCTTGCCGAAGTTGAACACATTGCCGCGCTTGCCCGCCTGCGCCTGACGGCTGAAGAGAAAGCGCTCTATCAGGGACAACTCTCCGCCATCCTCGACTATATCGCCAAACTTAACCAACTCGATACGGCGGCCATTGAACCCACCGCGACGGTTCTGCCCCTCCGCACCATCGTCCGTCCCGACGTGGTCACCCCCTCCCTCACGCCCACCGAACTCCTCGCCAATGCGCCCGATGTAGAAGCGGGAATGTTTCGGGTTCCGCCGGTTTTGGAATAATGACCCGTAGGGGCGTTCAATTGAACGCCCCTACGGGTCATTTGGAATGTCATGCCCCTCCCCACCCTCACCGCCGCCGCCACCCGCCTCCGCGCTGGCGAGATTTCGAGTGTTGAACTCACCGAAGCCTGCCTCGCGCAGATTGAGCAACATGACTCCGCCCTGCGCGCCTTTCTGACCCCCACGGTGGCGCTGGCCCGCGCGCAAGCCCGCGCCGCTGATGAGCGCCTTAGCGAATGGCGCAAAAATCCGGGTAATCTGTTACAGCCGTTGACAGGCATTCCCCTGGCCATTAAAGATGTGCTCTGTCTCCAAGATACCCGCACCACCGCCGGGTCGCGCATCCTCGAAAATTTTATCGCGCCCTACACTGCCACCGCCGTGCAAAAACTGCTGGACGCGGGCGCGGTGATTGTGGGCAAGACCAATTGCGACGAATTTGCTATGGGGTCGTCCACTGAAAACTCCGGCTACTACCCCACCCGCAACCCGTGGGACCAGACCCGCGTCCCCGGCGGCTCGTCAGGCGGGAGCGCGGCGGCGGTGGCGGCGGGCATGGCCTATGGCGCACTCGGCACCGACACCGGCGGGAGCATCCGCCAGCCCGCTTCGTTTTGTGGCATTGTGGGGCTAAAGACCAGTTATGGGCGCGTGAGCCGCTATGGGCTGATTGCCTATGGCTCGTCACTCGACTCCATTGGCCCCCTGGCGCGCACTGTGGAAGATGCCGCGTTGATCTTCGGCGCCATTGCCGGGCACGACCCGCGTGACTCAACTTCCATGCCGACTCCCGTTCCCTCTCTGGAGTTGAAAGACCGTGATTTAAAGGGCGTCCGCGTGGGGGTGCCGAAAGAATATTTTATTGCGGGCGTGCAGGGCGCGGTTGACCGCGCGGTGCGCGCGGCCGTGCGGGTGCTCGAGTCCCTGGGGGCGCAAGCGGCCGAAATCTCGCTTCCTCACACCGAGTACGCCCTCCCGGTCTACTATCTCATCGCTCCCGCCGAGGCCTCGGCCAATCTTGCCCGCTTTGATGGCGTGCGCTATGGCCCACGCGCCTCCGCCGAGTCCCTGTGGGAGACGTATCTCGACACGCGCGGCGAGCATTTTGGCGCGGAGGTGAAACGGCGCATCATGCTCGGCACGTACGCGCTTTCGGCGGGTTATTACGATGCCTACTATGGGCAGGCGCAAAAAGTGCGCACACTGATTAAGCGCGATTTCGACGAGGCCTTTAAGCAAGTGGATGTGCTGGCCTGCCCCGTCGCGCCGACCACCGCCTTTAAGTTGGGCGAAAAGACTGATGACCCGCTGGCGATGTATTTGGAGGACGTGTTCACCCTGCCCCCCAGCCTGGCCGGCATCTGCGGCCTGAGCGTGCCGTGTGGCTTCGACGACCAGCGGCTCCCCATCGGTTTGCAACTCCTCGGCCCGGCCTTCGGCGAGGCGAAAGTTTTGCAAGTGGGGTATGCTTATGAGCAGGCGACGGACTGGCATAAGGAGAACCCCGCGAATGAATAGAGAAGATAACCCACGGGAATGGCTACATTACGCCGAAAATGACCAGCGCGCGGCACAAACTTTGTTTGAAAGCGGAGAATACGAAGCCTGCACTTTTCATTGCCAGCAGGCCGTCGAAAAATTTCTGAAAGCCGTCATCGTCAAACAAACGGGTAAGCGCCCGGTGCATACGCATGATTTGGGGGCGCTGTTGGAAAAAATCTCCGGTATTGAAGTGCCTGAGAATATCGCGCGCGCGGTTTCGGATGTGGACAGCTATTACATCGGTGGGCGTTACCCGCTGGATGTGGTTGATCCGGGCTATTTCAAAAAACCTTTAGCTGAATCAGCGATAAAACGTATGAACGAGGTGCTGGAATGGTTTTCAACCAAAATCAACTTCGAGAGCGTGTCGAAAAGTTCATAATAGCTGTTCGTCAACAGTATCGGGTTGAGCGCGCGTTTTTATATGGGTCATACGCCCGCGATGAGCAACATGATGGTAGTGACATAGATGTTGTTGTCATCTCGCCGGATTTTCGTGGGAAACCTAAATTAGAGCGGCATCAGGAATTGCATTGGATTGCTTGGAAGGCGCGCACAACCTACATCTCCCCCCTCGGCTTCACGCCGGAAGAGTACGAAAACGCCAGCCCGCTTGGCCTGCTGGGTGAAGTCAAAGATACTGGCATTGTTGTGTACGAAGAACAGTCGGAAATAGCTGTCCGCGAATCCCGCGCCCCTTACATGAATGGAGACCGCCCCAAGATGAAAATCATTATTCCCCTGGCTGGTTTCGGCAAGCGTCTGCGCCCGCACACCTTCACTAAGCCCAAGCCGCTGGTTAATGTGGCCGGCAAACCGGTGTTGGGCCATGTGCTGGATATGTTCAGCACCCTCGCTAATGTCGAGGAAATCATCTTCATCACGGGGCACCTCGGCGACCAGATTGAAGACTATGTGGCGCGGGAATACCCGCAGGTGAAAGCCCGCTACTTTGAACAGAAGGAAATGAACGGGCAATCCACCGCCATTTATTTAGCCCGCGAGCATCTCACCGGCCCGATGTTGATGGTCTTTGTGGATACCATCGTGAAGACCGACCTCGCCATCTTGCACGACCCCCAGCTCGAGGCGGCGACCTGGGTGAAGACGGTGGAAGACCCGCGCCGCTTTGGGGTGGCTGAGGTGGGCGCGGATGGATTCGTCACCCGCCTGGTGGAGAAGCCGCAGGACAAGAGCAACAACCGCGTGGTGGTGGGCTTCTATTATTTCCGCGATGGCGGCCTGCTCATGGATTGCATCCGCGAACAAATCGAGGGCGACATCCGCACCCAAAACGAATATTTTCTCGCCGACGCAGTGAACTTGATGTTGAAGCGGGGCGTCAAGATGCGCGTGCAACCAGTGGAAGTGTGGCAGGACTGCGGCAAGACTGAGACGGTGTTGGAAACCAACCGCTATATGTTGGAGAACGGCCACGACAACAGCGCCGAGGTTAACGCCAACGGCTTTGTGGTCGTGCCGCCGGTCAACATCCACCCCACCGCGCAAATCAAGGCTTCGGTCATTGGGCCGCATGCCACCATTGCGGCCAACTGCAAGGTGGAAAACTCCATCATCCGCGACTCCATCCTCGACGAGGGCGCGGTTGTGCACGATGCTCTGCTCTCGGCCTCCCTCATCGGACGCGATGCCAAAGTCGGCGGACGCTTCCGGGCGTTTAATGTAGGCGAGGCGAGCGAGGTCGGCTTCGAGTAATCAATTACCAATTATTGATTACCAATTACCGTAATTAGTAATTGGTGATTCGTGATTTACCAATATGCGCAACTTCATCTCCTCCCGCGTTCAGGCCGTCCCACCGTCCGGCATCCGCCGTTTCTTTGATATCGTCGCCACCATGAAGGATGTCATTTCGCTCGGCATCGGCGAGCCGGATTTTGTGACCCCGGCGCCGATTCTTAAGGCCGGGCAGAACTCGCTGACCCGGGGCGAGACTGGCTACACCTCGAACTCCGGGATTCTTGAATTGCGGCAGGCCATCGCGCGCAATCTCAAAAATCTTTATCAAGTGGATTACGACGCGGAGGCGGAACTCCTCATCACGGTGGGCGTGTCCGAGGCGTTGTATTTGGCCCTCACGGCCATTCTGGACCCGGGCGATGAAGTGATCGTCCCCGAACCGTGTTTTGTGGCGTACACCGCCGAGGTGGCGTTCGCCGGGGGGACACCGGTCCCCATCGGGACGCGGGTCGAGAACAATTTTCAGGTCACCGCCGAGGAGATCGAGCGCGCCATCACGCCCAAGACCAAGGCCCTGCTCATCGGGTATCCCAACAACCCCACGGGCGCGGTGATGAGCCGCGAAAATCTGGCGCAGATTGGGCAACTGGCCGAAAAGTATGATCTGCTCGTCATCTCGGATGAAATCTATGATCGGCTGGTGTATGGCTTTGAGCATGTGTGTTTTGCGGGCTTGCCGAACATGCACCAACGCACGATCCTGTTGGGCGGGTTCTCCAAAGCCTATGCCATGACCGGCTGGCGGTTGGGCTATGCCGCTGGCCCTGCCGAAATATTGGCCGCGATGCGCAAGGTGCATCAATACACCATCATGTCGGCACCGACCACCGCGCAGGCCGCCGGCATTGAAGCCTTGCACAGTGGGGAAAAATTTGTGCAGGACATGGTCGCCGAATATGACCGCCGCCGGAAACTGCTGGTGAGCGGCTTGAACACCCTGGGCTTGGATTGCTTTGAGCCGAAGGGCGCGTTTTATGCCTTCCCCTCGGTGGCCAAGAGCGGTCTGGATGAGAATGCCTTTGCCGAGGCGTTATTGCAGGAAGAGAAAGTGGCCGTGGTGCCCGGCTCGGCCTTTGGCGCGAGTGGCACGGGCTATGTGCGCCTGGCCTACGCCACGGCCTACGAGAAGATTGAAGAAGCACTGAACCGCATGGAAAGTTTCATGCGGCGACACGGGTAGGCATGCTCTACGAACCCATCATCGGCCTGGAAGTTCACGCCGAGTTGTTAACCAACTCCAAAATGTTCTGCGGGTGCGCGGTGGTGGATTCCACGCAAGCGCCGCCGAACACGGTGGTGTGCCCGGTGTGCGCGGGGATGCCCGGCGCGCTCCCGGTGATTAACGCCCGCGCAGTGGACTTCGCCCTGCGGGTGGCCTTGGCCCTGAACTGTGAACCGCGCCCACTGAATGTTTTTGCGCGCAAGAATTATTTTTACCCCGACCTGCCCAAGGGTTATCAAATCTCGCAATACGAATTGCCGCTGGCCGTGAACGGCGGGCTGGATATTGAAACCGCGTCCGGCTCCCGGCGCATCCGCATCCGGCGGGTGCATTTGGAGGAAGACACGGGCAAACTCACTCACTCCGCTGGGCGGAGCGCAAGCGGCCATGACCCGCATGAGGGGGTGCCCGAACACTCGCTAGTGGACTTGAACCGCTCGGGGGTGCCACTGCTCGAGATCGTGACCGAGCCGGATTTGCGCACCGTGGACGAAGTGACCGCCTATGCGACCAAGCTCCGCGCGTTATTGCGGTATTTAGGCGTGAACTCGGGCGATATGGAGAAGGGCGTGATCCGCTTTGAAGCGAATATCTCGGTGCGCCCGGTGGGGAGCGACGAATTGCGCTCACGCACCGAAGTGAAGAACCTCAATTCGTTCCGCGCCATGGAACGGGCGACGGCGTATGAGATTGAGCGGCAGACCCAAGTGTGGGAAAGCGGCGGCGCGGTGGCGCAGGAAACCATGGGCTGGGATGATACGCGCGGGGTCACGCTCCCCCAGCGGGGCAAGGAACATGCCCACGACTATCGCTACTTCCCCGAACCAGACTTGCCCCCGCTGGTGATTGAGGCGGCGTATGTGGAAAAAATCCGCGCGGCCCTGCCCGAATTGCCCGACGCGAAACGCGCGCGGTTCGAATCGCAATATAATCTGTCCCGGTATGATGCGGACTTATTGGTGGCCGACCAGGCTGTGGCCGATTATTTTGAGCGCAGTGTGGAATTTCAGAAAACCGCCAACCCCAAACAGTTGGCGAACTGGATAACTGGCGAGTTGTTTCGATTGATGAATGAGACTGGCGAGGCACTCGCCCGAGTTAAGATAACGCCCGAGCATCTCGCCACCCTGGCGGATCTGGTCGCTGGGGGCACGATTAACTTCAACACGGGCAAAACCGTCTTCGAGACCATGTTCCGCACGGGCCGCGCGCCGGAGGCCATCGTTCAAGAGCAGGGATTGGCGCAGGTCAGCGATACCTCCGCCATTGCGGTGGTGATTGCCGCGGTGTTACAAGCCAATCCGGAACAAGTCGCCACATATTTGGGCGGCAAGGCCACGGTGGAGCAATGGTTTTTTGGGCAGGCCATGCGGCAGTTGAAAGGGCAGGGCAACCCGCAGGTCATTCGGCAGGAACTGGCGCGGCAATTGGATACATTGAAAAGTAATCAGTAAAAAGTGAAGCGTAGCCCTTATTTTTCACCTTTTATTTTTTCAGCTGGCAACTCACTATTCTCTTTGGAGGTAACCCGATGACCACAGAATTCAATCCGTTTGAAGTCGCGCAGTCGCAATTTGATAGCGTCGCCGATCAGTTGAAACTCGATCAGGAAGTGCGCTCGATTTTGCGCTGGCCCCTGCGCGAGTTTCGGTTCCAGATCCCGGTCCGCATGGATGACGGCAACATCAAGGTGTTTTTTGGCTTCCGCGTGCAACACAACGACGCGCGCGGCCCGGCCAAAGGCGGCATCCGCTTTCACCCCAATGAGACGCTCGATACCGTGCGCGCGCTGGCGATGTGGATGACGTGGAAGTGCGCGGTGGCCGACATCCCACTCGGCGGCGGCAAAGGCGGCGTGATTGTGGACCCGGCCACACTCTCGGTGGGCGAGAAGGAGCGCTTGTGCCGGGGCTGGATTGACGGCATTTGGAAGAACCTCGGCCCGCGCATTGACGTGCCCGCGCCCGATGTGGGCACCACCCCGCAAATGATGGGCTGGATGATGG
>CAYUFY010000247.1:0-7947 GCA_964443795.1 uncultured Anaerolineales bacterium | reverse complement strand
CCACAGATACGCTTTTTTCGCAGACAGAACATCTGTCTAATCTAACATTGTCGAAGTATTGTCGCCCATCATCATCTTTGTTGCTATACTTTGATTTAATATGCGCTTCGGAGTGCGGCGCATAAATTGAGTTCCAAGTGAATTTATTTGAGTTGGTATAGAAAAAAATTGTATCGCTAACATTGCTCCATGTTTTGCTATCACTATGAATATTCGTTCGTTGCCAGATTATTTCATTCCTAAAATTCTCCGCTTCAAAAATAGCGTCCAGAATGATTTTCAAATAGTGGCTTGCCGTCGGGTCACAGTGTAAATAAATGCTTCCTGTTGGCTTTAGCACACGGTGAAGTTCAATCAAGCGCGCGGTCATCATCACCAAGTACGCCATCATTTGATTTGTGCCAATGGCCTGCCGCAGTGCGCCGATCATCCCCGATATAGGTGCATCACTGAGGGTCACTAGGTCTTGGTAGGTCTGCTCGGCGGTGGCGTTCCAATGCCACGTATCTTCAAAGGCGGTCAGTTGGGCTTGCGACTCATGTCCACCTTCTTCTTTGAACAGCACGTTGTAAGAGCGGCTGGAGTTGAAAGGCGGGTCAAGGTAAACCAAGTCCACGCTGTCCGCGTCGAAGTGTTCGCGCAAGATGGGCAGGTTATCGCCGTAGAAGAGGGTGTTGAGGGTGAGGGGGGGCATGGGCTAGGCCCGTCTTAGGGCTTGCCAGCAATTATACGGGCAAGCGCTTGAGGCCGGGCATTTGGGTAAAGTGGTGGTCAAATGAAAAAACCGGGGCGCGCAAACGGGACGCGAGCGCAAACACACCGCAATCGGTGTACGACCAGTCTTTATCATCATATTTTTGAAAAATTTCCCAAGCGAGTTGCTCATCTTCACTCGTGAGAGGCGTCCAGAGATAGGGTCGTGAATTACGAAGTTCCGCGCCAATGGTGAGCGCCGCCTTCAAGCCACGCCGGACTTTGAGCAACGTCATGGCTTCATCAAAAATAGTGTCGCTCACCAGAAATACAGTCCCGTGTTGCGCTGCGCGCTTGAAAAATTTGGCGGCCGCGCGATGGTGAGCATCTTCATCAAATGCCAACGCATAAATGGCCGTGGTGTCCAAAATAATTTGACTCATGTTTTCCCCCGGTGTCCATTCACCTTTTTACGGCGCGGCTTGGGCGGTGAGACAACCTCGCGCGGGCCATACAAATATAGGTCGGCGTATTCACTCACCGGTTTCCCCTCAATCAGCGGCGGTTCGGGCTTGCCCACCCGGCTTCCTAACCCAATAATGGCCAGCGATGCGCTCAGTTCGGTTTTGCGCCCAGCTGGCCCACCAATCAACGGTGGTTCAGGGTCAGTGAACAGCCCATTAATGTCTTCGGGGTCAGTCAATGGGCGCGCGGTTACGGGCGCATCACCCACCTGTTGCAAGAGCGCGAGGATTTGTTCAAATTCGGCGATGTCCAAAATCACGCCCGTCTTACGACCTTGTTCGTTGACAATGACTTGGGGGTGTAATGCCAGCATAAACGCCTCCAGAAAATAAAAAGCCCGGCGGTGAAGCCGGGCTTGCAAAACCACTGCGCAAGTGACCAGACGCCCATAGCACACAGCCCGGCCCGGTTGTGTGTGGGGGGCGCGGTTGTTTCATGCGCCACAAGCCAATCCGCGAGTTTGGGGTTCTATAAAACAATGGGCCCAGCAGGGCTCGAACCTGCAACCAAGCGATTATGAGTCGCGTGCTCTGCCATTGAGCTATGGGCCCGGCGGAGAAGCGACGACGGAAATCTACTATCAGTCGTCTGCTGTCCGTAATTGTACTGCCCTACTCGTTGGCTGTCACGCGCCAGCGCGGGGGTTTGCCTTCGAGCACCGCCACCACTTCTTCCGCGATGGCGACGCCCGCGCGGGCCTGGGCTTCGTGGGTTTGCGCGCCAACGTGAGGGGTGGCAATCACTTTGGGGTGGGTGGCGATGCCGCCGGGGGCCGGGGGTTCGGCGGCAAAAACGTCGAGGGCCGCGCCCGCCAGTTGGCCGGAGTCTAGCGCGGCGCGCAGGGCGTCTTCGTCAATCACGCCGCCCCGCGCGGCGCAGATGAGGCGCGCGCCTTTTTTCATTTTGGCGAATTGCGCCGCGCCGAGCAGGCCCTGCGTCTCTTTGGTGAGGGGGAGATGGAGGGAGAGGTAATCGCCTTGGGCAACGACTTCATCAAAAGTGGCCGGGTGTGCGTTGCGCTCGCGGATTTGGGTCTCGTTGAGGTAGGGATCGTAGGCGTAAACGGCCATGCCAAAGGCGCGGGCGCGGTTGGCCACCAGCGCGCCGATGCGCCCCAGGCCGAGCAGGCCGAGCGTTTTGCCGGTGAGTTCGCCGCCCATGAAGGCGCTCTTTTCCCATTTGCCTTGTTTAAGCGAGGCGTCGGCGGCCGGGATGAGGCGCGCCAGGGCCAGCATGAGGCCGAGGGTGTGTTCGGCCACCGAGATGGAGGCGGCCATGGGGCTGTTGACGACGACGATATCTTTGGCGACAGCGGCGGCCACATCAATGTTGTCCACGCCCACGCCCGCGCGGCCAATGACCTTGAGATTGGTTCCGGCGGCGATAACTTGGGCGGTGACTTTGGTGCGGGAGCGCACGACGAGCGCCTGATAGTCGGGGAGCGCGGCCAGCAGTTCGGCGGCGGTGATTTTGGGGTTGACGGTGACGGTGCCGATTTGGCGCAGGAGCGCGAGGCCATCTTCGGCGAGGCCATCGGAGACGAGGATGTTAGGCATGTAGGTGGGTAAGTGTGTAAGTGCGTAGGTGTGTAAGTGAGCGGATGAACCGCATTCACATTTACATGCCCACACACTGCCACACGGGGTTAACCATTCTTCCGTTGAAATTCACGCATGAACTGCGTCAGGGCTTCCACGGCCGGGTGAGGGAGCGCGTTATAGAGCGAGGCGCGCATCCCGCCGAGGGAGCGGTGGCCCTTGAGGCCGTCGAGGCCGGCTTTGGCCGCTTCTTTGGCGAACTGGTTTTCCAAATCTTCGGTGGGCAGGCGGAAGGTGATGTTCATCTTCGAGCGGCTGGCGAGTTCGGCGTGGCCGGTGTAAAAGCCGCCACTGGTGTCAATGGTGCTGTAGAGCAAGTTGGCTTTGGCTTCGTTGCGTTGGGCCATGGCGGTCAGGCCGCCGAGGTCTTTGAGCCAGCGCAAGACCAACCCCAAAGCGTAGATGGCAAAGGTGGGCGGGGTGTTGTAGAGTGACTTGTTAGCCGCCATGGTGTTGTAACTGAGCATGAGCGGCAAACTGGCGGGGGAGCGCTCCAGCAAATCGTTGCGGATGATGACCAGCGTCACCCCCGAGGGGCCGAGGTTTTTTTGCGCGCCGGCGTAGATCAAACCGTATTTACGCATATCCAGCGGGCGGCTCACAATATCCGACGAAGCATCGCACACCAGTGGCACGCCTTGCGGCGGCTCCGGCTCCACGGGCCATTCGATGCCATGAATGGTCTCGTTGGAAGTGAAATGCACATAGGCGGCTTTGGGGTCGAAATCGAGTTCGGCCTGCGTGGGCATGCGGTTAAAGTTGCCCGCTTCGGTGGAGCCGATGGCGCGTGGCTGGCCGAACTTCTGCGCTTCTTTGTAAGCGCCCTTGGCCCACGTGCCGGTGTAGGTGTAATCGGCGGAACCACCGCCCATGAGGTTCATCGGCACCATAGCAAACTGCGTGGTCGCGCCGCCTTGCAGAAACAACACGCTGAAATCCGCCGGGAGGCCGAGCAGTTCGCGCAGGTCGGCCTCCGCGTTATTGATAATCGCCTCGAAGTGTTTCGAGCGGTGACTCATCTCCATCACCGACATCCCACTGTTATGCCAGTTCATTAACTCCGCTTGCATTTGTTCCAACACGGGCACCGGCATCACTGCTGGGCCAGCCGAGAAATTGTGGATCCGTTGGTCTGCCATGCACGTCACTCCTTATCTCATGACTATTGACTGACGACTGTGGACTGTAACTCGCAAAATTATACAGCAGAGGCTACAATCGCCCACACGAATTCGGAGTGTAACCGCATGATTATCGAGACTGCCTACGAAAATCTCCTCGCCTTTCGGCTCAGCGATGAGACTCTGCGCCTCACGGTTCTGCCGCACTGGGGCGGCAAAATCGCCGAAATCCATGATCCCCGGCGCGGGCGCGAGTGGCTGTTCCGCAACCCCGGCCTGCCTTATCGCCTGCCGACCTATGACGCGAACTATGTCCGCGACTTCGACGTGGGCGGCTTCGACGAATGCTTTCCCACCGTCGGGGCGTGCGCCTACCCCACCGCACCCTGGCGCGGCACGCCCTTGCCCGACCACGGCGAAGTGTGGAGTCTCCCGTGGGAATCGCGCATCCTCGGGGACGAGCTTTTTCTCACCGTCCACGGCATCCGGTTGCCGTACACCCTCGAAAAACGCATCCACCTATTGGGCGGCGGGCGGGTGCGGCTCGACTATCGGGCCATCAACCTCGCCCCGTTCCCCATGCCGTTCATCTGGAGCAGTCACCCACTCATGGCCTTGAAGCCGGGGATGGTGCTGGACCTGCCGACGAACGAGTGGCGCGTGGCCGGCGCGATTAACTTCCCCGCGCAACACGGCGATGTGATTGACCTGACCCACGCGGCCAACCGCGACCTCAGCGTGGTGCCCGACCCCAGTGCCGGCATTGCGCTCAAAGTCTTCTCCCCCAAACTCACCGAAGGCTGGGCCGAACTCCGCGACCCAAGCGATGGCGCCGCCTTCCGCATGACCTTTGACCCCGACCAAGTGACACGCATTGGGTTGTGGATGAACTACGGCGGCTGGGCGGGCGTGCCCAATCTCTCGCCGTACTTCAACCTCGGCCTCGAACCCTGCATTGGCGCGCCTGACCCGCTGGATGTGGCGGTCAACCACTGGCGCGCCTACGCCACCCTGCCCCCCAACGGCACCAAAGAGTGGTGGCTGGAAATCACGGTGACGTAAGCTCCCGTTTCATGCCGTCTCAGCGCTTGCCCCTCAGCCCCTATCTCAACAAAATTATCTGCGGCGATACCCTGGCCGTCATGCGCCGCCTGCCCCCCGAGTCAATAGACTTAGTGGTCACCTCCCCACCCTACAATCTCAAAAACTCCACTGGCAACGGCCTCAAGGATGGGCGCGGCGGCAAGTGGAGTCGCGCCCAACTGCTCAACGGCTACGCCACCCACCCCGATGCCATGCCGCATGATGAATACGTGGCCTGGCAACGCGACTGCCTGACAGAAATGATGCGCCTGCTCAAACCCGACGGCGCGATTTTCTACAACCATAAGTGGCGCGTGCAGGCCGGGCGCTTGCAAGATCGTCACGACATCGTGGATGAGTTTCCCGTGCGGCAAATCATCATCTGGCGGCGCAAGGGCGGAATCAATTTCAACCGGGGTTATTTTCTGCCCACCTACGAAGTCATCTACCTCATCGCCCAACCCGGCTTTAAGCTCGCCCCCCAAGCCAGTCGCCACGGCGATGTGTGGGAGTTCACGCAGGAGCAGGATAACCCGCACCCCGCGCCGTTCCCGTTGGCGCTCATCGAGCGCATCATCGGGTCCACCTCTGCCCAAGTCATCCTCGATCCGTTCATGGGGAGCGGCACCACCGCCCTCGCCGCGCGCCGCCTCGGGCGCGACTACATCGGCATCGAACTGGCGCGCGAGTATTGCGCTATGGCGCGGAAAAGATTGAAAGCCAATAAACTTTGATCCAGGTGACAGTCACTTTGAAAGTGACTGTCACCGGACACACCAGCGCATTAAACTAAGCGGCGCGTCCTCACCAGACGCGCCGCTTGTCTTTGGGATTTGAAATTTGGGGTTTGGGATTTTACGGTTTTGCGGTTTTACATCTTCACTTGTGGCAAATGCGTCATCGCCTCATCTACCATCTCTTGCGGGTACACGAAATCTTCGAGCTGACCATGATGATAAGCTTCGTAGGCCATCATATCGAAGTGCCCGTGCCCGGAGAGATTGAAGGCAATGACTTTCTTCTGGCCGGTCTTCTTGCACTCCAGGGCTTCATCAATCGCCACGCGGATGGCGTGCGCGCTCTCGGGCGCGGGGATGATGCCCTCGGCTTTGGAGAACTGCACCGCCGCCGCAAAGGTTTCGAGTTGCTTCACCGCTTTGGCTTCCACATCCCCGTGGTCCACGAGCGCGCTCACGCTGGGGGCCATGCCGTGATAGCGCAGACCGCCGGCGTGAATCCCCGGCGGGATGAAGGTGTGGCCGAGGGTGTGCATCTTGACGATGGGGGCCATGGCCGCCGTATCGCCATAATCAAAAGTATATTTGCCGCGCGTCAGGCTCGGGCACGAGGCTGGCTCCACCGCAATGACACGCACTTCCTTCTTCTCGGTGAACTTCTTCCACAGGAACGGATAGGTGAACCCGGCGAAGTTCGAGCCGCCACCCGCGCACCCAATGACGATGTCGGGATACTCGCCCGCCATTTCCATTTGTTCCAACGCTTCAAGTCCAATAACCGTTTGGTGCATCAGCACATGGCCCAACACCGAACCGAGACTGTACTTCTTCGTGCCGCCGCTCGTCGCGGCCACTTCCACCGCTTCCGAAATCGCCATCCCCAACGAGCCGGGCGAATTGGGGCTTTCGGCCAACACTGTCCGCCCATATTGGGTGCGGTCGGTTGGGCTGGCGTATACGTCCGCGCCAAAGTTTTCCATGATGATGCGGCGATAGGGTTTCTGGTGATAGGACACCTTCACCATGTAGATTTCCAAATCAATGCCGAAGAAATTGCAGGCCATGGCCAGGGCACTGCCCCACTGACCCGCGCCGGTCTCAGTAGTCAGCGCTTTGGTGCCGGCCTCTTTGTTGAAGAAGGCCTGCGCCACCGCCGTGTTGGGTTTATGCGACCCGACCGGGGAGACGCCTTCGTACTTGTAATAAATGTGCGCCGGGGTGTCGAGCATCTTCTCCAGCCGCACCGCGCGCATCATGGGCGTGGGGCGCCACAGCCGGTAAACATCGGCCACCGGCTTGGGAATCTCAATCCACCGCTCGGGGCTGATCTCTTGCATGATGATGTTCATCGGGAACAACACCCCCAGAAAATCCGGCGTCACCGGCTCCATGGTGCCAGGGTGCAACACCGGTTGCGGCGGCACGGGCATGTCAGCGTTGATGTTGTACCACGCCTTCGGCAACTTGCTTTCTTCGAGAAGGAACTTGTACTGGTCGCTCATGGGGGTCTCCTAAAGGGGTGAAAGGATGGGGGGCAAGCTCACACCAAAATCCCGCAAAAAGCCGATAAATCAGGGCGAAATTGACCGGGTCAGGCGGTGACTTTGATGATGCACCTAATATAGTACAAGGGCGAGGCGGACACAAGCACCTCGCCCTTAAAAAATCTGCTACCGCGTTTTACTTATTGCCGCCGAGTAAATTGCCCAAGCCGAGACCTTTCGCGATATCACCTAAGGCATCCGGGCTGAGGCCTTTGCCGCTGATGACGGCCTCCACCTGCGCGGCCAGCGGCGGCGGAAGTTGTTGTTTGATGTAGCCCAACACAGTCTCCACCGCAATTTTGGCGGTGGCTTCGGGAATGCCGGTCTTTTGAGCCACGAGCTTAACGAGTTCGTCCATGAGGTTTTCTCCTGTAGATAACTAGGCTTTCAAATCGGAAGTGCAATGCGGACACCGCGCGGCTTTGAGGGGGATGGTCGTGGCGCAGTGCGGACATTCTTTAGTGGTAGGCGCGGCGGGGGCCGGGGCCAGCGCGGGCTTTTGTATCCGGTTGGCGGTGCGGGTGATGAAAAAGATGACCAGCGCGATGACCAGAAAATTAATGACGGCCTGCACAAACGCTCCCCACTTCACCACCGCCGCCCCCACGGTCACGGCTTCCTCCGCGAGGTTGATGCCCCCCACCGC
>CAYUFY010000246.1:0-7964 GCA_964443795.1 uncultured Anaerolineales bacterium | reverse complement strand
ATTGGCTTTCAATCAGCAATCAGAAATCTTCAATCACAAATAACTCACCCACACCCACACGCCCCAAATGCCAATCATCGCTAAGGCAATGGCGAGCCGCGCGACGACCGACAGACCACACCCGGCGGCATAGCCTTTAACCGCCTCCCACGCCACCTTGGGGTTCTTCCCGTTCTTAAAGTATTCCACTAAAAACAAGCCCAGCAACGCCCCCACCAGTGAGCCGAGGGGCGGGAAGAACGGCAGGCCCGCGATTCCCAGCCCGATGCTGGCCACGATGCCCTGCCACGACGCGCCGCCTTTGGCCGCGCCCGCATTGACCATGACCCAATCGGCGGCCACGCCCGCGGCGGTGAGCAGGGTGATAAAAATCATGGCGATGCCCCCCACCCAGCCATCGAACAGCGGCTGTTGCAGAAGGCCATAGCCAATCGCGGCCAGCCAAATCAACCACACATCCGGCAAGATGGGGATGATGACTCCGGCCACGCCGATGAGCATGACTAAAAACGTAACGATGATTAAGAAGGTCTCAGTCACGGTTTCGGGTTCAAAGTTTCGGGTTACGGGTCAACACAACGCCAAACCCGCAACCCAAAACTCTGCATTTGCTAATTAGGCCTTAATCACTTCCACCCCCCCCATCCACGGGCGCAACACTTCCGGTATCACGATGCTCCCATCGGCTTGCTGGTAGTTCTCGATGACGGCGATGAGCGTGCGCGGCAGGCCGAGCCCCGAACCGTTGAGGGTGTGCACAAACTCGGGTTTGGCGCCGGGGGCCGGGCGGTATTTGATGTTCCCGCGCCGGGCCTGGAAATCGCCGCAGTTCGACACCGACGACACTTCCAGCCACTCATCGCACCCGGGCGCCCACACCTCCAAGTCATAAGTCATGCGGGCGCTAAAGCCAATATCTGCCGTGCATAACTGTTTTACGCGGTAGGTCAGCCCGAGTTGCGCGCAGGTGGCCTCGGCATGTTCGCGCATCAGTTCCAATTCGGCATCCGACTCTTCCGGCTTGCAGAAGATGTACATCTCCACCTTATCAAATTGATGCCCACGCTTAATACCGCGCACATCGCGCCCGGCGGCGACTTTCTCACGCCGGAAACAGGGCGTGTAGCCAGTGTAGCGGCGCGGCAAATCACCCACGTCGAGAATCTCATTCATGTGCATCCCGGTGATGGGCACCTCGGCAGTGGGCACCATCCACTTGTCATCCTCTACATCGTGATACAGGTTATCGCGGAACTTGGGCAGTTGCCCGGCGGCGTAGAGAATATCCTGCTTGACCATGAAGGGCGCATAGACTTCGGTGTACGGTTGCTGGCGCGTGTGCAGATCAAGCATCCACGCGATGAGCGCGCGCTGGAGCCGCGCCCCCACGCCAGTGAGTATGTAGAAACGCGACCCAGCCAGTTTGGTCCCACGCTCAAAGTCAATAAAGCCCAGCTTGGGGCCTAGTTCCCAGTGGGGTTGCGGGGCAAAGTCAAACTGCTTCGGTTCGCCCACCGTGCGGAGGACGACGTTCTCGTCCTCGCTCTTACCTAGCGGCGTGCGCGGGTCGGGCACATTCGGCAGGGTGCTGAGCAGTTCGTCCAACTTGGTTTCCACCTCGCGCACCTCGGCATCGAGCGCGGTGATTTTATCGCCCAGGCCCTTTTGTTCGGCGATCTTGGCTTCGCGGGCCGCGGCGTCCTTCATTTGGCCGATGGCCTTGCTCACGGTATTGCGCTCGGCCTTCAGGGTTTCGACTTCTTTGAGCAGTTCGCGCCGCCGGGCATCCGTTGCCAGCGCGGCGTCCACCGTCGCGGTCAGCTCGGGGTTTTGGCGGTTAATAACGGCTTGCTTGATTAAATCCGGTTGGGTCCGGATAAGGTTAAGGTCTAACATTTGAGTCTCCTGAGTTTAGGCAGTGGCAGGCACGCTAGTTGCAAGACTAGCGGGTATGTCCACCTTCTACCTTCTCTCCTTCACATTAATCTTTTGGTGTTTGTTTGCGTTCGCTGAGGATAACCCAGACGACCGCCAGCCCGGCGGCCAGGAATATCCCACACCCCACAAAACCGAGCAACAACACGGCAATCATGGACACATTCTCACCTCCATGGAAAAGAATACGGCCCCTCATCCTGTTGTGCAGGACGAGGGGCCGGCCGTGGTGCCACCTGCTTTTGCCGATCCGTTTAGTGGGTAAGGGCGTTCAATTGAACGCCCCTACACACTGGGGTTCGGCCTTATTACTGGCTCGCTAACGGGAGCGCCCGGCCCTATTCATCATAGGGCGACCCTCAAGAGTGGAAATCGCTCGGGTGGCCTGCCGCCTCGCACCATCCGGCGGCTCTCTGGTAGGTTAGCCAGCGACATATCTCTATCGTCATTGAATATGTGAACTGTGGCGATTATAGCAAAATTCGTTAGCCCATGTAAAGAGCCAATTTTTCAAGCCCGCCTCCGCAGTCTGCGCGACTGCGGCAGTCTTGGCTTGCCTCTTGCTTTTTTCTTACACTTCCGGCATATATTAGGGTATCCCACTTTCAAGAGGTTCTAAATATGTCGTCTGCCCCTGCCCCCGAAGCTGTTCCCTTTCGCGCTGAAATCAAGCAACTGCTCCACATCCTTGTCCACTCGCTGTACACCGATCGCGAGATCTTCCTGCGCGAGCTGATTTCCAATGCCTCCGACGCGCTCAACCGCGCCCAGTTTGAGATGTTGACCAACCACACGGTGCTGGACCCCGACGCGGAACTGGCCATCCGCGTGGTCGGCGACCCGGCGGCGCACACCCTGACCATTAGCGATTCCGGGATTGGCATGGCCCGCGCGGAATTGGTAGAAAACCTCGGCACGATTGCCCACTCAGGCGCGGCCACCTTCCTCAAGTCCTTGCAGGAAGGCCAGAAGGTCGCGGATGTCATTGGCCAATTCGGCGTCGGCTTCTATTCGGTGTTCATGGTCGCCGACGAAGTGCGGGTCACTTCCCGCTCGCATCGGGCCGACGAGGCCGCGTGGACCTGGGTTTCGACCGGCGGGGACACGTACACCCTCGAACCCGCCGAGCGCGCCGGGCGCGGCACCAGCATCGAGATCAAACTTAAAGAAGAAGCTAAGGAGTTTGCCGAGACTTATCGCCTGCAAGACATCATCCGCAAACACTCCGACTTCGTGTCGTATCCCATTTATCTTGGCGATAAAGCCGAGGCCGCCAACCGCCAAACCGCGCTCTGGCGCGAGCCGAATTCAAAAATCACCGACGAGTCGGCCAATGATTTCTACAAACAACTCACGCTGGATTTTGAAGCGCCGCTCACGCGCATCTATCTCAACACCGATGCGCCCACGCAAATTTACGCGTTGCTCTTCATCCCCGCCAAGGCGCAACAGGGGATGTTCAGTCTGCGGAAGGAAGCCGGGCTGAAACTCTATTCGCGCAAGGTGCTGATTCAGGAATACAGCAAGGATTTGTTGCCGGAGTATTTGCGTTTTATTCAGGGTGTAGTCGAGTCGGAGGACTTGCCGTTGAGCGTGAGCCGCGAGACGGTGCAAGTGAGCAAGACGATGGAGCGCATCAAAACCGCGCTCACGCATAAAGTCATTGACACGCTCAAAGACCTGGCCGCCAAAGACACCGACAAGTACAAAGTCTTTTGGCAGGAATTCAGCCCGTTCATCAAGCAGGGCATGTCCATGGACTACGCGGCGCGCGATAAGCTCACGCCACTGTTGCGCTTCCACTCCTCGCGCGCCAGCGAAATTGTGTCGTTGGCCGAGTACACCGGCCGCATGAAACCCGAACAGCGCGCTATCTATTATCTGCTCGCCGATGACTTGAAATCCGCCGCGCATTCGCCGCACCTGGATTACTTCCGCAAGGAAGGCCTCGAAGTGCTGTTTCTCGTGGATCCGCTCGATGCATTCATGCTAACGGGCTTGCAAACTTACGAGGGCTTCTCCCTAAAGAATGTGGATGACCCGAGCCTGGACCTGCCTAAAAGCGAGAAACCGGACGCGGCCCAAGCGGATGCCCTGCCCCAGGCGGATTTCGACACCCTAGTGGCGCGCTTCAAGACTCAACTTGGTGAGCGCATCACCGACGTGCGCGCCTCCGACCGGCTGGTGGATAGCCCCCTGCGCCTCGTCTCCCCCGGCGAGGCTAAAGAGCATGAGATGGACCGGGTGCGCCGGTTAATTGAAAAAGATTACACCGTGCCGAAGAAGATTGTAGAAATCAACCGGGGACACGCCATTATCAAAAATCTCTCTGGCCTGCTGGCCGTCAGCAATTCGGATACGCTGGTCAACGACACGATTGAGCAACTTTACGAGAACGGCCTCCTGCTCGAAGGCTTGCACCCCAACCCCGCCGAGATGGTCGGGCGCATTCACGCGCTGATGGAAGCGGCGACGCGCAAAGCGTAAGTCAAATTCCCAACTTCAAAACTCAAACGACAAAGCGCCTTTGAATTATCAAAGGCGCTTTGTTTTAGAGTTTGAAGTTTGAGATTTGATGTTTGAAGTTTCGGGTTCGCTAGGCTTCAATGCGCTCCAACTCATCAATCATCCCACTAATCACATCGAACCCGCCCTGCCAGAACTTGGCCGAGGTCACATCAATCCCGGCTTCTTCTAAAATCGCCATGGGCGCTTTCGAGCCGCCATAAGCCAGGATTTTCAAATACTTTGGCTTGAAAGCCTCGCCCTCGCGTTTGTATTGTTGGTAGAGCGCCAGCACCAACAACTGTCCGAAAGCGTAAGCATAAACGTAAAACGGCACGCCGTAAAAATGCGTGATGAGTATCCATTCCCAGCGGAACTCATCGGCGATGTCCATGGAATCACCAAACTGTCGCTTAAGTGCTTCCAGATAGGCGGCGGCCATTTCATCGGCGGTCTTGCCCTGCCGGACAAGTTCGTGGGCTTCCTTCTCCCACATGGCGAAGAAGCCCTGCCGTCCCACGGTCATATAAATCTCGTCAATGGTCCGCGCCAAAATGGAGCGCCGCGTCGCGGGGTCAGTTTCGGTGGCCAGGAGTTTATCGGTGAGTGACATCTGCGCGAACACCGAGGCAGTCTCGGCCAATGGCAACGATGACATCCACGTAAGCGCCGAATGTTCGCTGGCAAGCCAATTATGAATGGCGTGGCCCATCTCGTGCGCGAGGATGGTCACATCTTGCGGGCGACCGTTATAGTTGACCAGCACCCAGGGCGAGACACCCGGCAAAACGCCCGCGCAAAATGCCCCGCCGGTTTTTCCATGCCGCACTTCCGCGTCCACATGGCCGTCATCGAACACCTTTTGGGCCAGTTCGCGCACGCGGGGCGAGAACTCGTCAAAGGTCTTCAACACCATCTGCACTGCGGTGTCATAGTCGTAACGCTTGTCCACTTCGGCCAGCGGAGCATATAAGTCATAGCGGCGCAACTGCTTCATCCCCAGCCATTTGGCCTTTAGCTTAAAGTACCGCTGAAACAGTGGGGCATTTTTGCCAATCACTTTCAACATGGTCTCAACGACCGCCTCAGGCAGATCATTGCCTAAATTACGGCGGGCTATGGGGCTTCGGAATCCGCGCAAATCCATATGCTCATTGCGCCAGTCGCGGACGATATGCTGGTAAATCTGTGACAGCGTCAAACTGTTTTCCATATACACGCGGTACCGCTCCTGGTAAGCCGCCGCGCGCAGGGTTGGGTCGGGGTGTTGGGCGTAAGCGGCAATGGCATCCTCGGTGAGAGTCAGTTTTTCGCCGTTCACTTCCAGCGTAAATTGGAACTTGCTGGTCATGGTGTCATAGAGTGTCTGAAGCGCGCCCACCCCATTAACATCTTTGAGATTGATGATTTTCTCTTCCGCTTCGGAGAGGGTATACGGCTTGAACTGGCGTAACTTTTCCAACCAGTAGCGCAAATCGCCGGAGACTTTCAGCAATCGTCGGGCGTTGGTCTGGTCCAAACCCTTCCACCACAAAGAAAAAAACAAGACGCGATTTTGAGTCTGGGTCAGATGCTGTTGGATTTGCCCCATCAAGGCGTGCGCCGCCTGATCCTGAGTATCGGCGGCCAGTTTTAGCCCGGCCACCCCGCCCACGCGTTGAGATGCCAGTTGGAGCGCCTCGTAATCTTTGAGCAACGCCGCAAAATCTTTGGCTGAAAGCGTGGCCTTCAATTTTCCGCGCCAGCTTTCAACGCGTTTCGTATGTTTTTCGACATCTTTCAACGCCTTTTCAATCACCGATGGTTCGGTGGAAGGAAGCAAAGCGGTCAGTGACCAGCGGGAGGCAGTATAGGGCATGGGTGTTTTCCTTCGGAGAGTTATGAGGGACGAATCACTTTCCCGGCGGCGAGAACCGGATGTTCAAAACATCGCCATCCTGCACGATATATTCTTTGCCTTCCAGCCGCAGTTTACCTTTGGCTTTGAGTTCGGCGTAGCCGCCCAGTTCGAGTAGGTCGGCGTAATGCGAGACTTCGGCGCGGATGAAACCTTTTTGCAGATCCGTGTGGATTTCCCCGGCGGCCTCAGGGGCGGTGGCGCCCCGGTGCGTGGTCCACGCCCGTACCTCGTCCTCGCCCACGGTGAAGAAGCTTTGCAGACCCATCAGGTCATACGATAACTTGATGATGCGATTCAAGCTCGGTTCGGCGATGCCGTACTCTTTGAGAAACTCGGCGGCCTCATCGGGCGAGAGTTGCGCGATTTCCATTTCCAGCCGGCCGCGCAGGGCCACGAGCGCCGTGCGGGCGTGAGTGACCGTGGGGAGCGCCGGGTCGGCCTGATCGTCACCGGTGTTAAACATCACCAGCATGGGCTTGCGGGTGAGCAGTTGATAACTGGAGATGAGTTTTTCTTCCTGCGCGGTTAAGGCCACATCGCGCAAAGGTTTGTCGGCGCTGAGGGTGGTGTGCAGTTTCTCAAAGATGACCATCTCGATGGCGTGCAGGCCCTTGTCTTTGATAATGTTCTTCTTTTGCTCTTCGGTCATGCGCTCTTGTTTGCGCTCGACGGCAATCAGGTCGTTGAGCAGGAGCTCACTATCCAGCGTGGCCAGATCCCGCTTCGGGTCCACCGAACCCGCCGGGTGGGGCACGGTGGGGTTGTCGAAAGCACGCACGACCTGCACAAAGCCATCCATCGTCGCGAGTTGATTCATCATCGGCCCAGAGAAACCCGACTTGCTCGACTCGGCTTCCAGTCCGGCAATGTCGGCATAGACCACTTGGGCGTAAATGGTCTTGCGCGGTTTGAACAGCGCCGAGAGTTTATCCACGCGCGCGTCGGGCACAGGCACCACGCCAGTTTGCACCTCGAAACGCCCGCCGCCGGTCATAGTGCCCACGGGGCGATCGCCCCGGGAGAGCGCGTTGAAAATGGTGGTCTTGCCAGATTGGGGGAGGCCGATAATGCCGAGTTTCATGGGAATGAGGGGTGAAAGGTGAAAGTGATTGACGGTGGCTCGTGCTTTATTTTATACTGAGCGCATGAGTTTGCGACACACCATTAAGCGAGAAGAGCTACAGCGACTGTATTGGGATGACGGCTGGACGATAGAGAAATTGGCTGAACATTACGGATGCAGTGCGACTAGCATTCGTCGCCGCATGAACGATTTAGGCATCTCATTCCGTCCGCGCGGGCCACAAGTCAGCAGATATATTCCGCATAAATGGTCGGCACCAATCGCCTATGTTGTGGGCCTCATTGTCACCGATGGCAACCTATCAAAGGATGGACGACATTTGTCTTTGGTGTCAAAAGATTACAATCTGCTGAAAGTCGCCCGCGATTGCTTGGGTATTGATAATGCCATTCGACCTCACAAAGGGGGTTTAGGTCACGATATTTACCATCTGCAATGGGGCGATAGAAATTTTTACGATTGGTTATTAGGTATTGGCCTTTTGCTGTAACTGCTCAGGCAAGCGGCGCGACAAAATCAGGCAGGAAGGGTTGATTATCA
>CAYUFY010000245.1:0-7982 GCA_964443795.1 uncultured Anaerolineales bacterium | reverse complement strand
CCCGCCGCGCGCCCCACGCGCCCACCCCATGGGCATTTCTAATTGTCGTTGACAGATTCATGCACCAACGCCGATCGAGATCGTTGAGGTAATGTTTGGGAGTGCTGCTCTGGCTAAAGCGGCGCTGGAGGTATTGGGCGAAGCCAGCGCGCGCCTGTTCCGTATTCATGTGAGTCTCCTGCATATCCGGGTAGCCGAAATACTACCTCAGGAAAGCCAACTCAGTGTAAGATGACTTGTCTGACGCTGTTGTGCGACGCGCTACAACTCAACATCAAGCGCCCAACGCTCCGGTGGAGGATGGCGTTGATGATCCACCAAAATTTGCAGGCCGCCGTTTGTACCCGGCTCGCGTTAATACTGCGCCACCGCATAGGTGAAAGGGCGAGGGCGTGTGAACGAACAGCCAGGTGATGAACCACAGCCTATGGGCTGTGAGCGAGAGTCGCATCGGCACCTTCCTTGTGTTGCAAGCAGTTGATGTCCTTTTGGACAATACAAGCATAACCGATTTAAGTTTGAAGTTCAATTGAACGTCCTATGAAGCCTGAGCGCGCGACCAAAAATCTCGCATGCACTTGCAAAACACGAAGCAACGATCACTCTCGGACGCGGAGCCAGACCTCCAAAGTGAGTAACAACCACAGCTTCACACCCTGACGCGGCCACAGCTCACCGCGGTAGTCGAGCCAGTCGCGCACCACCGTAGCGTTGATGTAGGGGCGCAAGCACGCGCGCCGACTTAGCAACATGTCCGAGGCAAAACGCCGCAAGTCGTGTTTGAACCAACCTTGCACGGGCACCAACATGCCACTCTTGGGCCGCATGAGAATGGGGCGCGGCAAGAGATCGGCGACGGCATATTTGAGCACGGCCTTCTCGGTCGCGCCCAACAATTTATAGTTGGGCGGGATGGCAAAACTGGCCGCCACCACCCGTGGGTCGAACAACGGCGACCGCCCCAGCACGGCGTTGGCGCTGGTCAGGTTATTCACCTTGGTCAAGATCTGGTCAGCGCCTTTGAGCCGGATGTTGATATGCGCCAGCTTGTTGAGGAAGTGCGGCATGGCCGGGTTGTCCAAATAGGGTTGCAAAATTTCTTCTGGCGACGCGGCCTGCCGCAAGGCGTGGTGCGCCGCGGGCGAAAGCAGGCGTGGCAAATCGTCGTAACACTTTTGGTAAGCGCGCAGATACGCGGTGGCGCGATTGTAATTGGGCGCATACAACTCATTGAGCACCATCGGCAAATTCTTCGGCCCGCCAAAGCACGGGTCGCCGCCCTCGCCGTTGAGAATGACATCGGTGTCACGGGCGGCCATGCGCCCCAGCAATAAGTTCGGCACGGTCAGCGGGTCCCCAATCGGGTCGTCGAGCGCCAACAAGGTCTCGGGCAACATGGCTTGCACTTCGTGCGCCGCGAGGGCCAGCACATGGTGGCGCGTCCGGCAGTGCCGCGCCACCATGTCGGAAAAGGCCAGCTCGTTGGGATACGGCTCGCCAAAATGGATGGCATAGGTATGCACCGGGCCGGGCGCGGCACGGGCGGCCAACGCCGTGACCAGGCTGCTGTCGAGGCCGCCCGACAAGAAAATCCCCACCGGCCCGGCGGGCGGCAGCTGCTCTTGCACCACCTCTTCCAGCAAGCGGCGCAACCGCTGGGCGTGGGTGGTGATGGGCTCGCGCGGGTCCCACTCGCCTTGCTCAGGCTCCCAGTAATTCACTACCTCGGCGCTGGGCGCAAGCACGGCCGTGCCGGGACGCACCTCAAACGCATTCTGCCACAACGTCTCGGCCCCCGGCACAAAGGCGAAGGTCAGATAGTTACGCAACGCCGTCAGCGAGATTTCGCCGGAGACAGCGGGGCTGTGGCGCAAAGGGCGCAGTTGCGAAGCAAACCACCAGCTCGCGCCTGAGCGGGCGTAGTACAACGTGCGCGCCCCCACCTGGTCGCGCACTAACAGCAGTTGTTGTTGGGCCTCATCCCAAATGACGATAGCGAACATCCCCATCGCCAAACGCATTCCGGCCAAGCCTTGTTGGGCATAGAGCGCGCCCAGCAATTCCAGCGCTTCGGCGTGCGGGCGGCCCAATTGGGCGCGCAACGCTGGAACGTTATCGAGGATGAGTTCACCGCTGATGGCTAATCCGTTGGCCTCATCCACCCAAACGGGCGCACCGCCCAGGGCCACCTGCGCGTTGTGCCAAACCGCCTGCGCTCCCAGCGCCTGCAACGCGGCCACGGGGTCAGGGCCACCATAGACTCCAAGCAATCGGTTCGCTGGCTGTACGGCGACGGGTGAAGGCTGAACGGGCCTCAGCCATTGAAGCCAAGCGTGGCTCATGCCGCCTCGGGGGTGACAAGCCGCATGCGGTCGCGGGCCGCAATGTGTTTGTGCGGATACCCCACGGTGAGCAACCGGAGCGGGCCAGGGTTGTCGCTGGGATTGTGGACACTGTGAGCATATTCGGCGGGGATAAAAATCACATCGCCGGTGCGGATGGGATGAGCGGCCTCAGCAATGTGCACTAGCCCTTGACCCGCGATGACATACAAGATGTGCTCGCCCGGATGGACGTGATTGGGGAACGCACTGCCGGGCTGTAACTCAATCAGGTCGGCGCCGATTTCCAAGCCCGCGTGCGTTGGGGCCGCAACCCCGACCCGCCCGCGAATGCCGGGCAGGTCGGCGCCGTGCTCGGTCACTAGGGCCAGCCAGGGGCCGGCCCGCAAGTTGTGAATGTGTTCAGTCGGAATGAATGGTCGGGAGGGGGAGTCGTTTGAGAGGAACATGAGGTTGCCTTTCCAAGTGGGTCTTATCCAAAACTGTCCGCGCCGAAATCTCCACCCCCGGGGTCGCCGTCGTCAAATTCGGCGGGGGCGAAGTCGGGGGTTTCTGTTGCCGGCAGTTGGTCATCGTCTGTGTGGCCGGGGCTATGAATCCAAATGACGCCGCCACCATCGCCACCATCGCCGCCACTGGCGCTGGAGTCCTCGGCGGTTTTGTTTTTGTTGATGGCCTCGGCCGCACGGCCCATGCCGCGATAGACCGCGCGCATGAGGAGTTCGGGGCGCAGAAGCGCCAGCTCGCCCACCTGGCCGGTGGCTAACCAGGTGACTTCGGGCGGCGTGAGCGCGGAGTGGATTTCTTCGGGGAGCGTTTGTGGGAAGCCCGTAATCGTCATCCAGCCTTTCTCGGTGACATGCCGCGGGCGCAGGCCCAGGTCAACGACGGTAGTGGCCGGGTCCGGAAACCAATCGCGCTGGCGCAGGGTAAGCGGCAACCGACACCCATCCCCCGACGCATCGTGGAGCGCATAGACGGTGAGGGCCGGATTGCGTTGCAACATGGTGAGGATGGTGTCGCGGCGGCCTGCCGGAAATCCATCCACGCTCAAGATGGCGCAGTTGTGTTCAAAGTGAAAGTTGTTGGCGACCAGCATGGCGGCGATGGGGAAGTGATCGGTTACCAGCACGCGGTCAAAACTATAGGCGGTCAGGTCGGGCTCTGGGCCGAGCACCGTGGCGAAGCGCGGGTTGACTGTGGGGATTAATTTTTCGAGCGGCCCATGGACTTGTTTCCACACGGCCAGGTAGTTGGCGTTGAAGGTTTCAAAGGATACGGCGGGATGGCGCAGTTTCTCACGATGATTGACATACGCGGCGGCCCCAACGGCCAGGGTCAGCACCGTTGGCCCGGCCAACGCCCACGGCCCCAACCAATTCCACAACCACACTGCGCCCAAAAAGAAACTGACCAGCCCCAGCGTGAGTGGCCCAGTCCACCACCGCCGCCGCGCCAGCCGCCGCGCAAACTCGTACCACACTTGCCGGTCGGTGAAGGACAATGTGCCCTGGCTGGAGACTACGTCCAACGTGTGCTTAAAAAAAGAGTCGGTAATTTTCAGCGCGTCGGTGGTGGGCTCAAAGGCAAAGCGCCGCTGGCAACTTGGGCAAGCGCCGCTCACCTGCCGGTCTTTATGGTTGCTATCCTGGCTACAGTAAATACATTTCATAAGCCTACCTTTCGTCTAAACCCTTAGGGTCTTTAAGATCCTAAGGGTTTGGTGGGCCACGCCCAGGTGGGGGCGTGAACGTCCAGCCACAGGTGGAGCATTAGCATTAGCCATAACAGTTCGCCCACGCGCCGTTGCCGCGAGTCGGTGGCGAGCAACTCGCCCCGGCGCAAGGCCGCCACTGCTTCCGGCTCGAACCAGCCGGCCTGTTTCAGGCGGTGGGGATTGAGCCAGTGTTCGACCTCGCGGCGCAACGGCCCCAAACACCAGTCGGTGGTGGGCACGCCCATGCCGCGTTTTTCGCGCCACACCACGGCGGTGGGCAAATAGGGCGCGGCCACCCGCTTGAGCAAATACTTTTCGCAGGTACCGTGCAGTAACCATTCCGGCGGCAGAGAAAAAGTCCACTGGGCCAAGTTGGAGTCGAAGAAAGGCGCGTGCATGGTGAGGCCGTGGGCGGCGGCCAACTGCGTGACGCGCGGGGCGATGTTCTGCGCGCCCTTGAGCCACAAGTTGGCGGCGCGGAGCCGGTGCAACAAAGTGGTGAACCCGGGCGCGTTCAGCGCAGGCCGCACCCAATCGCCCACGGCAAAGCGGTCGGTCAGGTGGCGGGCGGCGGCGGTATAAAACTGATGGGTCACTCCGTGTAGGCGATGATAGGTCTTGAGATAGGCCGCCGCGCGGTTGTACTCTGCGTCCGCATACAGCTCCGCCGCCAGCATGGGCTTGAGCGCCCAGCCGCCGAAAAGCTGGTCGCCGCCCTCGCCGTTGAAGATGTGGTTGACCCGTTGGGCCGCCGCCTGGCCCAACAGATAGAGCGGCACGGTCACGCCATCGCCGAAGGGTTGTTGCAGGGCTTGGGCGGTGGGCCGTAACGCGGCCCGAATCTGGGCGGGGCGCGCGGGCACCACCTGCAAAGGCTGGCGCAGATGAGCCGCGACGGCGCGGGCGTAGGCCAGCTCGGCATCATACGGCGGGCCAAAGTCGAGGGTGAACAAGTGCGGGTGCGCGCCCAATTCAACAAGCAGGGCGGCCACCAAACTGCTATCCAAACCGCCCGAGAGGAACACGCCCACGTCGCGGGCCGCGCCCAACCCCCGTGCCACCGCCGCGCGCAGATGTTGACGCAATTCCACCAGCGCTTGCTCTGCGCTGATTTCCAAACGCGGGCCTTCCTGCCAGGCCGCGCCGGGTTCACGGCTCACCGTGTCAGCGGACTGAAACACTTGGCGTTCACCCGCCGCCAACTGGGTCACGCCTGCAAATAAGGTGTGCGGGGTCGGGACGTAAGAGAAGCAGAGATAGCCATGCAAGGCTTGGGCCTCCCACTGCGGCGTGGCCCCAGGCAACTGAGCCAGCAGGCGCGGGTCTGAAGCAAACCACAGGGTCGCGCCGCGCTGGGTGGTGTAGAGGCTGTGCAAGCCAAACGGGTCGCGCTGTAAAACGAGGGTGGCACTGGCAGAATGGAAAGTGGCGGAAGTGATGGCCTCGCCCTGGCCGCTGGTCACGGAGACTGCGCCACCTGGTGCGCCATCGGGGGCACGGTTCAGGCGCGCGGGGCCACCCCCAACCCCGCGCGTTCCGAGCGCAACGCCTGCACTCGCGTAGATGTCGGCTTGATCGCCCAGCAAACGCCGCAACTCACCCTCATCGCCCTCATTGCCCGAACCGAGATAGCCTGCCCAGAGGGTCATTGTGAAAACTCCATGGCATCACTGTTTGTGCTAAGAACCTATCTCTAAACCTATGTCCTTCGCAAGACCTGACAGGTGGGCGCGTTTAGGTATCTGTTTAACCGCCATTTCATCGCGCCCACCTGTCAGGTCTGGAAATGGAAGCCGTTTAGAGATAGGCTCTAAACGTTCTAGCCCTGAAACAACCCGGTCAAGACCGACGTAGCGCAAAAGGAACCAAGCGCAAGCACGCCGCCTGCCAACACGCCGGTGAGCAAGGCCTGCACGCCGCCATAGCCATGCGCGGCGCGCAAAGCCATCAGGCTAATCCAGCCCAAGTAGATAGCGAGCGGAATAAACAATAGCCCGATGCACCCGGAAATCACGCCCGCCTCGGGCAACAGGCTGGAGACGAGGAGGTTCAAGGCCGTGTAGCCCGCAAACACGATGACGAGCGGCGCTTGCACCGCCGCCTGCACATAGGCTTGGCGGTTCAACGTGCCGCGCCCGCCCAGCACCCGCGCCGCCACCCACAACATCGCCGAGCTCACCACAAAACCGACCACCGATACAATGGGCGCGAACAACAAGCCGAGGCATAGGCCCAACCCAGTGCCTTCCGCCGGTGGGCTTTGCTGAGCCTGCAAGAAGAACAGAATGAGCGTGACCGGCGCTTGCATGAGGTTGGCGATGAGAGCGGCCACCAACGTCCACAGCGCGCCTTTGGCCAGCGTGGGGTTCGGCTCGGCCTCAAGCAAGACCTGATACGAAACAACCGCTTCATCGGCCCGCAGGCCGGGGGTAAGGGCGCGCCACCAAATGTTGAACATGTCGGTTTCTCCTGAGCACATGATTTGTTGAACTCAGCATAGCGCGCGAGCGTGAAGAAATCGTGAATTAAGCGCCCGGGGGCAATGGAAACTTTTCGGCCAGCTGGGCCAGCGATGATTTTTTGCCTGGGTGCAACTGATCTTCGCTGATGGACACGGCCAGGCTGGGAACATGAAAGACTTGCTCAATGCCCGTTGACCGAAGCACCGGCCAAAACGGAGCGCCCTCGTCCACATGCGGTTGGAGGCAAATCACATGTGGGCCAACGAGCATGAAGCTTAAGCTCAGGCGCTCCAAAGATGACCGAGGCCGAATGTCAAAGCCAATCACCGGTTGAAGCGTGACACCCAGGGCGAGCGAGCTTTTCCCCAGCGCCTCGATAAAGCCGACCATCATCGCCGCAAAGCCGCGCCCCAATTTCTTATCAAAGACCTCCGAGGCCACTTCATAGGACTCGGGCTGGGCCTCGCGGCCTTCGGAGTACGGATAAGCAAAATACGCGACGCTCGACTCCACCAGACCATTCGTTTTGGTGCGCTCATAGGCGCAGGGCAAAAGCAAACCCGAAAAGCCCCGCGCCTGATACTGGGCCAAGCTGTGGGTGATTAACAGCATGTGGGCCAAGAACCATTGGTGCTGGGGGTCGTCGCAATCGGTGGGTTGTTGCTTCACCGCATACAGTTCCTGCGCGCCGCATTGCATCACGATGCCAAAGCGGGCCCCCCCCCGCTCGGCGGTCGAGAGGCCGATGAAACCAAAAGGCATGAAATACGCAATCGTCCTCAATAGTTCGGGAGACGGTGGGAGGAGCTGGAGGTCGCCGTGTGGGGTGGAAAAGGTGGTCATATCTACACGTCCGAGGCAAGAGGGAGTGGCTTACGGTTTCTTTTGTAATTTTTTCAATTCGGCCTGCAACGCCTGCACGTCCTGCGTCAATTGGCGGTTCTGCGTTTCCAGCGCGGCCGGGCGGCCCGCGCTCTCAAACAGCACGACCAGCAGATAGCCAATCACGCCCAACGCCACGATCCAGATTTCATTGATGAGCAAGGCTGTGATAGCCCCCATCGCCAGCACCAGCCACGCTTGCATGTTGCGGAGATACCACCCGCGCCGCGCACATGCAGGTAGGTTCGGGTCATCGCTGGGGGAAGTGTTGCACCCGTACTAAATGTATGCTGGGGCCGGTCACGCCGGGGGGCGCGGGTTGCGAAAAGTCTTCCGGTCCCACCCCGATCCCGGCCCGTTGCGCCTGCGGATAAAACCGCTTATACGCGGCCTCGTCAAAGGCATAGGCTTCGCCGTGCCACAGCCCATAGAGCAACGTCTCCATCGTCACGCTGGCGATGTGGGCCACCCGGACCGCCGGAATGTGGTAACGCCCGAGATAGTCCCACATCTGGGCTTCCGACCCGGCCACCACCGGCGCCTCGGCATCGCTCCATAACGCTTGGGTTGTCAGCACCG
>CAYUFY010000244.1:0-7995 GCA_964443795.1 uncultured Anaerolineales bacterium | reverse complement strand
GCTTTTACCTGCGCGATGCCAGCGGCGCGGCCTGGGTGGAAAGCACCCTGCCGCCGACCTCCACCCCCACCCAAACCCGCACCCCAACGGCAACCTCCACCAACACCCCGACCCGCACGCTCACGCCAACCGCCACCCTCACGGCCACCGCCACCCTGACAGCGACAGCCACGCTCACCGCTACCGCTACGTCCACAGCCACACCGACCCCCACGGCCACCGGTACCGCGACTGCAACGGGTAGCCCCACAGCCACCCCGACAGTCACGTTCACGCCCAGCGCCACGGCTACCCCAACCATTACTGCGACCGCTTCCGACACGCCAACCACCACCCCCACGGGCACCGACACGCCTTCGCCCACTCCCAGCCCGACGGATACGCCTTCCCCCTCGCCCACCCCGACCGAAACCCCCAGCCCGACAGCCACATAGTCTGTCACATCTCCCCGCTGGCCGGTGTTATTATGATAGAGGCTCGCACCGGTGACCGCTATTGCTCAACCCAAACGCGCACTGGCCGATAGGCGCGACCAATCCTCCACTGTGACTGATAATTTCGAGGCGCTGTTTCTCGAACACTGGCCGCGCGTCTATGGCGTGTTGGTGCGGCTCGTCGGCGACCCGGCCGAAGCCGAAGATTTGGCGCTCGAAACTTTTTGGCGGCTCTCTCAGCGCACCGACACCCGCGAACTCAACCTGGGCGGCTGGCTCTATCGGGTGGCGAGCAACCTGGGGCTGAACGCCCTCCGCAGTTGGCAACGCCGCGCCGCCTACGAGCAGGCCAACCCGTGGGAAGCCGAAAACCGCGCGGGCACCGACCCACTGGAGATCATCATCCAAAACGAAAACCGCGCGCGGGTGCGGCAGGCCCTGCGGGCGCTGTCCCCCCGCTCGGCGCAGTTGCTCATCCTGCGCCATTCGGGCTTGAGTTATCAGGAACTGGCCGCCGCACTGGGAGTCAGCCCCACCTCCATCGGTACCCTGCTGGCGCGCGCGGAAAAGGAATTTGCCGACCACTGGCAAAAACTGGAAGGAGATGCAACCCCATGACACAGCCCCATTTGACTGACGGTGAACTCCGCGCGGCGCTGGACAATGAACTCGCCGAGGCGGCCCGCGCGCATCTGGCGACCTGCGCGGATTGCGCGACCCGCCGCGCCGCTTTAGAAGCTCAGGCCCGCCGGGTCACCGCTCACCTCGCGGGAATCGCTCCCCCGCCGGGCGACCCGCGCCTCACCGCGCGCCCGGCCCTGACCCGTTTCAATTTATATCGTTCTCGAAAGGAAACCCCTATGTTCATGAAATTTTTTCGCAAGCAAACTCGTTTAGTGGTTGGCCTCGGCGTGCTCGTGTCCGTCCTGGCTCTGGCCCTGGGGTTCCCCGGGGTGCGCGCCTTCGCCGGGGAATTTCTTGGCTTGTTCCGCGTCCAACAAGTCACCATCCTGCCCATTGACACCACCCGGCTCAGCGAGCTATCGGGCAATGAGGCGCTGGGCCAACAGATTAGCCAGTTGATGTCCGACTCGGTCAAGGTCACCAAAGAGTCCGGGGAACCGCAAACCGTGGCGGGCGCCGCCGAGGCCAGCCAGTTGGCCGGGTTCACCGTGCGGGTCGCCGATAACGGCCAAACCCCGGTCGTCACCGTGCAGGATGGCACGGCGTTTGAGTTCACCATCAACCGCGAGCGCGGGCAATCCATCCTCGACGCCGCCGGACACCCGGAGTTGCAACTCCCCGCCGCGCTGGATGGCGCGAAGATTTCAGTCAATGTGCCGGCCGCCGTGACGCTGGCCTACGGCAACTGCCCCACTGATGGCGCGCCTGAAACCGAAGGCTCGCCCGGTCACCGATTTATCAATTGTCAGTTGCTGGTCGAAATGCCCAGCCCCACCGTGGACGCCCCGCCCGACCTGGATATTCAACAACTGGCCGAGATCGGGTTGCAATTCACGGGCATGACCGCCACTGAGGCGCGCGAGTTCAGCCAGACCGTGGACTGGACTTCGACGTTGGTCATCCCCATCCCGCGCAACGCCGCTGTGTACGAACAAGTGGCCGTGGACGGTGTGACCGGCACGCTCATCCGCCGCCCCGTGGACGACGCGCCGCAATACGCGCTGGTCTGGGTCAAGGACGGCATCATCTACGCCATCAGCGGCTTGGGCGATGGCTGGCAGGGCGCGCTGGCGATGGCGAATGGGTTGCAATAGCGGTATATTGGTCGGGGCGTTCAATTGAACGCCCCGACCAAGCCTATGCTCGCCCTCGACACTCACGCCCTCCGCAAAGAATTCGGCGATAACATCGCCGTCAAAGGCCTCACCTTGCAAGTCGAGCAGGGTGAGGTCTTTGGTTTCCTCGGCCCCAACGGCGCGGGCAAGACCACTTCGATTAAGATGTTCCTGGGATTGGTCACGCCAACCTCGGGGACCGGGACTCTGCTAGGGGAACCCCTGGGCCATCGGGGAGCGCGCGCCCGCGCCGGGTTCCTGCCCGAACATTTCCGGTTTCACGACTGGTTGAGCGCGCAAGAGTTTTTGACCTTGCATGGGCAACTGCACGGGGTGGCCCCCGCCCCGCTCAAAAAACGGATTGAAGATTTACTGGAACTCGTGGGGCTGATTCCATTCCGCCATAAACACCTCCGCACCTACTCCAAAGGCATGTTACAACGCGTGGGGCTGGCGCAGGCGCTCATCAACGAACCCGCGCTCGTCTTTCTCGACGAGCCGACCTCGGGCCTCGACCCGGTGGGCCGCCGCTTGGTGCGCGACATCATCCGCGACCTGAAGAGCGCCGGCACCACGGTCTTTCTCAACTCACACCTGCTCAGCGAAATCGAAATCACTTGTGACCGGGTGGCGTTCATTAAACACGGCGAGGTGGTGCGGGTGAGCGAACTCAAAACTTTGGTGGACGGCGAAACCAGTGTGACCATCCGCGCGCGCGGCCTGACGGCGGCCACCCTCGCGGGCCTATCCGCTTGGGGGCAAGGTCTCCGCGCGGACGGAGAACAAGTCACCCTCACCATAACCGCCGAAACCGTTCTGCCCGCCATCACGCGCTATCTGGTCGCCCAGGGCGCGGAGGTTTACGCGCTGACTCCGCAAAAATTATCGCTGGAAGATTTGTTTATCCAGACCGTGGGCACGGATGGCGGGTTATAAAAAAAACTCCCAATTTCAAAATTCAAACTGCAAATTGGGAGTTTGAATTTTGAGCTTTGATGTTAATGTCTCCTATCTTCATCCTGGCCCGACTCACTTTTCGGGAAGCCATCCGCCGCAAAATTGCGCTGGCGTCTGTGTTGCTTGGGCTGGCATTCCTCATTCTGTTTAACACCGGGTTTTATTTCATCAATGCCGAAATGAAAGCCGATCAGGGAGCCACGCCGCTGATCCGGACCGAGTTTTACAACTTTCTCGCCACAGCCGGGCTGTATGCGGTCACCTTTCTATCGGTCGCCATGGGCGCGTTGCTCTCCGCCGATACCCTGGCGGGCGAAATTAACAGCGGCACCATTCAAACCATCGTCACCAAACCCGTGCGGCGCGCCGAGGTGGTGCTGGGCAAGTGGCTGGGGTTCGCCGGATTATTGGCGATCTATCTCAGCCTGATGGCGGGCGGGGTGGTGCTGAGTGCACAAGTGCAGGCCGGGTATGCGCCAACCAATTTTTTGCGGGGCATTGGACTGATTTATCTTGAAAGTCTGCTTATCATGTCGGTCACGCTGTTGTGCTCCAGCCGCATTTCTGCCCTGGCCACCGGTGGGGTGGTCTTTGGCTTGTACGGTCTGGCTTTTATTGGCGGGTGGGTGGAGCAGATCGGCTCCTTTCTCAACAATCAAACCGCGATCAATGTGGGCATCGTTTCCAGTTTACTCATCCCCAGTGAAGTGTTGTGGAAACGCGCCATCTTCGAGATGCAATCGCCGCTGACCGCGGTCGTCGGGTTTTCGCCGTTCTCGGCCCGTTCCATTCCCAGCCCTTTGATGATTGTTTATGCCCTGGGGTATATGCTGGTTGTGGTGTGGCTTGCCATTCGCTGGTTTGGCCAACGGGATTTGTAAAAAAAAACTGCCGAAGTCCGGGGGACTTCGGCAGTTTGGGCGGTTCGGTTGACCGCTACATGGTAGTGATAACAAAGTAAGTGGTGCGCTAGACCTGACAGGTGGGCGCATTCGGCACTCAAAAAAAACAGCGTTTTGCGGTGCCCACCTGACAGGTCTTTCAAATTCATCACTTACAAAGTTACCACTACCCGCTACATTTCCGGTTTCTCTTCAACCTTCTTCTCTATTACCGGCCCGCTATTCAATTCATCTCTGGGCTTTTCCTCGCGGGTCAGCACATAGATCAGGCACAACCCCAACCCGAAGAACATGGGGAGAATACCAGGAAGCAACCACGGGCCAAAGCCCAGCGGCCATTCATCACCGATCATAAATCCGATCGGGTACAGCCCCACGCACAGGGCCGCGCCAATCGCGGCGAGCACCACGCCCCAGCGCAGACTATCCTTTCCATCGCGCCCACGCCGGTCACCCCGCACCAAATCTTTCTCGGCCAACGCCAGGGTTTCGCGGTAGCTCATGAACCGCATAAAAGCGATGAAGCCAAACAACAGGGTAAAAAATCCCACAAAGCCCAAACAGGGAATCGCAATTTCGAAAACGTCGTTCATAGCCAAAGTCTCCTTGTGAATGATAGGGTGATCAGGGTTTCAAAATTTCCAGAATAATCGAGCCATTCTTGGTTCTGGCCGTCAAACTCGCGCCACCGCCGTTGAGCGTGCCCACGATATGATCATTGCTCAACTCGCCGACGGTCTGCATGGTCACCTGCAATTCCGATTTGATTGAGCCGAAATCAGTTTGCAAATCCATATCCAGTGCGGTGTCTTCCGGTATCTGCAGGCGGATGTTGCCGAAATCGCTCTCCAGTGTATGCGGGCCGTCAGCCAGCGTGCCGACATAGGTAATCGCGCCGTTTTTGGAGGAGAGGTTCAGGGTGGCCGCCATGCCATTTTTCACCACGACCTCGCCAAAATCACTGTGAGCCGTCACGGCCCCGCTGACACCGTCCACATTCACCGCGCCACTTTGGGTGTCAAGCTCATAAGCCACGCCATCCACCTGCGCCAAAGTCAAACTACCAAAATCATCAGAGACCTCGACCAGCCCGGCGATGCTCAAGTCAGTGAGCCGAATCTCGCCGCTCTTGCCCTGCACGGTCAACGCCGCCGCCGCTCCCTGCTCAAAGGTGATTGCGCCAAAATCAGAACTCAGACTGACTGTCTCGGCGGCCTCAACATTGCCGAGCGTCACCGCGCCACTTTGGGACTCGATGGTGACGGCCGTGACTTGCGAATTTTTGAGCAAGGTCTCGCCAAAGTCGGCATTGATATGCACCTCACCCGCCACCGCCTCCGCTTTCACCCGCCCCGAATTGCTCGTCACCACCACGCCTTCGGTGAGATTGGTGAGGCTCACATCGCCAAAAGCCACATTGATGTTCGCGGCAGTGGCCTGCGGCACTTCGATGGTCAGATCCACCAAGTTTGAGCGGACGGAGCCGACGATAATCATCTGGTCGGGTTGGGTGACTTTGACCGTGACCTCATTATTGAGTTGTGTCACCGTGACTTTTATTTGTTGCAACGCGGCCTCGGCCTCCGCCTGATTGGCGCCCCAGGCGGTCTTGTGCGCCCGCACCACAATCGTGTCCCCTGCGCCGCCGGTCACGACCACATTCCCGTTCGCGTTTTCCACCACCAGCGCCGCCGGGGTGTTCACGGGATAGCTCGTCTCATCATCGGCCTCAGCGGAGATCGTGTCCATGGCAAAGAACCGCATTCGCCAGCCATCACTGCGCGCCACGCCAATGCTAAACCACATCACCCCGATGGTCATCACACACATGGCTAGCATCCCAGCCACCAATCCCCCGACGATCCACCATTTGTATTTCATCGCTGTATCTCCTGATAAATAATTGCGGGGCAGTCTCGCTCCAGGCGCCCGACCAAACCACCGCTTCCGTTTGTTCTCTTGCTTAGACCGCCCGGCGCTCAAAAAGTCTCAACCCCCGCCTAAAGTGGGGGCGCTTTCAACACCGGGTGGTAACTCTGGCTCGAAGGCTGGATTAACCTCCAACTGAGGCGATAGCCAATCCAGGCCAACGTCAGTCCCCCCACCGGGTCGAGCAGATAATGTTGGTGGGTGAACAGGGTGGCCAGCCCCACCACCACCACACTGCCAGCCCACACCCACCGCCAGCGGGGATACCAGCGCGCCCAGAACAAAGCAATGAGCGTTGTAAAATACACATGCCCGCTGGGGAAGGCGTTATAGGCTTTATCATTGGAATAAACCCACCGCAACAATTGATCGGGTCAGGTGTTTCCCACCAGTGTTGGGCGTTGAACATAAGTGGGATATAAAATGAAAACTGCCAAAGCCGAGAGCGCCACCCCCACCACGGCCAAACCAAAGGTTTGATACAACTCATCTGGCATCTTCCAGGCGGCCCAGATATAACACCCCAGCCACCATCCCCACACAGCCATATACGGGACTACCCAAATCGGCCAGAGTGGCACATAATCATCCAGTGTCAGTTTCAGACTGACACCGCCACTCATCAGGCGGTTGATGGGCAAGTAAAGTAAGTGCAGACCCAAGATCAAACCCAACAAACTGAGACGTTTCCAAATGGGCATACTTTAAACTCCTCAAAATCTCGATCACATCAACAGATTACAAGTAGTTTGACCACAGCCCAGCGATAAAGTTTCACTCAGAGATTAACCGAAGATTAATGAAACTTTTGGCAACGAACATGGTCTAAGCCAAGTAGAGAGGAATGTTGTTTGGAGGCCGACGAGCAGAAGCTGATTCAACGGGCGCAAGCGGGCGACCAGGAAGCGTTTGGCGCGCTCGTCGAGGCGCATCAACAGTTCGTTTACAATCTGGCCTTACGCACGTTAAACAATGAACATGAAGCGGAAGATGCCGCGCAGGAAGCGTTTGTGCGCGCCTGGCTGGCCCTCCCCAACTTTCGGGGGCAGGCGCAATTCCGCACCTGGTTGTATCGCATCGTCACCAACCTGTGTTGCAACCGGCTCCCCCGTCTGCGCCGCGAACTACTGGCGCTGGGCGATACCGACATGCTGACTCTCACGGATGACTCGCCCCTGAGCACCAACCCGGCCACGGCCGTGGAAGCCGCCGAACGCCGCGCCTTTTTGCACCAGGCCATTGACAGCCTGCCCGAGAGTTACCGCTTACTCATTACCTTGCGCTATCAACAAGAGCTATCCTATGAAGAAATCGCCGCAGTGGTGAGTTTGCCGCTCGGCACCGTGAAAACCGGCCTCCATCGGGCCAAAGCGCAATTAAGTAAAGTGTGGCAAAATTATGAGGGTCCGGCTTAACCAGCGGGCAATAGCCTCTAGGAGTCTGTGATGAGCGATCCGTCTTCTCAATCAAATATTCCCGGCGCCGATTTGGAAGAGGTGCTCCGCACCTACCCCCTGGCCCCGTTGCGGCGGTCGCTAACCCCGGCGGTGCTGGCGCGAATCCGCACGGTCACGCCCGCCCCCCACTTTCGGCTCGAATGGATGGATCTGGCGCTTGGCTTATTCGGCATGACTCTGGTTGGCTTAGCCTATTTTTTCTGGCGAGCCATGAGCTCTCCGGCGGTCGCTCAAACCACCACCCAGGCGGAATTGCAATTTTTCCTGTTTCAACAACAACTTAGTTGGTTGGGGATTTCCCCGGGGCTGGTCGTGAGCCTGGGGGGCATAGGGCTGGCGGGGCTGACACTGGCTGTGGCCGGCTGGTTCCTGGTCCCGCGCTGGCGCGCCTAAACCGGGCTTAAGGTCGGCTGGCCCAATTGGGTCTTAATTCGTAACTTCTCAATAAATCGCGGTTGAACATTGGTTCTTTGGGAATTAGCGTGGTCACCCCATAGGTGGGGGTAACAACCGCGAG
>CAYUFY010000243.1:0-7998 GCA_964443795.1 uncultured Anaerolineales bacterium | reverse complement strand
GCGGTGACGATCCTGAGTGATGGGGAGCGGGTGTGGGTGGAGACGGAGAAGTGAGACGCATCTATTGACTTCTGGTTGCTTCCGCATACACTGTAAAACACATTGGTTATTAGTGAGAGGATACTATGGCAATTCGCACTTCGTCGGCAGAATGGAAAGGCACGTTGAAAGATGGCGCGGGCACGATGAAAGTGGGTAGTGGCGCTTATGATGGCCCGTTCACCCATGCTTCCCGGTTTGAGTCGGGGCCGGGGACGAACCCGGAAGAATTGATTGGCGCGGCGCACGCGGGTTGTTTTTCGATGTTTCTCTCGGCCTTGCTGACCAAGGCGGGTTTTACCCCGACGCGCATTGCCACGACGGCCACCGTCCATCTGGGCGATGGCCCGACCATCACTTTGATTGAACTTGACACTGAGGCCGAGGTGCCGGAACTGACCGACGCGGCTTTGCAGGAACACGCGGCGGCGGCGAAAAAGAACTGCCCGGTCTCGAAAGCGTTGGCCGGGGGGCCGGAGATTAAACTGAGCATCCGGCTGAAGGCGTGAACGGTGGTTTGATGTCTCGCTTCTAAAAAAACTGGCGGGCCTGCTGGGAAGCAGACCCGCCAGTTTTTGATTAAGATACTCAGGTTAGAGTGTCTGAAAATTCGGGCAACGCCCTATTTTGTCATGCTGAGGCGCGTTCTTTGCGTCGAAGCATCTCTCCATCTGCCGTAGAGACCCTTCGCTCAGGGTGACATTCGTCAGAGAATTGGGAAGTAAGCTGAGTGGCGCGCGCTTAGACCGACGACTTGCCGCGCCCGGTCTCGATGCGCTTCCAGGCGGCAACCACGGCCACGGTGATGACGGCGGCAATGATGATTTCCGCAATGGCTTGGGGAATAATTGTGGGAACCACGGCGGCCGGGATTAGCCCGAACCCCACCAGCCCGCCGACCACCAAAATGGTGTTGGTCAGGGTGCCCGCGATGCCCGCGATAACCAATGCGGCGTATTCATTGATTTTCTTGGAGGCCACGTAGGCATAGTAGGCCACCACACCAATGAGTAGACGGGGAACCACCGAGATGAGCGGGTTTTTGAACAAGCCGGTGGTGTCCTGCAACCAGCTATAAATCCCAAAAATCCCGCCGACGAGCATACCCACCACCGGGCCTTCCATCACGCCGCCAATAATGGCCGGCACATGCATGATGGTGGCGCTACCCGAAACATTGGGCACTGGGATGAAACCGAGCTGTGTGACCCCCAGCAAAATGGCGATGGCCGCTAAAACCCCCGTGATCACAATGCGGCGGACGGTAAACGTCTCTTTCAGATTCATGGTGAATTCTCCTCAGGTAAATGATGACTTGCACAATGATGGGGGTGAAAAGCTGGTCAGGGGTATCTAAGTAGTGGGCATCTCCTCCAGGTGACTTAACTCCGAGTATTTAAATCACTCCAGGCCGGTAATCCCCCCAAGGCGGTGGCCGCGCGCACACCGGCCAGCACCGCCTCCGCCACCACTTCGGCGGCGAGTGAACCAATCAAGCTAACGTCGGCTTGTTTATCGCCAGCCGACAAGGCAAACACGGTATCGCCATCGAACATGGTGTGCAGGGGGCGGATGACGCGCGCGAGGCCATCGTGGGTCATTTGCGCCACTTTGGTTGCGCCGGTTTTGGTCAGAGCCGCATTGGTGGCGACCACCGCCAGGGTGGTATTGGTGCCGGCCCGCAAACTAGCCAGGGTCTGGCCCAAAAAGCCTTCCATGGTCTTCACGGTGTCGGCGAAACCACCGTTGGGTTGCCGGGGCCCGGCGAGGATGTGCCCGGTGTCCGGGTCACGCACCTCGCCAAAGGCATTGACCACCGCCAGGGCGGCGACCACAATCCCACCGCCGATCTCCCGACTCGCCGAACCCAAACCACTCTTCATTGATCTATTAAAACCCATAACCTTGCCAATGGTTGCGCCCGTGCCCGCCCCAATATTGCCTTGCGCCACCGGGCCGGTCTGCGCGGCCTCGCACGCGGCATACCCGGCGGCTGAGTCTGGGCGCACATCGGGGCGGCCCACTGGCAAATCAAAAATCACCGCCGCCGGGACAATGGGCACGCGGGCCACCCCCACATCGAACCCGCGGCCATGTTCCTCCAGCCAGCGCATCGCCCCATCGGCGGCGGCGAGGCCATAAGCACTGCCGCCCGCCAGCATAATCGCGTCCACAGTCTGGACCATGTTGATGGGATTCAACAAATCGGTTTCGCGGGTACCGGGCGCCGAGCCGCGCACGTCCACCCCGGCCACTGTGCCCGGCGGGCAGAGGATGGCCGTGCAACCCGTGCCGCCTTCCGTGTTCGTCCAGTGGCCGACGGCGAGGCCGGTCACATCGGTGAGAGTTCCATTCATGCTCTGTCTCCTGCTGAAGAATTGGCTAATGACCTTCGCCCAGCGGGGCCACCGTTTACGACGGTTCATCCGCACCGAGGTAGCGGAGCGCGGCCAGCACGTACATCCGCGCCGCTTGTTTGATTTCGTCCACGCTCACCCATTCATCAATATGGTGCGGAATGTGGATATCGCCGGGGCCGCAGGTGACGATAGGGATGCCTTTGCGCGCATTGAGAATCGTGCCATCGGTGGAGCCGGGCACGCCACCATAAATTGGCGCGGCGCCGGTTAAGTCGGTGTAAGCCGAGGCCAGCGCGGTTACCACCGGCTCCGCCGGGTCGGTGCGGGTGGGGTGACGCACTTCCAGCACTTGCATTTCGGCGCTCAACCGCGCGTCCACGGCCACGGCGGCTTCGAGCAGTTGCCGGGTTTGTTGCGCGAGAGTGTCGGGAGTTTGGCCGGGGATGAGGCGAAAATCCAGCACGGCCTCCGCCCCGCCGGGAACCACGTTATTTTGCGGTTCGCCCGCCCCCCGCGCCGGGGACAGGACAATCGTCGGGGTGATGCTGGGCTGACCCAAAAATTCATGGCGGCCATGCAACACAATCTCGCGCTCTTCGAGGCTGTGCATTGAAGTCAGAAACCGCGCCAGCGGGTAAGCCGCGTTCACGCCCGTCAGTGGCATCGCGCCGTGGGCCATCACGCCCCGCACTATCGCGCGGACCCACATCACGCCCTTCTGGGCAATGCACAAATGATTTTCTTCCGGCTCGCAAATAATGGCCGCGCTCACTTGATCGGCCCAGCCTTGTTCGACAAAATGCTTGACCCCCAGCATTTGGCCTTCTTCGTCGCACAAGGCCCCGAGCAGGACGCGCCCGCGCAACCGCACGCCGCTTTTCACCAGAGCGCGGATGGCGGCCAGCGCGCAGACTAAGCCCGCCTTCATATCATTGGCCCCTCGGCCATAGATGCGCCCCTCGCGGATGACGGCGCTAAAGGGCGGGTCGCGCCACTCGGCGGGATTGCCTTCGGTGACGACATCGGTGTGGCCCTCGAACATCAGCGTGCGCCCGGCGGGATTGCCGTAGAGGGCGATGACATTGGGCCGACCGGGAGCGGCCCATTCGAAATATGTCTTCAACCCCAAGTCGTGGCAGTGTGCCTCCACCCAGCGGGCGGCGGCTTCCTCGCCCTCGCCGGTCTCGGGTTTCCACACGCTAGGGATGCGCGTGAGTTCCTGCACCCAGCGGATGAGTTCGTCGTCATCTATCTGCGCGAGCACGCGGGTTTCGAGGGATGAGAGCATGGGGCGGAGGTAGGGGCGACCCTGGTGGTCGCCCAGGTGGGCAGGCACAAAATGCAGGGGCGACGCATGCGTCGCCCCTACGCGAGGATGGCCGCGAGGGTGGCGGCGGGTTGGTCCTGGTGCGGCAAATGTCCACCGCCGGAAATCACCGTGAGGCGCGCGTCGGGTTTCAGGGCGACCAACGCGTGGGCGGCGGCCACCGGGATAATGACATCGCGCTCGCCCCAGATGAGATGGATGGGCATGGGCAGAGCGCGGATGGCCGCTTCGGTTGGGCGTGACCGCCCGGGCGCAAACGTCAGGTTACGGAACACCGCGAGGTACGCCGTCCGCTGTTTATCGCTCCACACCCGCTCGTTGACGCGCTGAAATAAAAATTGGCGGTCCGCCTCGGGGAGCGCATCCAGATCGGCGTAGAAGGGGCGCAGAGAATCGTAGGCGGCTTGCGCGTTTTTGCGGAAGTTGGTGTAGATGCTGTAGCCGATGAGGGGCAGGGCCATCATCAATGTGGCCGGGTTGATGGATTGGGGGCGCAAGTTGAGCGTGCCATCCACCAGGATAAGGCGGCTGACGCGTTGCGGCGCTTGCAGGGCGACCAGTTGCGCCAACATCGCCCCCAGCGAATTCCCGACCAGCGTGGCAGTGGTTATCTGCAAAGCATCTAATAGGGCGATCAACGTGTCTCGGAAGGTGGGTAAGGTATAGGCGCGGGCTGGGTCGCTCCGGCCAAAGCCGGGCAGGTCGAGCGCGACCACATGGTAACGTTCGGCCAGCGGGCCAAAGACATGCCGCCAACTATCGGCTTCATCGCCGAGGCCGTGAATAAGCACCATGGCCGGCGCGGAAGTTTGACCCGCTTCGTAGATGAAGAGTTGTTGACCGTTGGCCACGGTCACGCGCCGGGCGTGGGGGGCCAACGTGGGCCACGAAGCCATCGGGCCGAGATAGAGGTTAGGGGGCATGGTTTATAACCCGGTGAGGCCGATTAAACTCAAAAGCTCGCGCATAGCAGGCCAGCGCATGGCGACCATAAAAATCGAGAAGACCAGTGTGCCGGCCACCACCAGCGCATCGCGCCAGGTGCCATGCAAAACCACGAATTTGGTGCGGGCCTCGCCGCTGACGTAACAGCGGGCTTCCATGGCCATGACCAAATCTTCGGCGCGGCGGAAGCCGCTGAGAAACAAGGGCACGATGAGCGGTAGGTAAGCGCGGGCGGCTTTGTCGGGGCGCCAAAAGCGACGCCCACCCAGCTCTGCGCCCCGACTGGCTTGCGCTTTCATGATGCGCTCCATCTCTTCGGCCAGCACTGGCACAAAGCGCAAGGCAATCATGTTAATCAGCGCGAGTTCGTGCGAAGGCACGCCAAATCGCCGGAAAGGCTTGAGCAGGCTTTCCATGCCGTGCGTCAGTTCGGTGACGGTGGCGGTCAGGGTGATGAGACTGGTGAGGAAGATGAACCCTAAAATTCGCAGAATGCCCACCGAGATGCCTTGCAGGCTGAGGCGGGTGATGCGGAACCAGCCCCATTCAAAATAAATTTTCTGGGCGGGTTCGACCTGACCCCGAAAAATTAATTGCAAAGTAAAGACCATGGCCAGCAGGGGCAGGCCCAGCACCAAACCGCGTAGCAGAAAACTGACCGGGATGCGGGCCAACACCGCCACCCCAATGATGACCGCCAGCAGGAGACTCACCGGCACAAGGGTGCTACTGAGCGAGACGGTCACCAAGAGACATAGCCCGGCCACAATTTTGGCCCGCGAGTCGAGGTGGTGAATGACTGACCCGGTGGGCAGGTATTGGCCGATGGTGACGTTCCGCATGAGTTCAAAGTTTTCCATGGAAGTAACCTCCCAACAGGGTGGCGGCCTGCTCCACCGTTAGCGCGGTTTCGCCGGGGGGCAGAAGCCCGGCGGCGCGCAAATCGCCGAGGGCGGCGGCCACGCCCGGCACGCCGAGGCCCAACTGGCGCAGTTCATCGGGGCGGCCAAACACTGCGGCGGGCGGGCCACTCATCACGGTGCGGCCTTCGCTAATCACGAACAAACGCTGGCAGACCTGCGCCAGTTCTTCCATGTTGTGCGAGACGATGACCAGCGTCAGCCCTTGCGCGTGCAAGGCCAGCAGTGCGGCGTAGAGTTGGCGGCGGCCTTGTGGGTCGAGGCCGGCGGTTGGTTCATCCAGCACCAGCACTTCGGGTTCCAAGGCCAGCACCCCGGCCAGCGCCACGCGGCGCATTTGCCCGCCACTTAGCCCAAAGGTGATGCGGTCTTTAAATTCTTCAAAGCCCAAGCCCACCGCCTCCATGGCCCGCCGCACCCGCGCCCGCACTTCTTCGGCGCTTAATTTCAGGTTGCGCGGCCCGTAGGCGATGTCATCCCCAACGTATTGTTCGAAGAGCTGGGCTTCGGGATTTTGGAATACTAAACCCACCCGGCGCCGGAGCGCGCGCACGTCGGTTTTAGAGTCGCTGAGGTTTTGGCCGAACACGCGCACCTGGCCGCGTTGTGGGCGCATGAGGCCATTGAGATGTTGAATGGCGGTGGATTTGCCCGACCCGGTGTGACCGATGACCCCCACAATTTCCCCGCGCCGCACGTCGAGGTTGATGCCGCTCACGGCGGTTATGGCCAAGGGGGTGCCTTGCATATAGTCGTGGCCGAGGTTGGTGATCTCGGCAATTTGTTCGCCGTTCACCGGGGCGGGGTGGGTCAGCGTGACCGCCGGGGCGGCGGGGTTGGCCGTTAGGTGGGCGCGCACGGCCTCGGTCAATTCCGCGCTGGTCAAAACATCGGCGGGGAAAGTCGCCCAGCGTTGGCGCAAGGCCCCGGCCAGTCCGGTCACTTGGGGCACATCCATGTGCAAGGCGCGTAATTTTTCCGTTTGGCTAAAGACTTCGCGCGGCGTGCCTTCCAGCGCGATCAACCCTTCGTCCATCACCACCACGCGGTCGGCCCACACGGCCTCTTCCATGTGATGGGTGATGGCGACAATAGTCGTGCCTTCTTCGCGGTTCAAGCGACGGGCTGTGCCCAAAACTTCCTGCCGTCCCAAAGGGTCGAGCATGGCCGTCGCCTCGTCCAAGACCAGTACTTCGGGCTTCATGGCCAGCACCCCGGCGATGCACACGCGTTGTTTTTGCCCACCCGAGAGCAAGTGCGGCGCGCGATAGCGGTGCGCTTGTAAACCCACCCGCTCAATCGCCCAGTCCACGCGCCGCTTAATCTCATCCGGCGGCACGGCCAAATTCTCCGGGCCGAACGCGATGTCTTCTTCCACGATGGTCGCCACCATTTGGTTATCGGGGTTCTGAAAGACCATCCCGACCGTGGCGCGGATATCCACCACATGGGTGGCGTCTTTAGTGTTCCATGCCTTGACCCACACCTCGCCCTCGGTGGGGCGGAGCAAGGCATTCAGATGCCGCGCCAAAGTGGATTTGCCCGAGCCGTTGTGGCCCAGCACCACCACATACTCGCCCGGGCGGATGGATAAATTAATCCCCCGGAGAGCGGTCACGCCCTCGCCATGTTCCGGTGTATAGGTGAACCCCAGCCCCTCGATGCGGATGATGGGTTGATCCATGGCGGTTTACAAGGGAGGGGTAAACCGACCATCTGCCGCCGTCCAGCCGCCATCCACGTAGTAGAGCACGCCGGTGATATAGGACCCAGCATCGGACGCGAGGAGCAACACCGTGCCGACCATCTCGTGCGGTTGCGCCCAGCGGCGCAGGATGCTCTTGTCGGCGTAGGCCTGATACCAGTCGGGTTTGCTTTTGATGGGCGCGGTCAGCGGGGTTTCGGTGACGCCCGGCCCAATGGCGTTGACCCGCACCCCGCGCGGGCCGAGTTCCGCCGCGAGGGCGCGCACCATCTGTTTCATACCGGCTTTGGTGGCGGCGTACACGCCCTGGCCCGGCTCGACCACTTCCGAGCGGATGCTGGAAAAGACGATGATACTGCCCCGGCCCCGTTCGGCCATGCCGCGCCCCACGGCGCGCAACAGCATAAACGTGCCTTTGAGATTGAGATTGATGACGCGGTCAAATTCCTCGTCGGTGAGGTCAAGCAGGGGTTTGCGCACGTTGATGCTCGGTGTGCTGACCAGCACATCAATCGGCCCGATCTGGTCCACCCCGGCCTGAATATTAGCGGCTTCCCGAATATCCATGGTGAGCGCCTCGGCCTGCCCGCCCTGGGCGCGAATCTCGGCGGCGGTGGTCTCAGCGTTGGCGAGATTCACATCGGCCACGAACACGCGCGCACCGAAGGCGGCCAAACCGGCCGCACAGGCCTGGCCAATGCC
>CAYUFY010000242.1:0-8032 GCA_964443795.1 uncultured Anaerolineales bacterium | reverse complement strand
TGGCGTTGGGGAAGCCGTGGAAGTGGATGGTGTGCCCGTCGGTCAGGTCGGGGCGCGTGGAGAAACCAAGATTAGAGAGCGTGAGGCGTAAGTCCCGACCTTCTTGCGCGTAAATCGTCGGGGCGGAGGCTTGCACCAAGCCTTTTTGGGCGCGCACATCGGCCTCGCTGAGGCCGGTGACATCGCGGAAGCCAAAGGTGTAGGTGTTGAAGGGCGCCGGGGCCCACGGGTCAGGGTGAAACTGCGTGCCTTTGGGCGGGAGGGAAATCCAGCCATCCGTTGCGGCGAGGTGATAGTTGCCGCTGACATCCGGCGGGGTGACATTCAGGGTGCTTTGGGCAAAGGGATTTTTGAGCACCCCCGCCGCCACGGCTTTGGGGATGATGTACGCGCCAGCGGCCGCCGCCAACGCGCCCCCGCCGAGTTTGAGAAAGTCGCGGCGAGTGAACTTGCGAGAAGAGAATTTTTGACTCATAGCATGATCTCCTGGGTGGCGGGGTGGGTTGGTCACAACCCACCCCGCTTACCCATTGCGTTGGTTAGGGTCTAATCACCGTGATGGTGGTGCCGTCGCTGTTTTGAGGCGCGGCATCCGGGTCATGGTTGGCGCTGGATTGATAAGTGATGGCCTGCGTGGCATGGGTGACACTAGAGACCGTCAGGGTCGCGCTCGACGCACTGGTTCGGCTAAGCCCAGTCCGGGTCACTGTGCATTGACCGGAGGCGGTAGTCGTGCAGGAAGTTCCGCCAGAGCCGCCGCCAGTCCAAGTGACATTGACCACTGCGCCGGACACCGCCGCATGGGTGCTGTTGTGAACGGTGATGGTCACAACGGCCTGCCATTGGGTGCCACTGGTGTTGCTAGAGGTTCGATCCAAGTCGCCGACGTGCATGGTGGGCAGGGTGATGGTAATCGCTGTGCCGGTGCTGTCGCCATCCGGATCGTGGTTGGCGCTGGCTTGATAGGTGATGGCCTGAGAACCATGGGTGAGGCTGTCCACGATGAAGGTCGCGCTGGCCACGCTGGCTTTGCTGAACCCGTTTCTTGACAACGTGCATTGACCGGAGGCGTTGGTTGTGCAGTTAACCGAACCTGCGTCGCCAACCGTCCAGTGCCCCGTCACGCTAGCACCAGATAACGCGGCGTGGTTGGCGTTATGCACGGTCACAACGACGTTGGCCTGCCAATTGTTGGTATTTTGGTTAGATACGCTGGCATCCAAGTCACCCACATGCATCGTGGGCAGGGTTATCGTGATGGCCGTGCCGTTGCTGTCGCTCTCGGGGTCGTGATTCAGGTTGGCGAGATAGCCATAGTTGCCTGTCGCGCGAGTCACATTGTCAACCGTGAAGGTCACGCTGGGCACGGTGGCTTTGCTGAACCCATTGCGCGAGAACGTGCATTGGCCGGAGTTGTTGGTGGTGCAGGTAACTGGGCTGGGGTTGCCGGCGCTCCAGTGACCAGTCACGGTAGCGTTAGACAACGCCACATGGGTGGCACTATGTATGGTCACAACCACACTGGCTTGCCAGTTGCTGGTGCTTTGATTGCTGAAAGTCGCATCCAGATCGGCCACATGGAGTGAAGGCCGGATGGTGTCGGTGTCGGTGGCGCTGTTGTTAGCCAGGTTCGGGTCGGCGATGCCCGCCGGGGTCGCGACGCTGGCGGTGTTGACGAGTGTCCCAGTGGCGGTGGTCGCCAGAGTGGCATTGCCCGTGAACGTGGCGCTACCGCCAGCGGGCAAGTCCACCGTTCCGGTGCGGGCGTTGCCAGTGCCGCCAGGCGTGCAGGCCGAGCCAGCCGAGGCCGAGCATGTCCAACCCGTGACCGTCAGCGCGGCGGGGAAGTTATCCGTCACGGTTGCGCCAGTCACCGCATCGGGGCCGTTGTTGCTGACCACGATGGTGTACTGAACGCCCCCGCCCATGAGCGCGCTGGTCTGCCCATCGGTCTTGGTGATTTGCAGGTCGGCGGTCGGGATGGTGTCGGTATCGGTGGCGCTGTTATTGCCGAGGTTCGAGTCGGTCGTGCCACCCGTAGCTAAGACGGTGGCGGTGTTTGACACAGACCCATACGCTGTCGCGGCCAGAGTGGCATTGGCTGTGAAGGTCACAGAGCCGCCGTTGAGCAGGTTGACGGTCATGGCGATGTTGCCACTACCGGTGGCCGCCGCGCAAGCCGCGCCCGCGCAGGTCCACGCCACGTTGGAGAAGGCCGCCGGGAAGTTGTCGGTCACTAGGGCCGTCGCCGCTTCGGGGCCATTATTCGAGACGACGATGGTGTAATGAACCGTGCTACCACTGGGAGCAACCGTCTGCCCATCGTCTTTAGTGATGGAGAGGTCGGCGAAGGCCGGGATTTCATCCGCGCCGATGTCGTAGCCGCCAAAGGCGGGCCGGGCTTCGTTATCAATATCCTTCGTCGGTGCAGAGGTGGTGCCCTTGCTGGTCGCGCCGGCATTGTAAGCAGGCGAGGTATTGTTGGTTAGATGGTAGTCGCCTGGCAGACTGCCGGGTTGGTCTACCACGATGAGGACTGGGGCGGGCTGATTGGGACTGCGCCAGGGGTAGATGTTGATGGGGGTGGAGTACATCTCGACCACTTGCGGGTCAAAGCCAACTTGATTAGTGGGGCTGGCAATGATGTTGGAGAGCGCGTCTCCAGACAGGATGGAGTTGGTCGGCGCAAGCTGGATGGTGTTATCCGTGCTTCCCATATCCCAGTAGCGGGTCGGGGTTACGTCGCCGACCAGGCCCAATCCCTCAACGGTCATCGAGATGGCGTTGTAACTTCCAGCGCGGTTGTCCCAGAAGATGTTGTTGAACAACAGGGGGGTGCTGAACAGTGGCGAGCCAAAGGGTAGGGTGGCTTGCAACTGCATGCTATTGGGGCCGGTGGAGAGACCCGCCGGGTAAGCGACACCTTTCACTGCCGTCACCGCCGTGTCGGTGGTGAGGTTCTTCATCACCGTGTTGTTGAAGAAGCGGACCGCCGGGGCATCGTCTAACGCCACGCCGCCGCCTTCATGCGCCGAGATGTTATTGACGATGAGGTTGTTGTACACGTTGTACGGGAAGTTGCCCGCCATCAAGAAGCGCAAGCCGCCACCGTCGTCACTGGCGATGTTGGATTGGATGAGGTTGTTGTAGATATCCACCGCGCCCGCGCCTTGCGGCCCATTGGGGGTGCCGTAGTTGGCCAGCGCGTCGAGGGGCAACTCGCCCCCCACCATGATGCCAGCGGCTTCATCCACCGACTGATTGAAGTAGAGGCGGTTGTCGTGCAACTTGCCGTTATCACTGCGCCCAAAGTGGCTGATGGCCCCACCGTATTCGGCGGAGAAGTTGCCGCACAGGTCGTTGTGATCAACCTCGTAGTTGTCCGAGTCGCGGAAGAGGCCGATGGCCCCGGCGAGGTTGGTGCCGCCGTTGGCGAGAATGCGGTTGTGGGCGATGCGGAGGTTGTGATTGTGGTTCTCGTTTTCCGGCGTGCCCACGCGGATGGCACCGCCATAGGCGCCGCCATTGCTCTGCAAGACATTGTTGGTGATTTGCAGATGGTTGGCGTAACCGTGGACGTAGATGCCACCGCCCTGGGTGGGGACATCGCCCAGGAAAACGCCGGGTTGGGTGACCGGGGCCGCGAGGCCCAGTTGGTCGCCGCCCTGAATGGTGAAGCCATCAATCGCGGCCCGATAGGTGGCGCCGTACTGATTGGCGCTGGTCGCGACAACGTACACCACTTCGCCATCCGAGATATTGGGATTGCCCTGGATGGCCAGGCCGTTCACCAGCGTATACCAATTGTTGCTGGGCGCGGTGCCGGGGGCATAGCCAATACCGTCCAGAATGGAACCACCCACCACCGAACCATCGGCGCGGATACCGCCAGGGCCAACGCCCTGCAATTTGACCGGGGAGTGGATGATGATGTTCTCGAAGTACTCACCCAATGGATTCGAGTTGGGTGTGGCGGCGTTGGGATAAACCACCACGAGCGCGTTCGCAACATTGGCCGCGGCCTCCAACGCATTCTGGAGCGCGTGCTCATAGGGCAGACCCGAGATGGGGTCAGTGAGAATGCCGGTGACGGGGTCATACGTCTTGCCTGGCCCGACCTCAATGACGGTTGGGCTATAGCCTGCGCCGAGCACATGAAGCGTCAGGCCATTGATGATGCTCTGGCCGCTGTCGGCGGTGATGTGTAATTGGTGCGGGCCAACCGGGAAGCCTGCCGGAATGGTGGCGGTGATTTGGCTATTGGTCCAGTTGGCGGCAGACACCGTGAGCGCTGAGCCATCCAGCGTGATTTGGCTGTTCGCGCCAAACGTCCCAAAGGCATCGCCAGAGATGACGATATCGCCACTGCCAGATACATACGGCTTATCCACCGCGAAGAACTTGGGCGTGGTGCCCGGCAAGACACAGCGGGCCAGAGACGTGGTCTGAATGCCTCCCAGGGTGTTGCCAACCACGCTGGCCGCGATGGGCATGGGCGCGAGGTCGGCGGGGTTAATCACCCCCGGCCAAGACTCAAAGGCCGCCGAGATGGTTTGATATTGCGGGTTCCAATTCGTGTTCCGATGATAAGGCTGGCCGGGGTCGTTGCCCACAAAGTTAAACATGTTCGGGCAAACACCGGAGGGGGTGGGGCAGTTAATCTGCAAGGACGACGGCATGAGCACTTCCCACATGCCGTTGGGGTCCGATTCGACGGTGTGGAGCAAGCGCCCGTTGAAATCGTAGATGCCGACTGGAGAATAGGGGATGCCCGCCGCCTCACCAAACGTGGTGCCTTGCGAGTTAGCGGACAGGTTGAGATTGTCTACCAACAGCCCCATAAAGCGAGCGGGCAAGGGCACGTCGGTGAACAGGTTAAAGCCGGGGGCGATGGAGCGACCATTTTGGAGGCGCACCAGTTTCACATCGCATAAGTGTCGGGCGCGGCCCTCGTAGGGGCTACCACCCGCATCGGCGAGGTTAGGGTTGACAGTCGCGTCTGGTCCATCCGCGCCCACACCGGCCACATCCACAATATGCAACGCGCCCGCGCACGCGGAGGGCGGCAGTTGCGGGGAATAAGCGTCGCCCTCGAAGACGTTGATGTCTTCTTCGCGGGTTACTTTATAGAGTGGGCGACCCAGGATGGGGTCGTTGGGGATTTCGACCTCGACCAGATAGTCACCCGCCGGAATATCACCGAAGCCAAAGTTGCCATCCACTGCGGCACCAAAGCCAGCGTCCGGGTCATTCGGGTCATTCATGGGGCCAAACTGCATGCCCGACATGGGCGCTTCCACACACTCGCCATCGGCGGACGTGGGGAGCGCGTATTCGATGGTGATGGGGTTGCCGTACACGTCCCGCGCGATACAGCCCGCCGGGCGTTCCCATGATTCGCTCAGGTAGGTTTGCTGAAGCGCGCCCTTCTTGAACGAGCCGTCGGCTTCAATTTCATACTTGCGACGCGGATCGCAGAGGGTTGAAGTCGGGATACACTTGACCGCCGGGTATAAATTCACATTGAGATTGGGGACACCGGGTTGCCAGTCTTCGGCGGCGGCGAGGCGGGGGTCCAACTCGTTGCGGGTCACATCGTAACTAATCGAGCCGGCGATGCCACCGTTCTGGGTGCGCTTGTAGGGCAGGACGCCCCAATCCAAGCGCCCGCCCAAGCCAATGATGGGCAGGACATTTACGTCCACGCCTTGCCCCATCACTGTCGTTTCTTCAAGTTGGTTATCCGCCTGAAAGGTGATGCCGGTAGTGTAGTAGAGGTCGTTATAGACTTCCATGACCACCCAGGCATTGAGGGGGTAGACGTTGCGAATGATGTAATGCCCATTGGCATCGGTGGTGATGCCCGTGCCGCCGTGTTGCATCAGGCTGTTGCCGCGCATCTTGAGGGCAATGGCTTGTTGGGACAAGCCCTTCTCGCCGGGGTCACGCTTGCCATTGACATTGCTGTCAATGAAGACTGAGCCTTCGAGGGTGGTGAACCAGCCCGCGAGGCCGATATTGCCCGGCTCACCCTCCCAGGTATCGCCGGCATATGTAACGGTATCCGTGACCGTAATTTGCTGGATGAGCAGGATAAGATTCTGCGGGCCATCCCACACGGTCATCACATAATCGCTGGGTGGCACGTTCTGGATGTCAAACGTCCCGTCGGGATTGCCCCGCCCCATGTACACCATCTGGTCGCCGTTATTCAAATCGGCGAGGGCGATGTAGGGCCGGTCAACAGGATAGTTTCTCTTAGCGCCCATGGTGCCCGCCAAGTGGATGCCGTTATTATTGAGGGGCAGACCGCCTTGCGAGGGAACGTAGATATTAACGGCCCAAACCCGACCTTTAACTTCGCCGGGATAAGTGTCACCGGTCGGGAAGGAAGTGGGCTTCACGAAGCCAAAGACGGCCCACGGGAACAACTCGTTCTGGTATAAGAACTCCGTGTCATAGCCGGTTGAGCCTTCCAAGAGCCAGGTGTCCCAGTCATGGCCGCCTTCCAGGCTGGTCGTCTGCACCCAGTTGGAGCCATCCGGGGGGACGACGCTCGCGGCAAAGCGATTGGAGCCGAGGTTGGGAATCACGATTTGGCCGTAATCCGGGTTGAGGTTGGGGTCGTTTTCTTCATCGCTCAACACGCCATCGTGGTTGCGGTCGCCGCTGAGGCAGACGCCGCCGGTGCCGGGGAGCGGTATCGGCGAGCCTTCGCTATCAACGATGACCGCGCCACTGCCGTCGCGCTGATACTCGGTGCAGAGCGGGTTGCCAAACCAGTCGGTGGAAATCTCGCCCAAGACATCGGCGATGTGGCCTTCGAAGCCATTCAGGCCTTCTTCGCCAGGGTTGTCCATCGCGCCGTTCGGGCTGGTGTTGTCGTTAAACACCATCGCGCGGAAAGTCAAGGTGGGCAGGGGATTCGGCTCCAACTCGACCACCACTGGGCCATTGGCGGTATCAATCGGCATGGTGAAGTGCGCCCCGCCAATTTTGTAACCATCGGCCACCACCGAGATGAGGTATTTACCATCGGGGAGATCAAAGCCGGAATGGACGTCTCCGTTAAAGTCATCCTGATTGCCCTGCGTGACGATGGGCGCATTGCCCGGCATCTTATGGATGGAGGGCCAATCGCAATTCGCCAGGGTCGCGTTTAGAGGCTCAGGGGCCAGCAACGGACGACAATCGGTTTCCGCATCGCGCGGGTCGCCGGTGTTGTCTTCGTTAATCAGAAATTCGTAGGTCGGCAGGATAGTGCTGGGGGAAAGCGCATCCACCACCTGCAAGGTGAGGGTGGTGGTTGTGACCGCCGTCGGGGCCGCGCTGACCGCTGGGGCGGCGGTGATGATACCCGGGGCGGCTTGCACCGACCCCAATGGCCCAATCGCGAGACCCAAAATCACCAAAAGCGAGAAAAAGTGATTCAAGCTTTGGTGTTTCAGGGGCCACTGGCTAAAGTTTTTTGGATAAGTTGGTAAATTCATTTAAGTTCCTCCTTGTTTATAGAGTTTATAGAATTCTTTCCTGCGGTAGTTTCGGTTACGTCAATCATATGGCCTCCAAAGCGAACTAAATCAATACTCTCTCATCACGGATGGGACACTGATACATCTGTCCATGTTAAACCAACCAAAATATAACTTAGGCAGTCTACAGATAAAACCGAAGCCCCCCCAGACAAGATAGGCCTAATAATAGGACTAAGACGGTTCCCTTTATTAATCCGAAGGGCTACGCATGTAATAAAAAAAGGACTATGATTAATAGTCCTTTTTTAGTCAGTTTAGTTTAGTAAGGGGGTTTAAGCTCTTTAGACCGATAAATTTTACCGATTATGTAATTTTTAAAATTGAACCAACCATAAGAGTCACTTCGTCAACCCGCGGTCACGCGCATAATCAGCCACCGCCCGGCGGTTCCGCAGGTTTAATTTTGCCAAAACATTCCGGACATGATTTTTAACTGTGTTTTCGCTAAGGAACGCCAATTAAATAACTTACCCATTGGCCGCAAGCGGGATTGCACG
>CAYUFY010000241.1:0-8033 GCA_964443795.1 uncultured Anaerolineales bacterium | reverse complement strand
CATACAGCATCACCCCCAGGCAATAAATATCGGCTTGCGGGCGCACAAACTCCGACCGGATTTGCTCCGGCGAGATGTAGTTGGGCGAGCCGACAATCGCATCGGCCTGCGTCAGGCTGTCCACATCCGGGTTGCTCAGGTTTTTAGCGATCCCGAAATCGGCCAGATACGCATTCTCATCTTCATCCAGCAGGACATTGGCGGGCTTGAGGTCGCGATGCACGATGCCCGCCCGGTGCGCCGCCCCCAAAGCCGCCACAATCTGCTCCATAAAGCGTGTGGCCATGTCCATCGGCAACGGGCCGCTCTCCAACAACTTGTGCATGCTCCCCCCGCGCAACAGCCGCATCACCAAATAGGCCACCCCCGGCTCGCGCCAGTAATCGTACAGCGGCACAATGTGCGGATGCTCCAGCCGCGCGATGAGTTGCGCCTCGGCCTCGAAGCGGCGGATGAAATCCGGCTGGTTGGCGAACTGCGGCAAAATGATTTTGACCGCGACCTCGCGCTCGACCAGGGGTTGCGTGGCCCGGTACACCGCCCCCATCCCGCCGTTGCCAATCCGTTCCCCGAGCGCGTACCCGCGAATCGCCCGCCCGGTGAGGTCGGCCAACCCGATCTCTTCGAGCTTGGGCATGGGGGTCGGCGTGAGCGGTTCGGGCGCGCGCTCCACCCGCGCCAACCGCACAAACCCGGCCCGCTCTTCCAGCGGGATCACCAACGCCATCGCCAGCCGCTCGGCGACTTGCACCGACGGCCGCAGGTCATCGTATTCGATTTTGCGAATGGTGACGGGGGCGCACCCCACCCGGCGGGCCAGCTCATCCTGGGTGAGGCCCAGTTCCAACCGGCGCGCGCGGATCAACTGACCAAAGGATTGTTCGGTGCTCATCCATGCCTCCTACCTACTATGACCTCACAGCTCCAGCTTCAGTGAGTTGCCTGTGAAAACTGCTGATGTGAAACACTGTAGCACTTTTCGCCAGGTGGGCGCAAGGGTTAAAAGCATTTTGTATCACTTTTGTATCACCGAACCCGACTAATCCGATGAAGTATGCGGTGATCGGACGGTCCCCCAAAAAACCAAGCGCTACATCTCGGGGAGATGTAGCGCTTGGGATTAGCGGGCATGGTGAGGGTTGGCGGGGTTATGCTGTGAGCGCCGGGTCAATCACTTCAAAAATGCCATGCACCGGGTTGCCGTTCGGGTGGTCGGTGGCCTCGGCGGAGACGGTCAGTTCGTACAAACCGGGTTTCAATTCGCCCAACCCCACCTCCACCGCCTGGGCCGCGTTGGCTTGCGCCGTTTGGGTCAAGGCCGCGGCAGATTTATCTTTGGGCGACACCCGCACGGTCACGGGCCGCGCCTGATCATCATCCGCCACCAGCTTCACCCGCACCGTCACCGGTTCCGCGCGCACATAGACCGGCTCGACATGCAGGCTGAGGCCGAACAGCGGCTCATCGGTAAGTCCCCAAAACATGCTCGTGCCACCCGCCGCCAGTTGCGTCACCGTATCCAGCAACGGGGAGAGGGTCATCGGGTTGTTGGTCAGCCAGCCATGCTGTTCAATGGCGAACCGCTCCAGCCCTTTCCCGTCCAAATCAATGGGCACCGCCGCCACTCGCGGCACCACCCCATCGCCATCGGCCAGCGCCTCGGGCAGGCCAGCGGGCGGGTCATAGCTCATCACCAGCTGGTTAGCCTCCCACCGGGCCGATTGCCAGGTGCTTTGGTGCGTCCCCAGCCAGGGCAAGGTGTGCGTTAAATAATCCTTGTCTTGCGCGTTGCGGCGGGCATGCTCGACCATGGCGTCCAGAAAATTCTTCCGCGCCTGACGCGCGCGCGCCATATCCACCGCCGGCAAGGCCTCCATTTCAATCAGGCGCTTATACTGGCCATCCACTTGAATGGCCGGGTAAGCGGGCAGGATTTGATACATCGATTCAAAGGAGCGCACCAGCGCGTTCAAGCCGCCCAGCAACGGATGGACGCCGTTGACGAGCGTGTTCAACGCGCCCAGCGCGCCCCGATGCGGGGAGCCAACGGTGATGAGGGTGTGACACGTGCGCCAGCCCTCCAGGGCTTCCACGTAATAGCGCGCGATCAGGCCCCCCAGGCTGTGCCCGATGAGGATGACCTGCGCTTCCCAGGCGCCGCTCGCTTCGCGCCAGCGCGGGAGTTGCCGGTCAATGAAGTTTTTAAGCTGGCGCGCCGCCACCCGGTTATCGCGCCGCCAGTCGTAGGGGAAGGTAAAAAAATTGGCGGTCTCCCGGGGTTGGAAGATGTTGCCTTCTTCAAGCTGGCCAAAGTTCTCTTTGATGTGGTCCACCAAGACTGAATAACCGGCGTGCTCTATAAGATGCGGAATGGAGTGCAGATCTTCGGTGAGGCGCACCGCCTTGATCCCATCGCCCAGATCATCCTGTTCCCAATCCTCCTGCGCGATCAGCAAGGTATTGAGCGACTGGCCCAGGGTGCGGACATATTCCCACAGCCCCTGTCCCGAGAGCGCCCACACATCCCGCCCGTCTTTTTGGAGCACGCTCCCGGTGATGCCGGGCAGGAAAATCAGGAGGTGACGCATTTGAGCTGACATGATCAAAGTCCTTTGCAAGTTAATGGGATCATCCATAGCGATCAGGCCCCCCACCCGCATAACGATTATAGGCCTGCCGTCCAACGCGCGCAAAACCAGCGATTAGATTGACGCTCTATTTTGCCTGTGTTAATATAGCTCGCAAGCGTCGCCCATCATTTTTCATTCATTCGCCGCGCTACCCGGACTTACCCCCAGCCTCACCCGGTTCAACCCTGAAACACGCCTGCTCTTTATTCAATCCTTCATCTTTTCATCCAGTCAGCGTGTGGGTCAGAGTCGAACGGGGTGAGCGGCGGCCATGGTCCGGGTGCTTGCCCCGTGCTATTTAACGGCGAGCCGAGAGGACCTTTATATGAGCGTTGAATTTATTTTTCGGATTATTGGCATGGTGGCCTTGGCGGTGGGCGGGGTATACCTCGGCGTTGACCTGTCGCACACCAGTGATACGCCCCCAGAATTATGGGGCATCATCTTTGGGCTGGTCGGCGCCTTGGTCGGGCTAGTCGCCACCCCGTTCTTCACCACCCGCCCGGCCCGCGCCATCCGCACCCGCATTCTGGCCGTGTCGGCCACCGGGCTGATTGCCGGCATGGTTGGGCTAATCACCGGTCTCATCGTCGCGGGGTTGCTCTCCTTCCCGCTGTCACTCCTCCCCCCGCCCCTGAGTCAAATCCTGCCCATCGTCGGCGCCCTCGTTTTCTCGTGGCTGGGCATCTCGGTGTTTGTCATGCGCCAGCGTGACATCTTTTCCATTTTTCGCGGACGCATGCCCACCATGCTGGCCGCCGAAGGAGCGGGCACCAGCAACGAGGGCCGGAGCGTCTTGCTGGACACCAGCGTGATTATTGACGGGCGGATTGCGGACATCTCGCGCACGGGCTTTGTCTCGGGCACCATCCTGGTCCCCAAGTTTGTGCTGAACGAACTGCAACACATCGCCGACTCGCCCGACGCGCTCCGGCGAAACCGGGGTCGCCGGGGCCTGGAAGTGCTGGAGCGGCTCAAAAAAGAATCCGCCGCGCCCGTGCGGTTCACCGACCAGGACGTGCCCGGCGTGCGCGAGGTGGACGACAAACTGGTCATCCTCGCCAAACAACTGAACTGCGCGGTCATCACCAATGATTACAACCTCAACCATGTGGCCCAGCTCCAGGGCGTCAATGTGCTCAACGTCAACGAACTGGCCAATGCCGTGAAAGCGGTGCTACTCCCCGGCGAAATCCTCACGGTCAAAATCATTCAGGAAGGCCGCGAACCCGGCCAGGGAGTTGGCTATCTCGATGATGGCACCATGATCGTCGTGGATGATGGCCGCTATCACCTGCAAAAAGAAATCAATGTGCAAGTCACCAAAGTCTTTCAAACCACCGCCGGCCGCATGATCTTCGCCAAACCAGAAAACGGCAAATAGTTGGGTAGTCGGGTGGTCTTATGGTCTCGTGGTCAAATAAATTGACCACCCCGACCACCGCGACCACTCAACCACCGCGACCACTCTGCCCACCGCGACCAAGCGACTAATGCTCACCCTCTACAACACCCTCACCCGCTCCAAAGAAGAATTCAAGCCCCTCACCCCCGGCCGGGTCATGATGTACGTCTGTGGCCCAACGGTGTACGATCACGCGCACCTCGGCCACGCCAAAACCTATGTGAACTTCGATATGATTGTGCGCTTCCTGCGCTACAGCGGCTATGCCGTGCGCTATGTGCAGAACATCACCGACGTAGGTCACATTCTCGACTCGGGCGAAGACCGCATCCTCAAGGGCGCGGCGCGCGAACGCATCGAGCCGATGGAACTGGTGGAGCGCTACACCCGCTCGTATTTCGCCGACATGGATGCCCTGGGCGTAACCCGGCCCGACATCTCGCCCCGCGCGTCGGCCCACGTCCCCGAGCAAATCGGGATGACCCAAAAACTGATCGCCGACGGGCACGCCTATGAAAGCCACGGCTCGGTTTACTTCGATGTCAGTTCCTTCCCGCAATACGGCAAACTCTCCGGGCGCAAAGTGGCGGAGTTGGAGGAAGGCGCGCGGGTCGAAGTCCGCGAGGACAAGCGCCACCCCGAAGATTTCGCGCTCTGGAAACTCGCCCCCACCGAGCACATCCTGCAATGGCCCAGTCCCTGGGGGCGCGGGTATCCCGGTTGGCACATCGAGTGCTCGGCCATGGCCACCAAATATCTCGGCAAAACCTTCGACATTCACGGCGGCGGCATTGACAACATCTTCCCGCACAACGAATGCGAAATCGCCCAGGCCGAGGCGGCCACCGGCAAACAGTTCGCGCGCTATTGGCTCCTCGGCGGCTCGCTCACCGTGGAAGGCGTGAAGATGAGCAAGAGCCTCGGCAACTTCCTCACCATCAAAGACGCGCTCAAAAAATATAAACCCGAAGCCCTGCGCTTCTTCATCCTCTCTGGCCATTACCGCAACCCGATTGATTTTTCGGACGACGCGCTCGAGGCCGCCAGCAAAGGCTGGGAACGCCTCACCGCCCCGGCCCTGGCCGTGCGCGAACGGCTCCGCACCCCGGCGTTAACCGAAGGCACCGACGCCAACCTCACCGCCGCTCTCGCCGAGACCAAACAAAAATTCCTCGACGCGCTGAACGACGACTTTAATGCGCCGGCGGCTATTGCTGTGCTGTTTGATTTTGGCAAAGTGGTGAACAACCTGCTGAACGCCGAAACCCCGGCGGGCCGCCCGGCGCTCGAAGCGGTGGACGCGCTCTACCGCGAACTCGGCGGCCAGGTGTTGGGCGTCATCCCCGAGCAGGCGACCTCATCCGCCAGCGCCGAGCGCGAAGCCGGGCTGATCCGCCTGCTCATCGAACTGCGCGCCGAAGCGCGCCAGCGCAAAGACTTCGCCACCTCCGACGCAATTCGCGACCGCCTCAAGGCTGTGGGGGTCGTTTTAGAAGATGGCAAGGATGGGACGACGTGGAAAGTCGGGTAAATAGTAAATGGTAATTACCATTTACTATTTACCACACCACCCTCAACCATGTCCCACGAAATCATCTTCCGCCGCAATGCCGTCCGCGAATGTTTGCGCGCCAACCGCCGCAAGCTCTATCGGTTGGCGCTCACGCCCGAGGCCGACCAACGCGAACTTCATGATGTCATCAGTCTGGCCCGCCAGCGCAAAGTGCCCATCGAGACGATGGATAAAAAAGACTTAAATATCGCGGTGCATGGCGAGCGACACCAGAACCTCCTGCTCGAAGTCGGCCCCTACCCGTACGTGGATTTGGAAGATCTCCTCGCTCGCGCGGTGGAGCGCCGCGAACCGGCCTTTATCCTGCTCCTCGATCTGGTGCAAGACCCGCGCAATGTGGGCGCGCTCCTGCGCACCGCCGAAGCCATGGGCGTGCATGGCATCGTGATTCAGGAACGGCGCGGGTGTGAAATCACGCCGACCGTCGTCATCACCTCGGCGGGCGCGGTGGAAAATCTACTGGTCGCGCAAGTGACCAATTTGGTCGAGGCCATGCGCAAACTCAAACAACAAGACGTCTGGTTGGTCGGTCTGGGCCTGGATGCCGACGCCCGCGCTCTGGACGAAGTGGATTTGAATATGCCGCTGGGGCTGGTGATTGGCAATGAAGGCGAAGGCTTGCGCCGCCTTGTGCGCGACCGCTGTGATTTTCTGGTAAAACTCCCTATGCACGGGCAGGTACAATCACTCAACGCCGCCGTGGCCGGGTCGCTCGCGCTCTTCGCGGCCCGCCAGGCCCGCCCGGGATAACCGCCCATGGACGAATCCGCCCCCCCCTTTACCGGCCCGGTCGAGATCGGGATGCACGTTGAAGTCGAACTCATCAGTCGCGCAGGCGAGGTGGATCATCTGGCGTTCACCATCGTCCCGGATGACAAAGCCGATTTCGCCGCTGGATTTTTGGGCGCGGGCACCCCGCTGGCCAAGACCATTCTGGGGCAAACTGCCGGGCGCGAGCTCCCCTACCTCGTCGCCGATATGCGCGCGGTCCGGTTGCTCGCCGTCCTCCCGCAGGGGCGCGCGCAAACCGAGGATGTCGCCGCTCGCCGCGAGGCCGTCACCCGTGACGCGGTCAGCACATCCGAATTCATTACGGCGATGATGTTTGCCTCGGCGGTGGATACCAAATGGGGCGATTACGACGCCGACAGCCTTGACCCCAATCAATGGGAAGTTAAGAAATAAACACCCCTCGACTTGTGTACCGCCCCGCGTTGGTAAGCGGTTAATTCTCCGCCCACATCGGGGTTGCGTGAAACTCAGAGCAGATTAGAATCAGCCATCTATGATTGACCTCGCGCCTTCGTCCCCACTCACGCCACCAGCCCCTGACCCAAGTGTTGAAATGCAAGCCCTGGTTCAGCGGATCGAGACCCGGGTGCAAAATTACCTCGACCTGCGAAATGATGGCCGCGAACAACGCGACCACTTGCGCCACGTGGCCGACCGCACCCGCTGGCTCTACTACAGCGAACTCCAACGCACCAACCCCGGCATTAGTGTCATCATCGCGCAGGATGAAGATCGCCTGATTGAGGCCTGCGCGTACAGCCATGATATTGGCAAGTGGATTCCACGCGAGGCGTTGCGCGCGCTGATCCCGGCTGACCTGGACGCGACCTCGCCCCTCTTTCAAAAATTACTGCTCAGCCCCAACCAAATTGATTTGTTTTTGCTGGGCGTGAAGCGCCGCTTCGCGCTCACCACCGATGGGTATGCGCCCGAATACGACTCGGCGCATCACCTGGTCAGCGCCTACATTCTGGTCACCGACCCCGAACTGGGTTTCTCAAAAATTAGCGGCGGCGATCAGGATCGCCTGCTCAACATGATCATCGGGCATCAGTTCGGCAGTTATTTCAAGGAAAGCCTGCTCAATATCAGCATGGAAGACAAGTCTGTCACCACCGGCATGTTAGTGGATGTGTCGCGCCCCGAACGGGTGGCCGGGGACCTGCTGGCCGCGGCTTTTCACGACGCCGACATTTCCGATCTGCTGTTTGTGGGCAGTCTGGAGCGCCGCCCTAACCGCGAGGAGATTTTTCACACCGGGGGGCTGATCAAAATCCTGATGATTAACTTCGGCAATCTCGTGCATGGCATGGCCTACGGGCCCCATACCTTGGCCGAGTGCCTGCGCTCGTGCCAAAACACCGTGAACAACGCCTGCAAGGAATTTCTCACCACCAGCGCCGCCCGGCACGGCGCGCGCTGGCGCAAAGACGCCAAACGCTTTATCAATCGCCTGCGCGATAAGCCGACCGCCCAGCAACTTGAAGCCGCGTTGCACAACGGCGCCCTGCCCCCCGCCGACCGCCTGACCGCCGCGCGGATGATGACCTATATGCAGGCGCGGGCGTTTCTTAAAGGCCGGGACACCGAGGAAGAATAGTTTTCGTAGGGGCGTTCAATTGAACGCCCCTAC
>CAYUFY010000240.1:0-8051 GCA_964443795.1 uncultured Anaerolineales bacterium | reverse complement strand
CCCCCTCTCCTGACCGCGCCCTGAGCGTAAGTCGAAGGGTCAGCGGTCAGGAGAGGGGGACGGGGGGTGAGGCCCGCCCGTGGATTTATTCACCGCCCTCCACACCCGCCGCTCCCTCCGGCGCTACACCGCGCAACCCATCGCGCCGGAACTCATCGAGCACTTGCTCACCGCGGCCACTTGGGCCCCCTCTGCTCACAACCGGCAACCGTGGCGCTTTGCGTTAGTGACGGATGATTCCGTTAAAGAAGCGCTGGCCCGCGCGATGGGCGCCCGGCTCGCGTCCGACCGGCTCGCCGACGGCGACTCCGCCCACGCGGTGGAGGCGGACATGACGCGCTCCCGCGCCCGCATCGTTTCCGCGCCCCTCGTCATCATCGCCTGCCTGACCATGGCCGAGATGGATAAATATTCCGACACCCCCCGCAAAAAAGCCGAATACCTCATGGCGGCGCAAAGCGTGGCCATGGCTGTGCAAAACTTGTTGTTGGCCGCGCATGCTTCCGGCCTTGGCGCATGTTGGCTGTGCGCCCCGTTGTTTTGCCCCGACGTGGTGCGCGCGGCCCTCGCCCTGCCGGACGATTGGGAAGCGCAGGCGCTTATTACTCTGGGCTACCCGGCGAGTGGGGGCAAACCGGCCATTCGCAAAAGACTGGATGAAGTCATATTGACAAGGTGAGCGAGTGAAGAGGTGACAATCACCCGTTCACCTTGTCACCCCTTCATCCCATCTTTTTTAGAATTAACCTGTGCCAAAAAACATCGTCGCCCTCGCCGGTGGAGTTGGTGGGGCCAAACTCGCCCACGGCCTCGCCCAGATTCTCGAACCCGAACAACTCACCGTCGTGGTCAATACGGGTGATGATTTCGAGCATCTCGGCCTCCACATTGCGCCCGACCTCGACACAGTGATGTACACCCTGGCGGGCCTCGCCAACCCTGAGACGGGGTGGGGGCTCGCGGGGGAGACGTGGAACTTCCTCGACGCGCTCCACCGCCTGGGCGGAGAAACGTGGTTCCGGCTCGGGGATCGTGATCTTGCCACCCACATCGAACGCTCGCGGCGGCTATGGGCCGGCGAATCCCTCACCCAAGTCACCGCCCGCCTGGGCGCCATGCTCGGCATCGCGCCCCGGGTTCTGCCCATGACCGATGATATCGTCAGCACCATGGTCAACACCGATGAGGGTGAATTGGAATTTCAGGAATATTTCGTCCATCGCCAGTGCGCGCCGCGCGTGCGCGGGTTTCGCTTCGCGGGCCTCGAACATGCCCTACCCACCGAGGCCGTCCTCGCCGCGCTCGATGGCGCCGAGGCCATCATCTTCTGCCCCTCCAACCCGTTTGTCAGCCTTGACCCGATTTTGAAGCTCGCCGGGGTGCGCGAACGGGTGCAAGCCAAAGGCGCGGTGGCCGTCTCGCCCATCGTGGGCGGGCAGGCCATCAAGGGCCCGGCGGCCAAAATGTTCAGCGAACTCGGCTGGGCGCCCAGCGCCCCGGCGGTCGCCGCGCACTATGCCGGACTTCTGCGCGGTTTTGTCATGGACACGATTGACGCTACACTACAGCCCGAAGTTGAAACCGAAGCGGTGCGCGTGCTTATCACCAACACCCTCATGCGCACCGACTCCGACCGCGCCCGCCTCGCCCGCGAAGTTCTGAACTTCTCAAGCCCAATCGCTAATCCCTAATTACCATTTACCTCTCCATGCCAATCTGGGCCATCGTCCCCGTTAAACCTTTTCTGCGCTCCAAAAGCCGCCTGGCCCCGGTGCTTTCGCCGCAACAACGCGCGGGCCTCAGCCGCGCTTTTTTAGGGCATGCCTTGGAAGTGCTGGCCCAAATTCCGGCCATCACCCAGACCCTCGTCATCAGCCGCGACTCGCAGGCCCTGGCCCTGGCGCGCGACCGGAACGCGCACACTGTCACCGAGGCGGGCGCGCCCGATCTCAACAAGGCCCTCCACCGGGCCACGCAGGTCGCGCGGCAATCCGGTGCAGGCGCGGTTCTCATCCTGCCCACTGACCTACCGATGTTGCGGGTGACCGACTTGGAGCAAATTCTCGACGAGGCCGGCTCAGACGCGGTGGTTGTCATTGCGCCCGACCGCCATGAGCGCGGCACCAACGCCCTCTTCGTGCGCCCGCCGGGGCTTATCGAATATGCCTTTGGCCCGGACAGTTTTTCCAAACATCTGGCGCTGGCGCAGACCGCCGGGGCGCAAGTTCGCATTGCCCGCTTGCCTGGCACCGGATTAGATATAGACTTGGCCGAAGACTGGGCGTTGTATCAGCAAGCGCTCAGCCAGCCGACTGACCGCTAAAACACTTTTCATTTTTCAAGGAGTCTCTCATGTCCCGTGTCGCTCTCTATTTGCAAGACCGTCATTCCCTGCAAGACGGAATTAAATACGCGCAGTACGCCGAGAGCAAAGGCTTCGAAGCTGTCTGGCAAGCCGAGAGTCGGTTGGTGCGCGATGCCATTGTGCCCATGGCCGCCTTTGCCGCGACGACCAGCAAACTCAAAGTTGGTTCGGGCGTGATTAATAACTGGACCCGCAACATTGGGCTGCTCGCGGCGACTTTTCTCACCCTCGACGATCTCGCCCCCAACCGCATCATCTGCGGCATCGGCGCGTGGTGGGATCCCTTAGCCAAAAATGTCGGCATCGAGCGCCGCAAGCCGTTACTGGCCATGCGTGAGACGGTGGAGGTGATGCGCCGCTTGTTGCGGATGGAGAACGTCACCTTCAACGGTGAATTTCACAAAGTCACGGGCATCGAGTTGGACGTGGTGCATGGCCGCCGTGAGCCGCGCCACGTGCCCATTATGATTGGCGCGACGGGCGACATGATGATGGAGCTTACCGGCGAGATCGCGGATGGCGCGGTGCTCAATTATTGCGTGGCCCCCGAATACAACGATAAAGCGATGGAACTGCTGGACAAAGGCGCGAAGAAAGCCGGCCGGCGCGTGAACGACTTGGACCGCCCGCAGTTGGTGGTGTGCTCGGTGCATGAAGACCGGCAGAAGGCCATTAATGATGCCAAGTGGTTGCTTACCCAATACGTGGCGCAACAGCCGCACATCGCCAAAGCCTCCGGCGTGAGCGACGCTGTGATTCAGAAAGTGCAATCCATGCTGGGGTGGCCGGCCACCAAAGACCAGATTTCACAGGCCATGCAATACATCCCGGATGACTTTGTGCTCAAGATTTCTGCCACCGGCACACCGGATGAAGTGCGCGCCAAGGTGGCCGAATATGTCAAACGGGGTTGCACCTGCCCCATCCTCTACCCCATGGGCGACCCGTATATGATGATTGATGCGTTCGCGCAGACGTTATGAGTTCGGTTTCACCAGCTAAGCCGCGTACGTTTAATAAACAAGGGGGGGTGTTGATCGGTCTGACCGTTTTGGCCGCTATCCTGCGTTACTGGGATATCAAAAGCCTGCCGCCTGGCTATTGGTTCGATGAAGCACACAAGTCTTTAGTGGCCCTCCAGATTTTGCGTGGCGAGCGATTTCCGGTTTACATCACAGATTATCAGGGCATTGAAGCCGGCTATTCTTGGGTTTTGGCCGGTTGGTTTCAATTGTTTGGGGCAAGCTACCTTGGCACACGCCAATTAGCGGCGTTGATGGGAACTAGCACGATTCCGCTCACGTTCTGGGCGATGCGCAATCTCTATGTTGCCTATCCTTATCGGAATCGCCTCGGCTTAATCTCGGCAGGTTGGCTGAGTGTGCTCTTATGGCATGTACATTGGTCACGTCTTGGCCAAGAGAACATCACCCTCCCGTTATTCGCCATTGCCTTGCTCGGGGCGATGGCCTGGGCGTGGCAATCTCAAACGCGATGGGCGTTTATATTCGCCGGGGCCGTGCTGGGCTTGAGCCAATACACTAATCCCGGAGCGCGGATTCTACCGCTGGAGGCCTTGACAGTCTTCCTGCTTCTTGCGCGCGGTACCTGGCGAGAACGTTTTATGCGGGGGTTTATTTTTCTGGTCGCCGCGCTTATCGTGTATGCGCCGCTGGGCTGGTTCTTTTTCAACGCTCCGCAATGGTTTCTCAACCGGATTACTTTCGTCAGTACCTCTGCCCGCGCTCACGGCCTTCTATTTATTCTCGAGAGCCTGTTGAAGACTTTGTTCTCGCTCAATTTTCAGGGCGACTTGATGGTTCGCCACAATCTTTCCTCGCGCCCGGCGCTTGATCTGCTTGCCTCGATTTGGATGGCGCTGGGATTGGCGGCCATGTGGCGTGGACGTGACTTCGGGCGCGCGCATCTAGCGCTGCTCGTGGCCCTGGGGGTGAATCTTATCCCGATGGTCTTTAGCGATGGCGCCCCCGGCTTTGGGCGGACCTTGGGCGCCACGCCAATGCTCGTCGTTTTGCCAGCGTTAGGGGTTGTGGCTGTTTGGGAATGGAGTCAGACCCGCGCCTGGGTCAGACTAATCATCATTGTCTCAGTACTCTTATCAGCGACAGCGAATGTGTACGATTATTTTGTGCGCTATTCACAGCAACCGGGACTATTTGACGCCTATGAAGTCGGCTTGTGGACGTTGACGCAATCTGCGGCGCAGGCGAGTAGGAATGGCACGGGGTATCTTATCCTTAGTGACGCCAGTTTGCCGCATCCCGCAACCCAGCTAACTAAGGGCTTGGAGTCCGGTGATTTGCGGTTCATCAATGGACAGGAATGTTTAGCCTATCCCGAAACGACAATTCTGCCGACGGTCTTCAGCGTGATGCCGGAGTGGGAAGCGGAGATCCGGGCTCAATTTCCTCAGGCCCTGGTCACGGATGTGATGCATGAACCGGAACCGTATCAAGCTGGAGCAATCCTATCCGTTGCCAGCGGGCAGCATAGCGCCACCTATGGGGAATCAGCGTTAGCGACCATTGGTCAGACTTTTGAATTACTTTCCGTGATGAGCCCCTCAACCACGTATGCGCCCGGATCGGTTGTGCCGTTAACCCTGACCTGGCGGAATAGCGCCGCTAACCACTTGAACTACACAACTTTTGTGCATTTAGTTTCTGCTGTGAACCCCTATTGGGCCGGTTCAGATGGCCAACCGTGCAACGGTTCATATCCCACCCTGAACTGGCATCCCGGCGAGATAATCGAATATCCAATGGCGTTATCCCTCCCCCGCGACCTGCCCCCCGGTCATTATAGTCTCGCAGTTGGGATGTACGACTTGGCAACTGGGGAGCGCCTATCCGTGACGCAGGCTAATCAGCGCGAACCTGACCGCGCGTTCAGTGGACTGATTCAGGTGAAATAGTTGCCGCTTCGTCCAGCGGCAACCACACCCGCATGGGATTGCCGCCGCGATTGGCCCACGCGAAATAAGGGATGGCAGTGACAGTGACCGGGCGGTCACTTGTTTCTCCGGCGTTTGTCGCTGGCCCGTACAATTTTCCGGCCCACGCGCTCAGGTCGGCCAGCGTGCCTTCGGTCTCCAACGTCATCACGCCTTTCAATAAATCTTCTCGCCACACCGCCCGCACGTCTGCCTCCATCCGCAAGCGCACCTCCGACAGATTCACACCGGCGTGGTCAGCGCCTTCCACGCAATACACCAGCGGGCCGCGTTCCAGCGCCACGCCCCCGCGCAGTTCATCAATATACGGATGGGCGCGCGTCAACCGCGCGGGCAGGGGCAAGTCCAGCGTCACCTCATCCCCCACGCGCCAAGCCCGTTCCACTACCTGATACCCGCCCAGTATTTCACTTTTCACTGCATCACTTTTCACCTCGGCCCCCTCGCACCACTCCGGTATTCGCAACGCCAACCGCCACGCCGCTCCATCCGTTTCGGTGATGGTGATTTTGACTTGACCCGCCCACGGGTAACGCGTTTCCACGCGGAGGGCGCGGCCCCCGGCGTTGATCTCGGCCCCGGCGTATTGGTGAATCTGCACCCCGCGCGGGTCGGTGGTCGCTAAATAATGCCCGACCAGTTCCATCAGTCGCATCACGTTGGGTGGGCAACACGCGCACGGGAACCAGGGTTGCCGCTCGTAGCCGCCATCGTGTTTGAGCGGGTTTTCGTAAAAGAACCCGCGCCCAGCTAGTGATACCCCACTGAGAAAGCCGTTGTATAGCGAGCGCTCCAACAGATCGGCGAAGCGGGCCTCGCCGGTGGCGAGCAACATCCGCCAATTCCACATGATGCTGGCGATGGCCGCGCAGGTTTCGCAATAGGCTTCGCGGCTCGGCAATTCATAGGGGTTCCCAAACGCCTCACCATATGCGCGCGCCCCGAACCCACCGATGAGATACATTTTGTGCGCGGTCAGGTCGTGCCATTGGCGGTGCATGGCCTCGAGCAGGGCGGTCTCGCCGGTTTCGAGATATAAATCCGTCGCGCCCGCATTGAGATACAACTGCCGCACGGCATGGCCCTCCACTCCTGTCGCTTCGCGCACTGGCACACGCTCTTGCATATAACCCGGCCCCAGATGTTGCAGGCCCTGAACGCCACCCGTGCCGCGCTGGTCAATGAAATACTGCGCGAGTTGGAGATACCGCGTCGCGCCCGTCTCGCGGAATAACTCGACGAGCGCCAGTTCGATTTCGGGGTGGCCGCACCGCCCGGCGCGTTGACCCGGCCCGAAGGTGGCCGCGATGTGGTCGGCGAACTTGAGCGCGATATGGAAGAGCTGGGTTTGCCCGGTGGCGCGTTTGTGCGCGAGGGCGGCTTCGATGAGATGCCCGGCGCAATAGAGTTCGTGCGCCCATTCCAGGTCGGTCCAACGCTGGCCCGGTTTGGCAACGGTGAAGTGCGAGTTAAGATAACCGTCGGGGTGTTGCGCGTCGGCCAGGATGCCAATGACCCGCTCAATCAGCAACCCCAGTTCGGGGTCAGCGTCCTCCCGCTGGGCCAAAGCCGCCGCTTCGAGCCACTTGTACACATCCGAATCCTGAAAGACGTATCCGGCAAACGTTCCCGTGCCTTTGCCACCCGCCAGTCGCAAATTGTTGAGTGTGCCGGAGTCTTCGAGCATTTGATAGCCGTGTTTGAGACTGGTGGCGCGATTGGTGTCCTGGCGGGTTTTCCAGAAGCCAGTGGTGAGGCGGCTGGCGCGCAAGGGCAGGGGGCGCAAACGCGTGTGGGCGGCGGGGGTGGGGGAGGTGTGCATGGGCGTATAATACTTTACATGAATAAAAAACTCCTACTCCTCGCGGGTTTGCTCATTTTGTTGTCGGCGGCGTTTACCAACCAAACTGGTATATTGGATTTGCCCTTCAAGATTTACCTGCCAGTGGTTCGGCGCGACCCCACCCCCACGCCGACCAACACGCCCACACCGACTCAGACCTTCACGCCGTCGCCCACCCCGACCATTACACCGACTCCATCGCCCACACCTACGCCGGTGGCGGCAGGGGGGATGAAAACCTACAATGGTGTTCGGGGTGATTATTTCCGTCTTCGCATTACTACAGCTAACAGGGGAGAAAATGTGTGGTTCGAATTTTCGGTGACGAATATCACTGACCAACCAAAAGACATAGGCGGTCTGGGTGCTTATTGGAGCCCGTGCACAGTCGTGCCAGACACCGGGAATTGTACGCAAGCATCGTGGGGCGATTACATATTAGAGCCATATACGACTCTTGATCCAGAAGACCATCTAAACATCAACACCGCCGGCACCTATTCCGTGCGCCTCGGCATTTGCTTTTTGGCCAGTCGCACCGATTGCGAAAACAATCTGGCGGCGTGGCAGGCGCTTTCGGATCCAGTGACGGTGGTGATTCGATAACTCGCTTGGATTATCAACCGTGGGTGGTTTTAGCCCTCCCTACAAGTCAGCCCAAAATAAAGAGCGACACCGCTGTGGTTGGGTGGGTGATTTCGTCGGTGGTTTGTTGACCAGGCCCTCGTTCACGCAGAAAATGCAACGCGCCCCAGAAACTCTCTGGGGCGCGTGCTTTTAGAGAAGGAAATCCAGGCTAAAACTAACGGCTTATGGCTGAGTAGCTAACACTTTGCGAAAAGCTCATGAAACTGGCACAATCAGTGGTT
>CAYUFY010000239.1:0-8055 GCA_964443795.1 uncultured Anaerolineales bacterium | reverse complement strand
AACTTCCTGTGATCTCCTTGAAACGACTTAAGAGCGTTTTTAAAATTTAGACTAAGATAGTTAGATATGGGCTTTGGCGAGGGTGAAAGATTCCCGGAGGCATAATAAACATATCATTTACCCGTGGGAAATTATTATGGCCCAATCACCAACCAACCCAGTTCTCCTGCCTCTCTCCTTTTTGTCCCCCGAACAAGTTGCGCGGATTGATCAGTTGCTCGCCGAACTTGGAGATTATGGTGAAATTCGGCTGGTAGTCCAACGGGGCGAACTACGTTATTTCAACATCGTTGTCAGCCACAAAGCCCCGGAGCATAACAAACCCAAGGACGGCGGCGACGATTAGCCAACCCTGAGCCGCACCCAACTCAACCCGCCGATACTGACCCTGGCGAGGGCGGAAGATTCCCGAGGGCCAAGTCAACGTTTATCACGTTGACTTGGCCTTTTCTGTTTGAAAGCAAAAGCAACCATTGTTTTGCCCAAAGGAGGGCATATCCTATGTCAGACGAAGTGAAGCTTGAGCTATCCCAACCAGTCCCCCACTGGTCAGTCTGCCGGGCGCGCAATATGGGGCTGGCGGACTTTGCCGAATGTTGCGTCCCGCTACCACTGCCCTGGCGGTGCCCGCATGTGGTACCGTTTGGCAATGGTCGTTTTTGCCGCCACCCCCGCCAGGGCGAAATCATCGCCAAAACCCAGAACGAGAGTGGCCAGCCACACCACGGGTTCAACGAAGACGAGCCTTTATAGCGCGCCAGCCACCCCTTGTCATCCCCCCATTTGCGCCGTCAAGATTTGGCGAATAAGCCGCCTTATGGCGCAAATGGGGGGACCGAGGGGGGTGGCTACTTGCCCCGGCGCGTTTTCGGCGCTTTGGGCTTGGCCTTGCTCACAGGCGTTTTCTTCCCCGCCCGCCGGGTCACTTTGGCCCCGGGTTTTTTCTTGGCCCCAGCCTTCGTCGCGCTCGAAGCGCGACCTACGCTTTTCTTCTTCCTGCTTCCTACTTCCTGCTTCACTACTTCCTTCTTCTTTTCCGTCTTCACCAACCCCAACTTCAACGTCTCGCCATCAAACGCATCCTCACTCGTGGTCGCGCCCTCCGGCCAATTACCATTGACTAATTCCAAAGTCAGCGTCTCGCCTTTGATGTAATCCGCGTGCGTCTCAATCGCGCCGCGCAAACTCTCGGAGGGTAAATAGTAAGTGGTAATGCGGTCAGAGATGTCGAAGCCCGCCGTCTTGCGTAAATCCTGAATGCGGCGCACCACCTCGCGGGCCAGGCCCTCGGCGCGGAGGGCGGGGGTGATGGCTGTATCAAGCGCGACCACATACACGCCCTCGGCGCGCACCGCGAAACCGGGCTTGGGGAGCGGGGTCACGATCACGTCCGAGTTAACGACTTCCACCGTTTGCCCCTCCACCGCCAGGGCCAGGGGTTTTCCAGCGCGCAGGGCCAGCACCGCCGCCTGGGGGTCGGCCTCCGCGAGGGCCACGCGCACCTTCGGGAACAACTGTCCAAATTTCGGCCCCAACACTTTGTTATCGGGGACGAGTTTATACGTCACCAGTTCGGCTTCGTTCTCGACCAGCACGAGTTCTTTGACGTTGAGTTCTTCGGTGATGAGCGCGGCCATGCGTTTGAGCGCGGCGTGTTGGTCGGGCGGCGCGACGACCAGCACGCGCCCGAGCGGTTGCCGCACCTTGAGCGTTCCGGCGGCCCGCACCGCGTGCCCGAGTTCCACGATGGTCTTGGCCGCGCTCATGTCGGCCAGTAGGTTTTGGTCGGCCTTGCCAATCTTGGCCGGGGTGGGCCAAGCGCAATGATGCACGCTAAGCGGCGCTTTTTTGTCCACCGCGCGCACCAGATTTTGATACAAATGCTCGCTGAGGAACGGCACCATGGGCGCGAGCAGTTTCGTGAGCGTAACCAGCACGGTGTAGAGCGTGTGGTAGGCGGCGCGCTTGTCGGCATCGGCCTCGCTCTTCCAGAAGCGGCGGCGCGAGCGGCGGATGTACCAGTTGCTCAAGTCGTCGAGAAATTCTTCCACCGGCTTGCCGGCTTTGTAGGCGTGGTAATCATTGAGGGCCGCATCCACCTCGCCGATGAGTTGTTGGAGGCGGGCGAGAATCCATTTGTCGAGGTTGGATAAACGCGCCCCCTCACCCCCAGCCCCTCTCCCGTTGGGAGAGGGGAGCCATTTATCAAGACGCGCGTAAGTTACAAAGAACGAATAGATATTCCACAACGGCAGAATAAATTGGCGGCGGGTGGCATCGGCGTGTTTGTAGCCGAAGAGAATGTCGGTCTCGTAGCGTTGATTGATGAACATCCAGCGCATCACATCCGCACCAATGCTGTCGGCGGCTTCGTTGAACTCGATGGAGTTGCCCCACGATTTGTGCATGGCGCGGCCATCTTCGGCCAGCAGGGTGGCAAAGCCCAGCACGGTCTTGGTGGCCGGCTTGTTCTCCAACGCGGCGGCCATGGTGAGCAATGAATAGAACCAGTTGCGAAACTGGCCGGGGAACGACTCGGTGATGAAGTCCACCGGGAACCATTTTTTCCAGCGCTTCATGTCGTCGCCGTAGCCGAGCGTGGAGAACGAGACAATGCCCGCATCCAGCCACGGGTTGCCCACGTCTTTAATGCGCTCGGTCTGGCCGCCGCACTTGGAGCAAGCGACTTTCACCGCGTCAATGTAGGGGCGGTGCGGGGTGTGGCCGGCGAACGTCTCCCAACCCTCCACCGCACGCGCTTCCAGTTCGTCACGCGAGCCCATCACATCGAAATGCCCGCAGGCGGCGCATTCCCAAATCGGCAGGGCCAGCCCCCAATATCGTTTCTTGGAAATCATCCAGTCGTGCATGTTCTTCAACCAATCCAATTCGCGGTCTTTGCCGAAATCGGGCACCCAGCGGATTTGGTTGGTGATGTCCATCAGCGGCTGGCGCAGGCCGTCCATATTGATATACCACTCATCCACCAGCCGGAAGACCAGTGGCGTGGCGCACCGCCAGCATTGCGGGTAGCGGTGCATATATTTTTCGACTTTATAGAAGCGGCCTTTCTGCTTCAAGTTTTCCACAATCGCGTCGGCGACTTCGGCCACCGGCTTGCCCGTGAGCCAATCGAAGCCTTCGATGTAAACGCCGTTCTCATCCAGCGGCGCGATGACCGGGAGTGCGTATTCCTTGTGCAGGCCGAAGTCTTCCTCGCCACAGCCCGGCGCGATGTGGACAATGCCCGTGCCTTCCTCCAGGCCCACTTCATCCCAGAGCACCACCCGATGGGCCTGGGCCGCGCTCTGCGGGATGTGCTGGAACAATCGGCGCAAGCCGGGTTCCGACCAGCCCCCGGCCTGTTGCGCGGCGGGCAGTTCATCAAACGGGCCGAGATACTTCCAGCCGTCCATGTCCCGGCCCTTGAGTTCGCCCACCACTTCATACTCGCCCTTGAGCATTTTGAGCGTGCCTTTGGAGAGATAGAAGAACTCGTCGCCTTGTTTCACTTTAGCGTAATCGAGTTCCGGGCCAACGGCGGCGGCCACGTTGGAGGTCAGGGTCCAGGGCGTGGTCGTCCATACCAACAGCGCCTCGCCGGGCTTATCCACCAACGGGAAGCGCACGGTGAGGCCGGGGTCTTGTTTCTCGATATACCCTTCGGTCACGATTTCGTGCTGACTGATGCCCGTGCCACAGCGCCAACACCACGGCATCACGTCGGTGCCTTTGTAAACCCAGCCATTCTCGGAGCATTTCTTGAGAAAGCCCCAGATGTCGTAGTTGTTCTTGTCGCTAAAAGTGAAGTACGACCCGCCGAGTTCGGGCAGGCCCAACCGGCCCACGATCTGCTCGGGGGTGCCTTTCACTTTGCCCAGTGGGCCGTTCACCGTGATGGTCGCGTTGGGGTCTTGGCTCAATTGCTCGCTCAAGTAGCGTAGCACTTCCGGCTTGTTCCAGTCCATCCACATCCCCAAGCGAATGGATTGCTCAGTCTGCACCGCGGCGAAATTCAGCACGCGCTGTTTGCACAGGGTCACAAACGGCGCAAGGCCGTAGTCTTCGATGTCTTTCTTGGTCTTGAAGCCGAGGTCTTTCTCGACGTTCACCTCGACCCACAAGCCCTGACAATCGAAGCCGTTTTGCCAGCGTTGGTTGAAGCCGCGCATGGCGCGATAGCGCTGGAACATATCTTTGTAGGTGCGCCCCCAGGCATGATGCACGCCCATCGGGTTGTTGGCGGTGATGGGGCCGTCCATAAACGACCACGTTTTCTTGCTCTTGGCACGCAGTTGGCGCAGTTTGTTGAACGCATCAGTCGCTTGCCAGAACGCGAGGGTCTCGCGCTCCATTTGGGGGAAGTTGGGAGAGGAGGGGACAGGAGAGAACATGAAGACCTTTGGGTAAGTGGTAAGTGGTAAGTGGTAAGTGGTAATTAGCGATTAGAGAATTAGAGATTTTGGATTTGAGATTTGAAGTTAGAAGTTTTTCTTATCCTTGTCGTTCTTTCAGCCTCGGCCCAAACGCCTTGTAGCCAGCCGCCACAATCAGGCCGAGGATGAGCGAACCAATCCACATCCATTGGCCGAGGTTCGCATCGAAGAGCAGGCCGCCCAGCACCGGGCCGAGGCCGTAGCCCACCCCCGCCATGAGGCCATACACCGCCTGATACCGCCCGCGCATATCGGCGGGGGAAAGATCAGCCGAGAGCGTTTGCGAGGCGGGCACAATCACCATCTCGCCCAGCGTGATGATGATGATGGCGACTTCAAACAACAGGCTGGTGCTCACAAACCCGATCAGCCCGAAGCCCACAGCATACAAGGCCGCGCCGAGCGCCAGCATATTCTCGCGCTTATAGTTGCCCACCCACCGCGCAATAGCAAACTGAAACAATACCACCAGCGCGGCGTTGGAGGCCAGCATGAAGCCATAGTGTTCCGGCGGGATGCCGTGCGTCTGATTCATGTAAACCCCAAATGTGGTGTTCATCTGGCTATAGACGATGTTCATCAGCCCATAGAGCGCGACAAAAATCATGAAGGTCGTGTCCCCTAGGATTTTGCCATACCCGGTGCCGCGCTCGACGGGTTTGGGTTCCCCCGTCTCCACCGCCGCCGCGCTCTTCGGTTTCGGCTCATATAACTGCGTGCCGAGGATCACCGCAAAGATGAGGCTGGTCACCGCGTCGGCCACGAAGAGGGGCAGATAGGCGTTGGGGGGCAGAGTCCCATCGGGGCGGCGTTGCGCGACGAGCAGGAGCGCGGCCACCGTCGGGCCGAGGGCAATCCCCGCGTTGGCCGCCACCCGAATCAAACCGTAGGTCGCGGACCGCCGCTCGGGTTTCACGATATCCGCCACGGTCGCGCCCATCGCCGGGTTGAACATCGGCACGAGCAAGCCAAAGAGGATGATGTCAAGGATGAGCAACGGCACGTTGGGCGCAAGCGCCATGCCCATGCTCAACACGGCCTCGGCGCACAAGGCAAATACCATGATGCGTTTGCGCCCCATACGATCGGCGATGAACCCGCCCACGGGTTGGCCCACAAAGCCGCCCGCCACAAACAGCGTGGAGAGCAAACCGGCTTGCGCGAGGGTCAGCCCAAATTTGCTCGTGTAGTAGAGCGTGAAAATCGGAAACACCATCGAGCCACCGAAGGTGTTGATGAACGTCCCACCGGTCATGGCCCAGATGGGATAGGAATGTTCCCAGCGGGTTTTCTCAACCGAGGCGGTGAAACCCACGAGCCAGTCAGGGAGAAGCGACGAAAGTTTGCGGTTCATTTTGTTTTGGGATTTGAGCTTTGGGGTTTGGGATTTTCTTTTCCCTCACTCAATCTCCACTTCCAGCCGTTTATTCATCTTGCCTTTGCTCTTGTAATCCACAATCCTAATGCGCCCGACCTCGTGGGTGTTGGCGACGTGCGTGCCACCATCGGCTTGCAAATCCAAGCCTTCTATCTCTACCGTGCGGACTTCGGCAATGCCCGCCGGGAGCAGATTGATTTTGGTGCGGATGAGGTCGGGGATGGCAAAGGCTTCATCACGCGGGAGGATTCTGACTTTGGTTGGGCGGGAAGCCGCAACCTCGACGTTAATCTTTTCCTCGATGGTGCGGACGAATTCCTGCCGCATGGTCTCGAACTCAAAATCCATCCGCCCCTTCAGCGGTTCCATGTTGCCGCCGGTCACGCTCGCGCCATAATCGCGGAAGATAACGCCGCACAGGATGTGCATGGCCGTGTGCGTGCGCATGAGGCGGTAGCGGCGCGTCCAATCCAGCGTGCCATGCGCCTTAAGACCTGTCAGGTCGGCGAGATCTGACAGGTCTGCCTCCAGTTCATGCCACACTTCCGCCCCGCCTGTAGGGGCGTTCAATTGAACGCCCCTACGCACCTTTGTCACTTGCCACGTCTGCGCCCCGACGGTGAGCGTGCCTAAATCGTGCGGTTGCCCGCCCCCGCCGGGATAAAACGCGGTGCGATCCAGCGCCACAGCCTGACCTTCCACGGCGGTGATGGTCGCGTCGAATTCCTGGAGGTAAGCGTCGGTGTGATAGAGGGCTTCAGTCATTTCTAAAATCCTTTTTTGGAACCACAGATTACGGCCCGGATTTCTTTTGCGCCTTTAAAAATCTGCGAAATTGGCGTAAACCGTGGTTTAAAACAAAACTCCCATCCCACAACAGGGACGGGAGTCTCAAGACTCTCGCGGTACCACCCGGCTTGCCACCCAAAGAGCGGCCACTTAGTCAGGCGCGAACACGCCTGCGCTGGGGTAACGGGGCGCGGCCCCGGCGGGAATTACTGGTAAATGGTAATTACCAATCACTTTCATTTCGCGGCTTCGGAAGGATTTTCAGCCTGCCTCTGTCATCCGGCTTGCACCTGTCCCGGATTCGCTGGGAGTTCAGCGAGGCTTACTCGTTTCCATCAACGCCTTTGCGGTATGTGGTCGAAATTATGCCACAAACCCAGGAAAATCCCAAACCCCATTGCCCAATACCAAAAGTGAACGAGGCCTCCGGCCACGCCCTGTTTACGGATAGGTAGTGGTAACTTTGTAAGTGATGAATTTGAAAGACCTGTCAGGTGGGCGCCGCAAAAGGCTGTTTTTTTCGAGTGCCGAATGCGCCCACCTGACAGGTCTAGCGCACCATCACTTACTTTGTGACCACTACCTACGGATAGGCTTTAGGCCGGGTTAGTCATTATTCAGTTAGTTTTATTGGTCGCCCTTTGTTTTCGTGTTACACTTTCAAGCATTCTGCACTGGATTAAATTAAGCGCCTATGCGTTCCTGGCTATTCCGTCTATCCTTTCTGTGTTTGGTGGTCATCGGCCTTACCGCCTGTGAACGCCGCTTGATTCAAGTCGCCACGCAGGATGGCGGCGGCCTCAGCATCCTCAACCCCACCGGCACGCCCGAGCGTTCGGCGACCCTGCTGGAACTCCAGGGCCAGGTGGAAGCGCGGCTCAACGATGCCAACCCGTGGGCCCCGGCCAGTGAGGGGCAGACCCTCAATGTAGACGCGCAAGTCCGCACGGGCGCGGATGGTCGTGCGCTTTTTCGTCTCACCGAGGGGAGCAAAGTCCGGCTGGAGCCAAATACTTTTTTCACCGTCAAGTTGCTCAACCCCTTCCTCGACAGTCAGCTCACCTCTCTGCGGCTCGAGCAGGGCACTGTGTTCATCTTGCTCAAGGATGGCGCGTTGGATATCGAAACGCCCTTTGGCATTGCCTCCTCGCGCGGCGCCTACCTCAGCGTGAAGTTTGATGATCAACGCCAAAGCGTGACCGTAATGTGTTTGCAAGGCACGTGTAGTTTTGGCACGCTCTTTATCCCCGCCGGGTTTAAGCTCGACCATGCCGAAAATTCACAGGCGGCGCCCACGCGCATGGAATTTTTTGACTACGGCGTGTGGGGCGCAACCGTGCCCGAAGCCACCCAGTTGGCGCAGTATGCCACCGAGGCCGCGTTTCAAGGGAACGCGACCGTGCCCGTGGTGGCGACCCTCTCCCCCACCCCGTCGCCGCTCCCCAGCGATAC
>CAYUFY010000238.1:0-8087 GCA_964443795.1 uncultured Anaerolineales bacterium | reverse complement strand
TTTTGCAGACCCGGCAGGCCCTCCTGGTCAATCGGGAGGAAGACTACGCGCTGCTGTCTATGCCGCGCGTGGGCACCCGCTCCAAATCCTATTTGGGCGTGCCGGTGGTGTCGGGCGAGCAAGCCATTGGCGTGCTCAGCGTGCAAAGCACGCAAACCGAAGGCCGCTTCACCACCGCCGATGAACATTTGCTGGCCACCATCGCCGCCAACGTGGGCGTGGCCATTCAAAACGCGCGCCTGTACGCCGAAATTCGCCGCCGCGCATTGGAGGCCGCCAGCCTCGCCGAAGTGGGCCGCGAAATCTCGGCCACGCTCGACCTCAACACGATTCTCGAAGCCATTGCCAGCCGCGCCCGCGACTTGCTCGCGGGCGATACCAGCGCCGTGTATATGACCGACCCCACGGGCCGCCTGCTTCAGCCCTTCGTTGCGTTGGGGGCCATTGCCGATGAAATCAAGGCTGACCCCATCCGGTTGGGCGAGGGCATCATTGGCAGTCTGGCGCAAGCGGGGAGCGCCGAATTTATCAACGACCCCATCCACGACCCGCGCGCTTTCCACATTCCCGGCACGGATGCGGAGACCAGCGACGACCGCTTAATCGCCGCGCCCTTGCTGGCCGGCGAGCGCGTGATTGGCATGATGGCCGTGTGGCGCCTCGGCGCGCTCTTCACCCCCGCCGAGTTGGAGTTCCTCACCGGCCTGGCGCGCCAGGCGGCCATTGCCATCCAAAACGCGCGGCTGTTTGCCGAGACCAACCAGCGCGCCGCCGAACTGGCCATCATCAACAGCATCAGCCAAACGCTGGCGCAACAGATTGACTTGGAGGCCATCATTAGTTTGGTCGGCAACCGCCTGCGCCGGTTGTTCAACACCCAATACATTTACCTCGCCCTGCACGATGCGACCACCAACCTCATCCGCTTCCCATACTTCTGGCAGATTGACCACCTCGAACCGGAGGGCGCCCCCGTCCCGCTGGGGCAAGGGCTAACCTCGCGGATTCTCGAATCGCGCGCGGCCCAGGTCATTAATACCGATTGGGTGGCGCGCGCCACCGAACTCGGCGCGGTGGCCCTCGAGGGCGAGGAGGCCATGCCCAAGTCCTCGCTCGGGGTGCCCATCCTCATCGGCGAGCGCGCCATTGGGGTCATCATGTTGCAAAGCACCGAGCAGGAGGAGCGGTTCACCGAAGCTGATGTGCGCCTGCTCACCATCATCGCCGCCACCGTGGGGGTGGCGCTGGAAAATGCGCGTCTGTTTGATGAGACCCAGCGCCGCGCCCGCGAGATGGCCGCGCTGGCCGAGATTGGCCGCGAGATTTCGCTGACGCTGGATTTGAACACGGTGCTGGAGCGCATTGCCACCCAGGCGCAGGAGTTGTTGCAGGCGCAGGATGTGATTCTGCGGTTGGTGGAGGGGGATGGGCGATTGCCGGTGGCGGTGGCGCGCGGGCGTTATGCCGAGGCCCAACGGGCTATCGAGTTGCGGGTGGGGCAGGGCATCACCGGCCATGTGGCCCAAAGCGGGGTGGCCGAAATCGTCAATGACCCACAGAGTGACCCGCGCCTGACGCATTTGCCCGGCACCGACCGCGACCCCAACGAAGTCGCCATCTTCGCGCCGTTGCTGGCCCGCGACGCGGTGATTGGCGTGATGACCGTTTGGCGCAATAAAACCCTCACGGGTCTGTTCACGCAGGCCGACTTGGATTTTGTGGTGGGGTTGGTGCGGCAGGCCGCCATTGCCATTCAAAATGCGCGCTTGTTCACTGAGACCCAACAGCAAAAGGAGTATTCCGAGGCGCTGGTGCAGAACAGCCCGGTGGCCATTGTGACCACTGACTTGATTGGGAATGTGGTCTCGTGGAATCCGGCGGCGGAAAAACTGTTCGGGTACGAAGCCAGCGAGGCGGTTGGGCGCAATGTGGATGGTTTGGTGGCGGGCGGCGAAATCCAAGCCGAGGCCGTGAATTACACCCACCAGGTGGCCGCCATGGGCCGGGTGAATGCCGTGACCCGCCGGGCGCGCAAGGATGGCACCTGGATGGATGTGGAACTGCTGGCGTTGCCCGTCATGATGGGAGGGGCGCATATCGGCCTCATTGCCATTTATCACGACATCACCGACCTCATTCGCGCGCGGCGCGAGGCCGAGACCGCCAACAAAGCCAAGAGCACTTTCTTGGCGAACATGAGTCACGAACTTCGCACGCCGCTCAATGCCATCATCGGCTTTACGCGCATCGTGCGGCGCAAGGCTGAGGGCGCGCTCCCGGTCAAGCAAACCGAAAACTTGGATAAGGTGCTGACCAGCGCGGAGCATTTGCTGGGCCTGATTAACACCGTGTTGGACATCGCCAAGATTGAAGCCGGGCGCGTGGAGGTGCAGGCCTCCAACTTCAACCCGGCGCAACTGGTTGAAATCTGCGCGACCACCGCCACGCCGTTACTCCGCCCGGGGGTCACGCTCGTCCGCGACTTTCAGCCCGACCTGCCGCAGGCGTTTTCGGACCAAGACAAAATTAAGCAGATTGTGTTGAACTTGTTGAGCAATGCGGCGAAGTTTACACATAGTGGCGCGATTACGATAACGGTGCAGGGGAGCGCACCCCTATTCCCAAGCGAAGCGGGCTCCCCGGCTCCCCTGCTCACGATTGCTGTCACGGACACGGGCATCGGCATGACGGAAGAAGCCCTGGGGCGCATCTTTGAAGAATTCCAACAGGCCGACTCCAGCACCACGCGCCAATACGGCGGCACGGGGTTGGGCTTGTCTATTAGTCGGAGTCTGGCGCGGTTGTTGGGCGGCGATATCGTGGTGACGAGCACCGTCGGGACGGGTTCCACGTTCACGTTAACGGTGCCCCGGCGGTACGGGGAGAAGCCCGTCGGGATACCGCACCCGGCGCGGGACGCCGCACCCCGCGCGGACACGGGCAAACCGCTCGTCCTCGCCATTGATGATGACCCGAATGTGCTGTCGCTTTTGCAACAGAATCTGGGCGAGGCCGGATATCAAGTGGTCGGCGCGCGGAGCGGGGACGAAGGTCTCGTCAAGGCGCGGGAGTTACAGCCGTATGCCATCACGCTCGACATTATGATGCCGCACAAGGATGGCTGGCAGGTGTTGCACGACTTGAAGAACGACCCGACCACGCGTGACATCCCGGTGCTGATGTTGACGATTGTGGATAAGCAGGCGTTGGGCTACCGCTTGGGCGCGGCGGATTATTTGCTGAAGCCGTTGGAGCCGGAGGCGATGCTGAAGGCGCTTCAGCGGTTGGCGCACCTCAACGGCACGCCGATTACGCAGGTGTTGGTGGTGGATGATGACCCGCACATCCATGACTTGACGCGGCAAGTGTTGGGCGAGCAATATCAGTTGGCCCACGCGCCGGATGGGGTGGCCGCGCTCGAAGCGGTGCAACACCAGCGCCCCGACGCGATTTTGCTGGACTTGATGATGCCGCGCCTCGACGGGTTTGGCGTGTTGGCGCAATTGCAACGCACGCCCGAGTTTGGCAATATCCCGGTGGTGGTCATCACGGCCAAGACGCTCACCACCGAAGAAGCCGCGCGGTTGCAACAGAATGTATCGCATGTCATCCAGAAGCAAGGGTTGGCGGGGGAGACGTTGTTGCGCGAGTTGCAGACGGCGTTGAATAAGTATCAGAAACCGAGCTAAAACCTGACTGGTGCGGGCGCTAACCCGGTGGGTAAATCAGCGCCCACAATACCCGCACCGGTCAGGTTTGCACACTAAACCTCCTATGAAAAAATCTCCCGCTGTTACCGATTTAAAAACCACCGTTGAACGCGCCCGCGAACTGGCCTGGACGGGCCAGCACGCACAGGCGATTGACCTCGCTACGCAAGCGTTATCCGCGCCCGGTCGGGGCGTTCAATTGAACGCCCCGACCGTGAACGCCCCTGCCGGGAACGCCCCGACCGGGAACGCCCCGACCCGCATGGATTTGCTCGACCTGCGCGCCGAGTCCTACATCGCCCTCGGCCAACTCGACCACGCCGCGCAAGATGCGGAGGCGATGATGACATTGGCGAAATCTGTAGGGGCGACGCATGCGTCGCCCCTACACGCGCAAGCGTTGAACTGCCTCGCCCTCGTGCAAATGCGGACCGGCGAACTTGAAGCCGCCACCGGCTCGGCCACCGCCGCCTTGAAAGCCGCCAAGCAAAGCAAGCAGAAACCGCTCGAAGCCCTGAGCCTGTTGCGTTTGGCCGAGACTCAGACGCGCCAGCGCATAGATGAGAAAGCCATCCAAATCGCCCAGCAAGCCGCTGACTTGTTTCAGGCGTTGGGCAATTTATCCGGGCAGGGCCGCGCGCGGTGGGTGGCGGCCTTGTCGCACGCGAATCTGGGTCACGCGCAAGAGTCGCGCCGGGCGGCGCAAACCGCGCTGGCCCTCTGCCAACAGGCGGGCGATGCTTACGGCGTGGGCAACGCGCTCAATGCGCTCACATTCACCGAGACCGACCTCGCCGCTAATATGAAATTCCTCAGTCAAGCGCGGCAGGCGTTTGAAGCGGCGGGGTATTTGGAGCGGCAGAACGTGGTCACGGGCAATCTGGCGTTGGTTTATCAGAGCCTGGGGTTATATCACCGCGCCCGGCGCTTGCAGTTGACCGTGGCTGAAGGGACGCGCCGTATGGGGGCGCGGCTGAGTCTGGCCTATAGCCTCGGCAATTTGGCGGATGTGGAAACGCGCTTGGGGCATTTGGAAGTCGCGCACCAACTCATCACCGAACTGGCGGAAATAGCGCCCGCGCTTGGCGACCCCAGCATGTTGTCCAACGTCCCCTTAAGTTTGGGGCTGATTGACTTGGCGACCGGCGACCTGGCCAGCGCCATCCCGCACCTCGAAGATGCCACCCGCATCGCGCGCGAAGCGGAGATGTTTTCGGGTGAACTGCAAGGCCTCGCCTACCTCGGGCAGGCCCATCTGGCGCAGGGCGATTTGGCACAAGCGCTGGCCGCCACCACCCGCGCCGCCGACCAGCACCGCGCGCAAGGGTTGGGCGCGCTCGATAGCACCTCGCCGCAGGAGATTTGGTGGCGGCACGCGCAGGCCCTGCTCGCCAACAAGCACACCAAAGACGCGCGCGAAGCATTGGCGCTGGCGTATGATTTTCTATTGAAAGGCATCGCCCACTTAAGCGATGAAGGCCTGCGCCGCAACTACCTCAATAAAGTGGTCGTCAACCGCGAACTCTTGCAGTTTTGGGCCACGGATGGCGCGAAACGCCGCCTGCCCAAGAAGCGCCTGTTCGCCCACCTCGCCCTCGAGTCCAATGTGCGCGAGCCGTTCCAGCGTTTGGCTGACACCGGCCTACGCCTCAACGCGCTCAAGACCGTCGCCGACATCCAGACCTTCCTTGTGGAAGAAGCCACCGAACTCAGCGGCGGCGAGCGCGTGCTGTTGATTCTGGAAAAGGACGGCGCGCGCGCGGTGGCCGAAGCTATCCTCCCCTCCGGTGAAACTGCGCTCGACTTGCTCCGGGCCATTGACGCGCCTCTCGCCCAAGCCCGCCTCACCCGCGCCGTGCAGTTGGTGAAAGACGAAGGACAGAAGACGAAGGACGGTTCTCGGTCTTCCGTCCTCCGTCAACCGTCGCGTGTCATCGCCCCGCTCATCGCCCAAAACCGCGTCCTCGGCTACTTGTATGTGGACATGGCCGCGCTCTACGGCACGTTCACCGACGTTGACCGCGATATGCTGGGGATGCTGGCGAACCAAGCCGCGGTGGCGTTGGACAATGCCCAATGGGCGCAGGGGCTGGAGCAAAAGGTGGAAGCGCGCACCGAAGAACTGCGCGCCTCCAACACCCATCTCGAACAGCGCAACGCCGAACTGCACATCATCAACTCCATCCAACAAGGCCTCGCCGCCGAGTTGGACTTTCAAGCCATTGTGGATTTGGTGGGCGACAAACTGCGCGCGGTGTTTAACACGCCTAACCTTGGGATTTCGTGGTATGACGAGAAAAACAATCTCGTTCATTATCTATACACCTATGAACATGGGAAACGGTTTGCTGTTCCAGCGAATCCACCCAACCCCGGCGGCGTTTATGAAACAGAAATGAAAACGCGCAAACCGCTGATTCTGAACAATGCGGCGGATTTTGCGAAGTTAAACATTCCGCTCATCCCCGGCACTGACCAAAGTAAATCTATGGTTTCAGTGCCTATCATCAGCAGTGACCGTTTCCTCGGCGACATCAGTATTGACAACTATGAGCGCGAGAACGCCTTTGGTGAATCTGAAATTCGTTTGCTGACCACCATCGCTGCGTCGCTGGGCACGGCGCTCGAAAACGCGCGGCTGTTTGATGAGACCCAACGCCTGCTCAAGATTACCGAGGAGCGCAACGCCGAACTCGCCATCATCAACAGCGTGCAAGCCGCCCTCGCCGCCGAACTCAACATTCAGGGCATCTACGACGCGGTGGGTGACAAAATCCGCGAGATTTTCCACAACGCCGATGTGGGCATTCGGATTTATGACCCCCAAACCAACATGGAGCACTTCCCCTACAGTTACGAAAACGGGGAGCGCCTTTCCATTGGTTCAGAATCGGTGGGGGATAAAGGCTTTGGCCCGCACGTTTACCACACCCGCGAAACGCTGGTCATCAACGAGAACATGGCGGAAGCGATGGCGCGGTACGGCAGTTACGTTTTCCCCGGCACCCTACTCACGAAAGCGGCGGTGTATGTGCCGCTCATCGCGGGCGACCAAGTGCGCGGACTGATTAACCTGATTGACGTGGAGCACGAACACGCCTACAGCGACAGCGATGTGCGCTTGCTTCAAACGCTCGCGAATGCGATGAGCGTGGCGTTGGAAAACGCGCGGCTGTTCAACGAGACCCAACGCCTGCTCAAAATCACCGAAGACCGCGCCGCCGAACTCGCCATCATCAACAGCGTGCAGGAGGGGCTGGCCTCCAAACTCGATATGCAAGCCATCTATGAGTTGGTGGGCGATAAATTGGCGGAGGTGATGAACACCCTCGACATTGACATCCGCTTGTTTGCGCCGGAGACCCAGCAGGTGCTCTTCCCCTATGTGCGTGACCAAGGGAAACGGCTGGAGATTCCGCCCCAACCCATGCGCGGTATAGGCAAGCATGTCTTTGAGACGCGCCAAACGCTCCTCATCAACGAAAAGATGATTGAGCGCATGGCCGAACTTGGCTCAACGCTCGTCCCCGGCACGCAATTTGAGAAGTCGTATCTGGCCGTGCCCATCCTCGTGGGCGGGCGCGCGTTGGGCATGGTCAGCATTAGCAATTACGAAAAAGAGCATGCGTTCGATGAGGCCAACGTGCGCCTTCTGCAAACGGTGGTCTCGGCCATGAGCGTGGCGCTCGAAAACGCGCGCCTGTTCGATGAGACCCAACGCCTGCTCAAAGAGACCGAGCAACACGCCGCCGAACTGGCCGTCATCAACAGCATCCAAGAAGGCATGGCCGCCGAACTAGACTTTCAGGCCATCATTGATTTGGTGGGCAATAAACTGCGCGAGGTTTTGCACAGCGGCGAGATTGGCATTCGCTGGTTCGATGACAAGCAAAAACTGGTGCATTACTTGTATGAGTACGAGCATGGCGTGCGCTTGACCATCCCGTCCACACCGTCTCTCAACTGGGACGCGATGCTGACCCGGCGCGAACCCACCATCCGCAACACCGTCGCCGAACGCGAAGCGTGGGGCATCACGCTTGTGCCCGGCACCGATGCTTCCATGTCCAGCGTACAGGTGTCTATCATCGGCAGTGACCGCGTGTTGGGGCGCATCATCGTGGAAGACTACGAGAAGGAATATGCCTTTAGCGATTCGGATATTCGCCTGCTCACCACCGTCGCTTCCAGCATGGGCGTGGCATTGGAGAACGCGCGCCTGTTCGATGAGACCCAACGCCTGCTCAAGATTACCGAAGAGCGCAACGCCGAACTCGCCATCATCAACAGCGTGCAAGCCGCCCTCGCCGCCGAACTCAACATTCAGGGCATCTACGACGCGGTGGGCGATAAAATCCGCGAGATTTTCCACAACAC
>CAYUFY010000237.1:0-8154 GCA_964443795.1 uncultured Anaerolineales bacterium | reverse complement strand
AGTAGCCAGTAGCCCGAGGAAAATCAGCCAGGAACCAATATCTGGCTACTGACATCTAGCTACTGTCATCTGATTTACGGCACAATCACCGACCGAATACCCTCGCCACGCCGCAGGGTGTCGAAGGCGTCGTTGATGCGGTCGAGCGGGAACTGCGCTGTGACCAACTCGGCAATTTTGATTTTGCCTTGCACGGCCAACTCCAACACGCGCGGATAATCCACCACGCGGCAACCGAGCGAGCCTAGAATTTCAATCTCGCGGAACATGACGCGCCCGGTGACGAGTGACATGGGCTTGTCGGAATAGCCGACCAACACCACCCGCCCGCCGGTGCGTACCGCATTGAAGGCTTGCTCTTGCGTGGGTGGCAGGCCAATACATTCCAGCGCCACATCCGCGCCGCCCCCGCCCGTGAGTTTGCGAATTTCCTTGTCGAGACGTTCCACGCCTTTTGAGTTAATCGTGGCGCTCGCGCCCAGCCTTTTGGCCCACGCGAGTTTTTCGTCCACAATGTCCACCGCAATCACATGCCCGCCCACCGCCGCCGCGATTTGCACACAGTTCAGCCCCACGCCGCCGCACCCGATGACCACCACCATATCGCCCGGCTTCACTTGCCCCCGATTGACGACCGCATGAAACGGCGTGGTCGTCGCATCGGCGATGATGGCGCTCTCAATCAATGGCAAGGCGGCGGGCAAGGCCACTGCCACATGCGCCGGATACACGATGTACTCGGCATAGGCCCCATCCGCATTACTGCCGATGAACACCATGTTCTCGCACACATTCTCGCGTCCCATGCGGCACAACTTGCACTGACCACAGCCATACACAGCGGGCAACACCACCCGGTCGCCGTCTTTAAAATTCTTCACGCCCGCGCCGACACCCGCCACCACGCCCGTGGCCTCATGCCCCAAAATCAGCGGCGGCTTTTTGCCGGTTGGCACGCCATGGTCCACATACCCTAAGTCGGTGTGGCACACGCCGCACCCGGCCACCTTCACCAGAATTTCCCCGGCTTGGGGCGCGGGCGTGGGCACTTCTTCCACGCGCAGGGGTTGGCGTGCCTCGTAAAAGATGGCCGCTTTCATTGATGCCTCCACTGCGGCGCGCGCTTGTCCATGAATGCCTGCACGCCCTCGCGCGCGTCGCTCGTCGCCATCAATTCGTCCAGATACAATTTTTCGATGGCGGGCAACTGCGACCAGGCCCCGGCGCTGAGCCGCAACGCTTGTTTACACACGCGCAAGGCCGGCGCGCTTAACTTGTTGAATTGACTGAGGTAACCCTCGACGGTGATTGCCAGCTCCCCGGCGGGCACGGCGCGATTGATTAACCCCGCCCGCGCGGCCTCGCTCGCCCCGCGCGGTTCCCCGGTGAACAGCAGTTCGGCGGCCCGGCGGTAACCGATGACCCCGGGCAGGGTGAGGGCCGCAATCGGCGCGATGGTCGCCAGTTTAATTTCCGGTTGGCCGAAATTGGCGGTCTCACTTGCCACAATCAAATCACAGCACAGTGCCAGTTCGCACCCGCCGCCCAAAGCGTGGCCGTGAACCACCGCCAGCGTGGGGGCCGGGAAATCCGCGAGGGCGCGGCACACCGCGTCGAACAGCGGAATCATCTCGCCGACTTTATCGGGCGTGTGGTCAGCCACTTCCACCCCCGCCGAAAATAATTTACCGGTGGCGCGGAGGACGAGGACGCGCAAAGTGGTGGCTTGTGCGGCCTGCTCCAACACGGCGCGCAGTTCGCGCAACAAAGCCAAATGCAGAATATTGAGCGGCGGGCGGTTTAGGGTGATTTGCCCGATGCCTTCATTTACTTCCCAGGCAAGAAATTGATAATCGGTCATGATCATTTAAGCGCCGCGCGCACGATCTCATCCACCGGCAAAACCTGCCGCTCGAATTGCTGAATCGAACCGTTGTTTTTAAGCGTCACATCCACGCAATTGCTCAGGAGCAGACAATCGGGGGTGACACATTCGATGTGGCTTTTGGGGATGGAGAGTCGCAAGCAGTTGACTTCATACGCCACATGGCTGGGGTCGAGGTCAAACACATAGGCGACTGCCAGCGCATTGACGGGGCCAACCACGCGAGCTTGCAAGTGCCGCAGATCCACATCGCCTGCGAAGAACACGCGCCGGTCGGTAACCCATAATGTCCCGGGATACCGACCCCCGGCGGGCGGGAGGTAGTTCACCGACCAGTGGCCGAACACAACTTCATCCGCCGCGAGGGTGGGGCTAATCATGGGAGGTGGTTGCCCTCCCGCAGGCACATCACCTGCAGGAGATGCGCTTAGGCGACGGCGGGCGCCAGATGCTCCAGGGAGGCGCCTTGGTCTTTTAATTTCTGCCAGCGGTGGCGGGCCAGCAAGGCGGCGCCGAGGGCGGCGGTGTATTGCACGAGATCGCCTGGGGGCACATTCACGCCTTTGGAGTTCAGTTTTTCGCGCACCACGCGCGCCATGGTTTCGTACTGCAAGATGCCACCCACGAGCGTAAATTCCGGCTCCATCTGCACGCGCTTCATCAGTTGCACCGAGCGATCCACCAGTGAGGCAATTGCGCCGTGCATGATGTCGGCGGGCGACGCGCCTTGCGAGAGATGATTGATGACTTCCGACTCAGCGAAGACCGCGCACACGCCGGAGATCGCCACAATTTCTTTGGAGGTCGCCGCGAGCGGACCGATTTCTTCGGTGCTGAAGCCCATGTAGCGCGCGGTTTTTTCCAGGAAGGCCCCGGTGCCCGCGGCGCATTTATCGTTGAGCCGGAAGGAGCGCACCTTGCCATGGTCGTCGAGGCGGCTGGCCTTCATGGTTTGGCCGCCCACGTCGAGGATGGTGCGCGTGCCGGGGAACAGAAAACACGCGCCGCGCGCCGAAGCGGTGATGTCCGTCACATTCACATCGCGGAACGGCACTTGAAACCGCCCATAGCCGGTGGTGGCGATATAGGTGATGGCTTCACGCGCGACATGCGCTTCGGTCAGGGCCACGTCGAGCGCGCGGCTGGCCGCTTCGCCCAACTTGAACCCGGTCTTGATTAAACCGCGCCCAACAATGGTGTTATCGGCGCCGAGGACGATGGCTTTGGTGTAAGTTGAACCGACGTCAATGCCTGCGGTGTAGTTCATGCCACACTCTCCTTGGCCGGGACACGCCCGCTTAAGATGCGATCCATGGCGAAGAGCGCCGCCCCCAGCGCGCCCATGTAATGCGAGTCGTCGCTGACATTCACTGTAAACCCGAGCAATGCATTCAGGGCAGTGACCATGCCAATGTTTTTGGAGACCCCGCCGGTGAAGGTCACTTCGTTTTCCACGCCAACGCGCCGCATGAGACCCAGCGACCGCGAGGCGATGGACTGATGCACGCCCAGCAAAATCTCTTCAATCTTTTTGCCCTTGCCCAGCCACGACACCACTTCGGACTCGGCGAAGACGGTGCAGGTGGTGCTGATTTTCACGGCCTTCTCGGCCTTGAGCGCGGTCGGCCCCAAATCGCCCAAGGGGATTTCGAGGGCGGAAGCGGCGGCCCCGAGGAAGCGCCCGGTGCCCGCCGCGCATTTGTCATTCATGCAAAAATCGAGCACTTCGCCGTGGGGATTGACGCGGATGGCTTTGGTGTCCTGCCCACCCATATCCACCACCGTGCGGGTGTGGGGGAACATATGCACCGCGCCGCGCCCGTGGCACGAAATCTCGGTGATTTGCGTGTCGCCAAAGGTCACTTTATAGCGCCCGTACCCGGTGCCGACCACGTACTCCACTTCTTCTTCGCTCAGGCCGCCTTGCTTGAGGGCTTCGGCATAGGCGTTCTCGGCGGCGATGACCACATTCGCGCCCGTGTCAATCAACGCGCGCGCCGCAATGCGGCGATTTTCATCAATGATGATGGCTTTGGTTTGGGTCGAACCGACATCAACTCCGGCGGCGTAGGCCATGGCTTGTCTCCTTGTCGTTGGGTAGGCATGACAAGGTGACAAAGTGAAGGGGTGACAAGATGGTACTTGTCACCTTGTCACCTTGTCACCCCTGTATTTGTCTACGGGTTGCTAAGCCTTCAAAAAAGGCGTCAATCCGGTTTTTCAATTGCGCTTCCGACACCACGCGCTTATCCATCATGTCCGATTCGATGAACAGACTGCCCACATCGCACGTTTCGAGCAAGACCCGGCGGTTGTCGGCCAAGCCGGTGGAGGTGGTGCGGCAGGATTTGATGGGGTGATAGACCACGCCATCAATGTGATACGGCTCAATCATGTCAATCAGGGTTTGATGTTGAAAGAACATTGAGTCCATGGCGTGGCGCACGCTGATGAGCACCCCTTCGGCGAGGCTGTCGAGTGGGCGGCTGAGGTCATATTCGTGGCCGAGGTTGGTGCCGCCCGAAGCGAACCACAGGTAGGTGGATGAGATGAACGCGCCGCCGTGTTCGGTGAACATTTCATTGAAGCGGCGGAAGATGGGGTAGCACGGCACTCCGACAAAGATGAGCCGATATTTCTCGTCACGCACCGTGCCGAGGCCGTTCGCCGCTTTGTATTCCATCTCTTCGACTACGCGCTCAAAATATTCCGCGCCCGCTTGGGTCCCGCGAAACCCATTGGACATCCCGAGATAAACCGTGCCGTCGGTCAGGGCATTGAAGGGGGCGGGTTGGCTTTGGTTGAGTTCCAGCACCCGTTTCCAAGCGCGGCTCATCTGGTTGGCATAGCCCATCACTTCCCGCAGGCGGTCAATATCAAACTTCTTGCCCGAGACTTCCTCGCATAACGCAATGAGTTCTTTAATTTGCGCGGCCACGTAGCGCTTGTCATTTTCAAAATCCACATGGCCGGACCAAGTCTGGCCGCCCGCCTGCCGCGTGCCCGGCACATCCAGAGTGAAGATGGGAATGTGGTAAAGCCGTTCCCAAATCTCGGCCCATTTGATGTAAGTGTTGCAAGCATTGGTGTAGACCGCCAGATTGGGCTTGGGGATGCGCCCCATGGGGTGTTCACCGTTCCGCAATTGCATGGCTAAATCTGCTTTGACATAGCCACAGATATCCGGCGAGTACCCGTAATCCTCGGCCACGTTGAGATATTCATGTGCCACGCGCCGCACGGCGGTTTGCAGGGAATTGATTTCGGGGAAGACCGTATTGAAATCGAAGACGCGCAAAATTTCGGCCATGCTCCCCATCACAAACACATACGCCGCTTTTTCCCCGCGCGCCGGGGACTCGGTGAGGTGTTGGAACCACTGGCGAAATAACTCCGCGCCTTCTTTGGCGCCACGTCCAACGATCGTATCCGTCGCTTGAATGTCAGTCATTGCCATTCTCCTAGTCAGCTGTTATGCGAACAACAAATTCTCGACGAACGTTTCGAGTTGAATCTGCATATGATCGAAGCTGGTCATGTTCTCCTCGAATTCGCTAACAAAATAAGGGATGCCATGTTCTTCGAGGGCTTTGACATACGCGACTTGTTCATCCAGGCCGGGTTCGCACATTTTGGCGGCGGTGATGATGGCCGCGCTGGCTTGCGCGGCTTGAATCCGCTGTAACAACATTTTTTCTTTGGGCTTGCGGTTGTCGTGTTGCACCGGGCTGTAGGATGATTTTTCAATGTAGGCTTCAGCGAGGTTGAACAGCGGCTCACCCGCCGTCGGGACATCCTCCAAAATCCACCGCAAGCCAATGAGCAAATCGTCATCCACGATGTAACAAAACTGCGCGATAGTGCGAAGCAGGTCAAGCGGCGGTTGTTCGCAGAAGCCACCTTCAAAGACCACGCGGATGCGGTCCTGCGGTTTGGCGGGACGCGCTTTGATTTGGGGCAGGGCGGCCTTCAGGAGTTCGTTGTGTTCCTCGCGCGGGATCATGCCGCCCACGGCCATCAGCACATATGCCTCATCGGCAGAGATGAGCCAGGGGGTTTCGCGTTTGATGGCGTAGAGTTGATGCAACAGGCTACGGTTGGTGTTGAAAACCTGGATGGACTGGCGCAGGTCGTCATCGCTGATGGCGTGGCCGACCACCGCTTCAATCTCCCGCTGGAGGCGCCCATATTCATCGCGCAAATATTCAATCGAGTGGGAGGAGTTGGCGTTTTGCGGGAGATATAGGATTTGGCAGGGATAAGTATGATTGCGCCCCCATACGGCGGCGAGATTGCGCGCCACATCGCAAATGGGGTGTGAAATAAACATATCCAACTGCACCCGCCCGCTGAGTGACAGTTCCAGCGAGGTTTTGATGATGGCGCACAAATATGACCCGAACCGCGCCTCGGCTTGGCGGGCCTCGATGGGCGCGCCGCGCATCTTGAGCGGCAACAGCCCGGCGGCGTGGGCGATCTCCTCGGGGAAATACACCTGAAAATGGCCCAGTACTTTGCCGCCTGCCGCGCGCCAGCGTTTCACGGTCGGATAATCGCCATCCTCCAAAAGTTCGCGGCACTGATAAAGCATTTCATCGAGCGGTTGGTCGGCGAGTCCGTTGAGGACACGGATGGTCATGGATTATTCTCCAAAATCAAAGTTCAACTATTTTCCGGCGTTCCGTTTAACTTGCTCCCGCACTTGCCACAAAACTCAAATTCCTCGGGCAGGGACTTCGCGCCGCAAGCGGGACACGCGCGGGCGTAGGGGCCGTGCGGGAACTCGGATGACCGCCCGGTCGCCGCACGCTCGCGGAGCATCCGGAAACCCGCCCGGCGTTTTTCTACAAAAGCGTTCATGCCCTCGAGCGGTTCCCACGAAGCGAAATGGATGGCGAGCCAGTCGCGCGCGTGGCCGACGGTTTGATGCCAGGCCAGGTCTTTCCAGAAATTCGTCTGTTGCTTGGTATACCGGGTGCATTCGGGGAACTTGTCCACCAAGTCGTTACACAATGCGTTCACCGCTTCGTCCAATTTAGACAGGTCAATGGCATAGCCGTCCTCACCTTTTTGTGCCTTGCCAATTTGTTCCGCGGTGGCGTGCGTGATGAACGCCCCATCTTTTTTCACCGACGGCACGACCTCGTTGACCAGCCCCCACTCGAGCGCTTGATAAGCCGGGACTCGACGGTTAAGCATCAGCATCCAGCGCGCCCGCCGATCCCCGACGAAGATGGGCAACCACTGGGTGGCCCCGCCCGCCGCGACACTGCCCACCCCCGTGCCGACTTGCCCGACGTAAGCGTGCTCGGCGATCACCGACAGATCACACGCCAAATGACTCTCGTTGCCCCCGCCCACGGCCATGCCGTTGAGCCGCGCGATGACCGGCTTGCCTGAGTTGAGAATGCTCTCGATGTAAGCGCTGAACAACCCCATATATTTCCAATAATCGTGGGGCGAACGAGTGTACTTTTGCTCATACTCTTTCACATCGCCGCCCGTGCAAAAGGCGCGGTCCCCCGCGCCGGTGTAAACAATGACGGCCACTTCGTCATCGAACGCGGCTTGCCGAAAGGCGGTGGCGAGTTCGACCAGTGTCTCGGTTGTATAGGCGTTGTAATTATGTGGACGATTGAGGGTGATCCGCGCCACCCAACTGCCTTTCTCGTAGGTGATATCACTGAAGCGCGTTTGTTCGGGGATCAAAAGGCTCATGCGGGCTCCATGGTCTCGGATGAAGTAGATGATTTAGAGCGTAATGCTCGTAAATAAAAAAGCCAGCCTGAGAGCATCAGACTGGCTGTGGAGGTGCGGTTTTTGGACCGTGGTAGGCTTGGGGTGGCCTGATAACGACATATTTCACTTTGAATTCATAGCGTCTAAAAAGTGAGACATATTTAGTGTAGCACTAAAATGGGCTTTGTCAATATCGGGACAGCAATTCCAAATTTGACCCGGCAAAAAAACGTAGGTCGCCGCCCCTGGCAGTTGCGCAGACCAAAACAGCAACAAACCGTTCCGCGCGTGTCCGGTCCGGTGCTCGGCGCCAGGCTGAAACTGTCGCGCCGGAATGCCAAGCTACCGGCGCGCGGCATGAGCGTGGCGGTCAGTTATCATCGCCAACAGCAGGCCTCGTGTTACCGTTCAACTGGTGTTTAAATCCAGGCCGTCAAACATAAACGTCCAGAGCGCGTTCCAATCCGCAAAGGGAACATAGCGCAAGAGCGTTTCCAGGTCTTGAAAAAAGGTGCGGCGCGTGCCGAGCG
>CAYUFY010000236.1:0-8155 GCA_964443795.1 uncultured Anaerolineales bacterium | reverse complement strand
AGTCCTGAGCCAGTCGAAGGACTTGTCCTAAAAGGGTAAGTTTTGGAGAACGGTAGTTTTCTTTGCTCCCCTAGCGCACTTTGCGGTTACAAACGTTGAAACGACCATTTTCGAGATAAGCCGATTACGCCATACAGAACAGGCAAGACGAAATACGCTTCCCCGCCGGAGAATCTTTCCATGACCCCTTCCACTTCCCCCGAACCCCCGACCACCGAAGACATCATCGTTTGCCGCGATGTGCATAAACGCTTTGGCGCATTCGAGGCGCTTAAGGGCATTAGTATGACCGTGAAGGCCGGGGAAGTCATCGTCATCATCGGCCCGTCGGGGTCGGGCAAGTCCACGTTCATCCGCACCCTCAACCGGCTGGAAGCGCATCAGACCGGGCAAATTCTCATTGATGGCATCGAACTCAGCCACGACCTCCGCAACATTCAAGAAATCCGGCGCGAGGTCGGCATGGTGTTTCAATCGTTCAACTTGTTCCCGCACCTCACCGTGCTCGAGAACATCACCCTCGCGCCCCTGCACGTCCGCCGCTGGCCGCGCGAGAAAGCCGAAGAAGTGGCCCAGCACTGGCTCGCCCGCGTGGGCATCCCCGAACAAGCCCTCAAATACCCGGGCCAACTCTCGGGCGGGCAACAACAGCGGGTCGCCATCGCCCGCGCGCTCGCCATGCAACCGAAAATCATGCTCTTCGACGAGCCGACCTCCGCGCTCGACCCCGAGATGATTAAGGAAGTGCTGGACGTGATGCGCGACCTCGCCAAGAGCGGCTACACCATCGTGGCCGTCACGCATGAAATGGGCTTCGCCCGCGAAGTAGCCGACCGCGTCTTCTTCTTCGCCGCAGGACAAATTGTGGAAGAAGGCCCGCCCGCGCAATTCTTCAACAACCCCCAGCAAGAACGCACCCGCTTGTTCCTCTCACAAATTTTGCACCACTAGCAAGACAGTAATTGGTAATTGTTAAATTACTAATTACCAATTACCATCTTTCGATGTCCGCGTGGGTCAGCCTTTTATGGGATTGGGGCCTCCCACTCCTCGCCGCGCTCCCCACGCTGGCCCGCGCCCGCGCGGCCTACCGCGCCCAACGGCGGGGATTACTGCGCCCGCGCGGATGGCGCTGGTTACTCGGCGCGTTGGTGGCGGCCCAAGCGTTAATCTGGTGCGCGCACCGCGCCCTCACCCACCCCACTAATCTCTGGTTGCCCGGCCTCGGCCTCGCGCTCGTGGGCCTCATGCTCCTTGCCACCCGCGCCGCCCGCGCCGAAACGCACGTCGGCTTGCGTGGCTTTCAACGCGCCCTGCCCCGCGATGGCTTAGAGATTATTGAAAACGCCCCGCGCCATAATCGCGATTTTTTATTGGCCCTCCCCGCTCTCAGCCTGCTCTTCGCCCTCGCCCTCTACCACCCCGAGCGCCGATTAGATTTTTTGTGGTTGGGGATTATCACTGGCGCGCCCCTCACGCTGATTCCGTATCGCGCCCAATGGCTCGCGCCCGCGTGGATGCTCGCGCCCCTCGCGGTGTTGCTGGCCCACGCGTGGAGCGCGCGCCCGACGCTCCCGCCCGGTGACTGGACCACGCCCATTGGCGGAGCGCGGTGCGCCGGGCAAGTGCGCGTGGTTGCGCCGCGTGCGTGGTGCTTCAATCCGTTCACGCACACCCTGTATGGCTTTAACTTAGGGACCGGACTCGTCGTGCTCGAAGCGCAAGTCCCCGAGGGCGCGCGGTTGTTCGCCGCGAGCGCCGACACCGCTTGGGTTCAGCAAATCCCGGCGAGCGGCCTCATCCGCGTGGACGCGGCGGGGCAAGAAAAAATCCCCGTTCTCAGCGCCCGTTTCGGGGCCGCCGATGCGCTTAATCGCTTATGGGTGATTGATGTGGGTCAGGAACTCACGCGCTACGCCGGGGACGCGGCCACGCCCATCCGCGCGCGCGATGGCTTGTTGAACAACACGGCCAACGTGGTCAAAGTGAGTCCGGCGGGCGAGGTGTGGGTCGGCTCCATCGGCGGCGCGAGCGTTCTGCGCGGCGAGGTGTGGCAAACGTATGCGTTCAATGCGGTGATTAATTTTGCGTTTGGCGCGGAGGGGCAAGTGTGGCTGGTGTGGCAAGCGCGCCCCGGCTATGGCGCGCTCACCGACTGGGGTGCCAGCGAGTTGGTGAACGGCGCGGTAGCCCGCCACATTGAAATTGGCCGACTCACCGGCCTCGAAGCGCCCCGCAACGAAGATGCGCTGGCGGTGGATGGGCGCGGGCGGTTGTGGTTCACCACGCAATCCATTCCGCGCCGCGAAAAATTTTTAGGGGTGCTGGACGAGACCGGGCGGATTTATTCTTTAGGCCACTTCGCCACCACCGGCCCGCACGCCTATAACGCCGGGACGTTGTGGGCCACGGTCTTTGGCGTGGCGAGTGACGGCGCGGGCGGGGTAGTGCTGTTCAATGGAGAAGATGAGGGGTGGAAGCGGTGGAGGCCGTAGAGGGGTTTTCAACGGATGGAACGGATTTATCGTAATTGCCCGCCGATTGAAATCGGCGGCTGAAAACCGAAACCTGCTAAAGCAAGTTACAAGGCACAGGTTACAATTTTTGTACATGATTAGCGTTCAAGGTTCTTCAAATGTCGATTCGGCAAGTGTCTAAGTGCCTACGAAAAACTGATGGAACGCTAAACATGTACCTCAAAGTAACATTTTCCGTGATGCAATTCGACAAGTTGATACTCTCCCCCATCATTGATACAATTCACCTAATCTTCATCCACTTCACGGAGGCATAAATGACCATCAAAAGCACGATCACTTGCGACATGGAAGGTCGCATCGAAACATTCAACAAAGGCGCCGAGGAAATTTTTGGCTACCAACCCGAGGAAGTCATCGGTAAGAAGCGCGTGTCGCTGTTCTCGCCGGGGCTGGTCGTCCTCGAGCGCGTCCCCGGCTGGCTCAAGACCGCCAGCGAGAAGGGCGAATATCAGGGCCGCACCGTGTTCGTCAGCAAACAGGGCACCTTCATCCCCGCCGAGGTGCGCATCACGCCCACCTTCAAAGATGGCAAGCAGGTTGGCTATTGCGGCGTGACCACCCCGCTGGAGGTGCCCGTTAGCGAAGTGATGCCCCAGGCCGCACTCATGACCAAGATTTTCGCGTGGCTGGTCATTATGCGTATGCCGTTTCTTACGGCCACCATCGTGCCGGTGCTCATCGGCGCGGCGTGGGTCGCGGCCAATCAACTCGCCTCGCCCTTCCCGTGGGGACTGTTCTTCATCACCCTCGTGGGCGCGTGCGCCCTGCATGTCGCCGCCAACACCTTCAACGATTACTTCGACTGGACCAGCGGCACCGACAAAGTGAACAACGAATACTTCCTGCCCTACTCCGGTGGGAGTCGCTCCATGGAACTGGGCCTCATCTCCGAGCGCGGGATGCTGACTGTGGCCCTCGTGGCCCTCGCGTTGGCCACAGCTTGCGGCCTCGCCGTGATGGCGCTCACCGGGCAATACGCCCTCATCTACTTCGGCCTCGCGGGCGCCTTCTCCGCTTATTTCTACACCGCCCCGCCCCTGCGCCTCGTGGCGCGCAAGGGTCTGGGCGAACTGCTCATCGGCCTCAACTTTGGCCCGCTGATGACGGCGGGCACCGTGATGGCGCTCACCGGGCGCGTGACCTGGCAGGATTTTCTGGTGGGCTTGCCCGTTGGTTTATTGACGACCGCCATCCTGTGGATCAATCAATTTCCGGATGAGACCGCTGATCGCGCGAGCGGCAAGAATAATTTGGTGGTGGTGTTGGGCAAGGAACGCGCCCGCTGGGGATACGTGGCCCTGATGGTTGGGGCCTTTGGCGTGAGCGCGGTCGGCGCCCTCACCCGCGTGTTCCCCCTCGGGGCGCTGGCGATCTTGCTGGCCATCCCCATGGCGTACACCGCCACCCGCACACTCTTCCGCCACTACGCCGACCGCCAACTGGTGACGGCGAATGCGACCACGATCAACCTGCAACTCGTGGCCGGCCTGCTCATGGCGGTGGGCATTCTCGCCAGTCAGTTTTTAGTCTAATTCCCGCCCCCGGGTGATAAAAAACTGCGCCACCTCACCTGAGGTGGCGCAGTTTTGTTTAACTTACGCATCGTCATGCCCGCGGGCTTGTGGCGGGCATCCAAAACCCGATTTCCAAATGGGGCGCGGGCTTCAAACCGATCGTAGCCGGGGACCGATTTCAATCTCGGCCACGGCTGATGTTCATGCGGGCGGCCCTGGTTTGCGCGGGCGATTGACGAAATATATCAGCCCTCCGCCAATGACCACAGTAATCGTCCCATATATGGCCCACTGCATCTGCCCGCTCATAAAACTGCCGGGCAACACGCCGATGCCCTGGAAAAACCACACCCCGCCGGCTAACACCAACAACCCACCCAAGCCATTAAGTAGCCACTTCATCAGCACTCACTCCCACCCGACTTACGCAGCCCGCACGGATAAGGCGGGATGCGTAAGCCGGGATATGTATAAATTACGCCTTCATCAACCCGCGCAGCACGGTCTGCAAGATGCCGCCGTTCTTGTAGTAGTCCACGTCAATCGGCGTGTCGAGGCGCGCGATGGCGGTGAACTCGGTCTGGCGGCCATCGTCGGCCGTCGCGATCACTTTGATTTCCTGGCGGGGCTTGATCTCGTCCGAGATGCCGAACAGGTCGAAGGTCTCGCGCCCCGTCAGGCCCAGGCTCTCCGCGTTTTGGCCGTCTTTGAAGACGAGCGGCAGGACGCCCATCCCCACCAAATTGCTTCGGTGAATCCGCTCAAACGATTCCGCAATCACCGCCTTCACGCCGAGGAGCAACGTGCCCTTCGCCGCCCAGTCGCGCGAGGAGCCGGTGCCATACTCTTTGCCCGCCAGCACAATCAATGGCGTGCCATCCGCCTTGTATTTTTGCGCGGCCTCGTAAATGGACATCTTGGTAGGGGTGTTCAATTGAACGCCCCCACCACCGGGGCCAAAATACAACGTACTCCCACCTTCCTCCCCGCCCAACATCAAATTTTTGATGCGGATGTTGGCAAACGTGCCGCGCGTCATCACGCGATCATTGCCGCGCCGCGTGCCGTATTGATTGAAGTCCTTCGGTTGCACGCCGCGCTCGATGAGGAACTTGCCCGCCGGAGAATCTTTGGCGATATTGCCCGCGGGCGAGATGTGGTCGGTAGTGATGCTGTCGCCGAACACGCCCAACACGCGCGCCCCTTTGATCTCGGTCAACGGGGTCAGTTCGGGCGTGAGGGTTTCGAAGAACGGCGGGTTCTGAATGTAAGTCGAATCTGCGTTCCACCCGAACAAATCGCCGCCACTCACCGGGATGGCGTTCCACTCCGGGTTGCCATCGAAGACATTGCCATACGAGCGCGCGAACATCTCGGAATTAATCGAGGCCGCAATGGTGTCAGCGATTTCTTTTTGGGTGGGCCAAATATCCTTGAGATACACGGCCTGCCCATCTTTGCCCGTCCCCAGCGGCTCGGTGGCGAGATCAATATCGGTGGTGCCCGCGAGCGCGTACGCGACGACGAGCGGCGGCGAGGCGAGGAAGTTGGCCTTAACCTGCGGGTGAACGCGGCCCTCAAAGTTGCGGTTGCCCGAGATGACTGCGCTCGCCACCAGGTTGCCGTCGGTCACGGCTTTGGCCACGGCCTCGGGCAGGGGGCCGCTATTGCCAATGCAGGTGGTGCAACCATAGGCGGCCACATTGAAGCCGAGTTGTTCGAGATACGGCAACGTGCCACTCTGCTTAAGATATTCGGTGACGACTTTGGAGCCGGGCGCGAGACTGGTCTTAACGTACGGCTTCACCTGCAAACCCTTCTCCACCGCCTTTTTTGCCACCAAACCCGCACCGAGCATCACACTGGGGTTGCTGGTGTTGGTGCAGGAAGTGATGGCGGCGATGATGACTGAGCCGTGCGTCATGGTTGATGGTTGATTGTTGATTTCTGATTGGACGCTCCGCCCCAAATCAGTTTCATTTAACCCGAAGCCCCGCTCTTTCACCGGCGCGCTCAGCGATTTACGGAAGGCCGTTTTCAAATCTTTCATCGCCACGCGGTCTTGCGGGCGTTTGGGGCCAGCGAGGGAGGTTTCCACGTCGGCGAGATTCAACTCCAGCGTATCGGTGAACACCGGGTCGGGGGTCGCATCGGTGCGGAACAAGCCTTGCTCTTGGGTGTAGCGCTCCACCAAATCGGCGGCGGCGACGCGGCCCGTGGCGCGCAAGTAGCGCAGGGTCTCCTCATCGGTGGGGAAGAAGCCGCAGGTCGCGCCATACTCGGGGGCCATGTTGGCGATGGTGGCGCGGTCGGCGAGCGACATAGACGACAAGCCCGTGCCATAGAACTCCACGAACTTATCCACCACGCCTTTCTTGCGGAGCATTTGCGTCACGGTGAGCGTGAGGTCGGTGGCGGTCACGCCATCGCGCAATTCACCATAGAGTTTGAAGCCGATGACTTGCGGCGTCACCATATAGAGCGGTTGGCCCAACATCACCGCTTCGGCTTCAATGCCGCCGACGCCCCAGCCCAACACCCCCAGGCCGTTAATCATGGTCGTGTGCGAGTCGGTGCCCACCAGCGTGTCGGGGAAGAGCACGCGCCCGTCAGCCTCGGGGCGGGCGAGAACGCCCTGCGCCAGAAATTCGAGATTGACTTGATGGATGATACCGGTCGAGGGCGGCACCACGCGGAAATTGTCGAAAGCCTTCGCGCCCCAGCGGAGGAATTCATACCGTTCGCCGTTGCGCTCAAATTCGACTTGGGCGTTGCGCATCAGCGCCAGTTCATTGCCGAAATAATCCACTTGCACCGAATGGTCAATCACCAGATCCACCGGCACGAGTGGGTTAATTTTCTTGGGGTCGCCGCCGAGGCGTTTCACGGCGTCGCGCATCGCGGCGAGGTCCACCACGCACGGCACGCCGGTGAAATCTTGCAGAATCACGCGGGCGGGGAGGAAGGGGAATTCACCGCCTCCCCCATGGCCGGGGGTGGGAGCCCAGGCGGCCACGTGCCGCACGTCGTCTTCGGTCACGAGATAACCGTCACAGTTCCGCAGAACCGCTTCGAGCAGAATCCGAATCGAGAAAGGGAGCCGGTCAAGATTGGGCGCGACGGGGGCGAGGCGATAAATATAATACTCGCCGAGTTGGGCGCGCGCGCCAAAAGAGTTATGGAGTTTGGTTGTCATGGGGAATCCTTTCGGCCACACAGGGGCCTTGAGAAGTGAGATGGCGCGATTATAGCATTCGGGGGGCGACGAACAACGCCGAAAGCGCGAGGGGAATTATCGGGATGAGCGAGGGGTGGTTACAAACGAGGTATGTGAATAGGGTGTCGTAGGGGCGACGCATGCGTCGCCCCTACGATAAACGGTGCTCGACGACATTGGTTTGCAGTGACTCGCCGCCCACGTCTAGATACAGTTGCCGCTCGGTCACGGTCAGCACGCAGGCGAGGCGGCGCTCGAGGAGCGCTTCCCAGCGGGCAATAAAGCGGCGATCGAGGGCGTAGAGCGGGATTTGCTCGACTTGATGAATGGGTGAGCGCCCGAGGTTGTGTTTGAGAATTTCAATATCTTTGTGAGTGTAAACCACCACCCGCTCGGCCAGTTTGCTGGCGCGGTGCAAGCGTTCGGCGCTGGGCGACCCGATATCAACCCACAATTTAAGTTGACCAGTGGGGTCGTGTACCCACAATGCCGGCTCATCCGAGTCGGCAAGGCCTTTGGAGAAGGTCAGACCCGGTTGACATTCCAGGCAGTAGGCCAACACGCGCGTGAGCATATGGTCCACGGCTTCGCTCGGGTGCAAGGCCACGCGCAGGTCCAGGGTTTCATAGACCTGCCGATCCATGTCGGACAAGCCAATGTTGAAGTTGTAAATCGTCGCGCCCTGAGCCATTAGCGGGCTGGCTCCGGGGGCACGGTGGGCCGGGTCGCAATCATCGGGCTAATGTACCACAGAGGCCGGGGTTCCGGCCGGGCGGCACAGCGCATTCACGGCCTCGGCAGTACAATACAGCCGCTGGTCAAGGGGCTACCTTAGAGAGTGTTTAAAAACCTTCACACGCGGGCCACAATCGGGTAAGTTGCGG
>CAYUFY010000235.1:0-8159 GCA_964443795.1 uncultured Anaerolineales bacterium | reverse complement strand
GGCGCTCGACACACCCACCCCGCCCCCCAACGCCTGTCTGCAAACCCAAGCACAATTCTTCACCGAAGGCGCCGACGGTCATCTCGCCGTGTTCGTCTCCGTCGAGGGCGCGCAGACCCACACCTTGCGCGAAAAATCGGGCGCATGCTTCCGCACCGCCGAAGTGACCCTCGCCCTCGACAGCGTGCAAATCAGCGGCACCGACCCCGGCAGTGCGTATCTCGCGGTGGGGTTGGGCCTCGAACGCATCTCCGGGCCGGGGGTTTTGGAAATTCGTTTGGAAGGCGGCACCACCAGCGGGCGGCTGGGCGCGCAGGCCACAGCGCGGTTCACCAACGCTAACGGCTACATCAACCTCGGCGCGCTCGAATATCAGTTTGGGCAACGGGTCACGCTGACCTTGCGGGCCAGCGACATCGGCGCATTAAACGCGCCCACCGCCAAAAAAATCACCGCGTACTTAAACGGTATCCCCCTCGGCCCGCCGCTCTCCCTCACTGCCGACCCGTGCGGCCTCACCCTCGGCTATCACGCCGACGCGCCCGCTACGTTAGAGGGCTATTTTGATGAGGTGCGACTAGTGTCGGTTGAATAAAAACCCCTAATCTTTTAACTCGCGTTACGCACTGTCATTCCGAGGCGCGCTGTTTGCGCCGAGGAATCTCTACATCTAGCGTAGAGTCTCCTCGGTTCCCTCGGAGTGACAGTCTAAAAAATACGCCCAACTGCGTAACGTGATCTTTTAAAGTAAAACGGGACAGGCTTATCACCTGCCCCGTTTTGATTCAGGTGGCTCTATCGTTTTTGACGGGATTGGCGTAGGTCGCGCTTGTAGCGCGACGATTTTTGCCGCGTGCGGTGTCGGGCTACAAGCCCGACCTACATCGGTTTCCCGTTAAATCCGGTAGAGCCACTCAGGTCAGTCATTATTTCACGTACGCGTCTAAAAATTCATCCCAGCCGGTTTGCAGGGCGAAGTCGAGGGTGCGGTAATAGGTGTAGTTCGCATCTTTGCCAGCGGCGGTGGAGATGTGATAAATCGTGATGCCGTGCGCGTCGCTGTAGGCGTTGACATGATGTTCGTTTAGAACCACGCCCGCGACCGCATTCATCACGGCCTGACTCTTGGCTTTGATGTTGGTATCGGCGACATTGCGATTGATTTCATAGGCCATGTCGTAGAGGTCTTTATCCATCGGGGCCTGCCAGAAGGATTGGGTCGCGCCAAACGCACGGTCGTATTTCTTGCGGTTGGCGGCGAGGCCATTCTTGAGGGCCAATGACCATTGGTCCACCGCTGTCACCAACGCATCAAAGCGCGCATCCACCGCCACCGCCGACCAGGTTTTGTCGTTGGTCGCGCTTTGGCTGGTGGCAATCGCCACTTGGTCGGCGGTCAGGTTCGGGTTGGCGGCCATCTGCGCCAGCACCACGTCATATTCCACGCCATCCCAGCCCACATATTCTTGCGAATGGGCCAGCGCGGTGGCATGGCCGCGCCAGAGATAACCTACTTCGATGGAGGCCATGTTGCAACCGTCGAAGCCCACAAAATCAATAAACCCAATTGAGGGGAAGGCGGCTTTGATTTCGTCCATATCCAGCGTGTCGGCATTGGTATCGTCGGCCATCACATAGCCGGGGTGCCAGTTCCACCCGTGGCCCCAGAAATAGAGCGCGTAATGATCGGCAGGATAATTGGCTTTGGTCCAAGTCACAAAGTCAATGAGCGTTTGCTTGTCGCCCATGTTGCGCTCGCCCCAATCGGCTACCGCGTTCGCGGCGGCGGCGGTCATGCCTGGCGTGACATGAAACAACTTGGTGGTCTGCCAGTCGCCGTAGCTGGTGTCATAGCCGGGGCCACGGTCGGCGAGGGCCACCACCTGCACGTTGGCGCTCGAACCCGTGGGGGCGAGTTCCAGTTCAATATCTTTCACCACATAGTCTTCGAGATTGTTGTCGCCCGAGATGTAAACCATCACCGTCCATTTGGCTTGGGCGGCGGGAGGCGCGGCGAGGGCCGGGCCAGTGAGGGTGGCGAACAGCGCAAGGAGCGTGAGCGAAAGCATAAGCGAGCGGATGAGTTTGGGCATGGGGTCTCCGGGTGAAGGTAGGATGAGCGGATTTTACTGCGATTCGAAAATCGGACCAATTACGGCAACGGTTGCCACAACAACCCCAACACCATCCCCAGCATGACGAACACTGCGCCCAGCGCCGCAAAGGCCACACTGATTTCGGTGGTCTCGGTTTTGGTGATTAAATAAGTGGGGAGGTTGTGAAAAACATTTTGCAGTTCGCCCGCGCTCTCGGCGGAGTAGTATTCGCCGTCGGTGAGGGCGGCGACTTCTTTGAGCGTCTCTTCGTCAATGCCCCGGCGGAAACCGCCCCCCCCACCGCCAAACGAATTGCCAAAACCGACTCGGTCGCCGGGCGGCTCGTTGCCCAACTGCACTGGGGCGCAGATGGGGCGCTCCCCGCCCTGCGCGGTGCCAAACCCGATGGTGTAAACGCGCACCCCACGGTCGGCGGCTTGCTGGGCGGCGTAAACCGGTTCGGGGCCGTAATTGCTCGCGCCATCCGTGAGGAGCACGATAATGTGCGGAACATACGCGCCATCGGCGACCGGAGGCGGTTGATTCTGCGAGCCAGCGCTGGAGACCGGGGCCACGGTTTCGTCAATCTCGGCAATCACGTTTAATGATTTGATAATCGCGCTCCCAATGGCGGTGCGCCGCCCGGTGGTGAGACTCAGGATCGCATCCTTCAAGATTTTCTGCTCGGTGGTCGGCGCTTGCACCATCTCGGCGAACCCGGCAAAGGCCACCACGCCGATTTGCATGGATGCGTTTTGCCGCGCGACAAAGGACACGGCGGCGGTTTTGGCGGCATCCAAGCGCGAGGGCAGGATGTCGGTGGAGCACATACTGCGCGAGACATCGAGCGCGAGGATGACCGTGACCTGACCGGAGGGGACACGCACGATGGAGACGGGGCGGCTCATCGCCATCGTCAGGCTGGCGAGGGCGAGGAGGAACAAAACAAATGGCAGGTGTCGCCGCCACTGCGATTGACGCGGCAGGGCGGCGCGCACCAGTGACAGACTGGAATAGCGCACCGCCACGCGCCGACGGCGCATTATCCAAATATAGACTCCGATGAGGAGGGGGATTAACGTGAGAAGGAAGAGAAAACCGGGCCAGAGTATGTCCATGAGGGCCTCCGCAATAGTTGGTTGAAGTCAGGCTGGTCATGCCCGCGTGCCTTTAGCGGGCATCCAGACGGTGGTATTTCAAAGATTGTGTATTTCCCCGTAGGGGCGACGCATGCGTCGCCCCTACGAAGCCAAATTTACACAAAAATTGATGTGCCGCCATCCAGGCGGGCAATGTGCGCGAGCCAATGGATGCCCGCTACGAGCGTGCGGGCATGACAAGTGGGTTATTCATCACGGCATATGCCCAAACCACCGCAGTGAAAATGCTCCGCCCAGCACAAAGACCGCCAAACTCAACCCGGCCAAAATGGAAGTGATTTCCAAAAGTTCAGGCTTCAGCACAAACTGTGGGTCGAGGTTGTCGTAGATGGTTTGTAAATCCTGCTGGATCGCGGCGTTGAAATATTGGCCCCCGGTGAACTCCGCAATTTGCCGGAGCGTGGCCTCATCCAAATTGGTTTGCAGGCTGAAGCCTTCCACCTCGATGATGGCTCCTTCGGGGCGGCCAATGCCCACGGTATACACGCGCACGCCCCGGTCGGCGGCCATTTGGGCGGCGCTAAACGGGTCGGGACGGTCGGTGTTCTCGCCATCCGTGAGGAGCACGATAACCGCCGGGGTGTGTACCCCCGGCGGGACGGGTGTGGGCGAGGGAGTTGGCGCGGGGGTGAGGTTGCTATAGAACTGTGGTTGCTCGGGCGCGGTGGCGGCGGCAATCACATTGAGCGCGGTCAGCATCCCCTGCCCCAATGAGGTGCCGCGCGTGGGGGCCAGGCGGTCAATCGCCGCGAGGATGGCCGCCTGATCATCAGTGGGGGTTTGCACCGCGAAACTGCTATCGCTAAAAGCCACCACGCCAATTTGAACGGTCGTGGGCTGACGTTGCACAAAATCGCGCACGGCGGCTTTGGCCGCTTCCATACGATTGGGCATCATATCGGTGGCGGCCATACTGCCGGAAACATCAAAAGCCAAAATCACAAGGCCTTCCTGTTTGGGCAGGCTGACGACCATTTGCGGGCGCGCCAAAGCGATGACCAACAGCGCGAGGCCGCTCAAAAAAAGCGCCGGGGGCAGATGGCGTCGGCGGGCCAGCGCCCGCCCGGTCGGAGTCTGGGTCAAACCTAGATTGCCGTAGCGCGCGGCCAGTTGTGCCCGACGGCTTTGAAGCCGCAGGTAGAGCATCACCAACAAAGGCAAAGCCAACAACAACCAGAGCATCACGGGCCAGAGAAAAGTCATGGGAATTTCAACGCCGCTGTTGTTGCCGCTCGTTGGCAAACCGCACAATTGCGCGCACCAGATCGTCCTCGGTTGACAGTGACAGGGCGTCCACCCCCGCGTGTTTGAAGGTCGTGGTCAACTGCGCTTCGCGTTCCCGCGCGGCTTGCTGAAACCGTTGGCGGAACACGCGATCATGCGTGTCCACATACATTTGCTCACCAGTCTCGGCATCTTCCATGATGAGGGGGCCGAGGTCGGGCAAGTCCACTTCGCGCGGGTCCCACAGGCGCACGGCCAGCACTTCGTGGCGGCGGTTGAGCAGGCTGAGGGGTTTCTCCCACCCCGGCGCGCTGATGAAGTCGGAGATGATGAAGACGAGCGAGCGGCGCTTGAGGGTGTGCAGTCCGGCCTCCAGCAGTTGCGTCAAATCCGTGAATGGGGATTTGGACCACTGCGGTTGTTTGAGCAGATCGTTGACCAGCCGCAACACTTGCACGCGCCCGCCCCGCGCGGGGACGATGCGCTCCACGCGGGTGCCGTACACGATGGCGCCCACCCGGTTGCCGTGGCGGGTGAGCAAACGCGCCAGGGTGGTCACGAAATCAATCAACATTGTTCGTTTTAAATTATGCGTCGCGGGGGTGCCAAAATCCACCGACGGGCTGAGGTCGAGCAAAAACCAGGCGGTCACTTCGCGGTCTTCCAGATATTGCCGGACGTAGGGCACGTCCATCCGCGCGGTGACGTTCCAATCAATATAGCGGATATCATCCTCGGGTTGATATTCGCGCAGGTCGGCGAAGTCTATGCCGTAGCCATAGAACAGACTACGGTAGTCGCCCTGCAACAGGCCATCCAAGCGGCGGATGACCTGCCAATCCAGCCGGTGGAGGATGCGCTCAGGCGTTGATACGGGGTTGGACATGGTGAGCGACCGTCGTACCATCGCGCAGAGGCACCACCGGGGTCGGCAGGCGGTCAATAATCTTTTTCAATAAATCGTCGGCGCTGACGTTGTCGGAGAGGGCCTCATAAGACAAGACCAGCCGATGGCGGATGACATCCAGCGCCAGGTCCAGCACATCCTGCGGCAGGGCATACTGGCGTCCGCGCACAAAAGCCAGCGCCCGCGCCGTGAGAATGAGATTGATGGAGGCGCGCGGGCTGGCCCCGAACAAAATGTAGTGCGCCAAATCTGGCAACCCAACTTCTTTCGGCTGGCGCGTGGCGGTGACCAGCCGCACGGCGTATTCCATGAGCGCCGGATCAACATACACCGCATCGGTTTCGCGTTGCAGTTCCAGCAATTGGTCGGTGGTGATGACTTTTTGCACCGCGGCCAGCACGCCCGTCATGCGCTCGACGATGACGAACTCTTCGGTGGGCGTGGGGTAGCCGACCAACACTTTGAGCATGAAGCGGTCCACTTGCGCTTCGGGCAGGGCATACGTCCCTTCGGTTTCGATAGGGTTTTGAGTCGCCAAAACCAAAAACGGATTCGGCACCTTGAAAGTTTCGCGCCCGATGGTGACTTGGCGTTCCTGCATCACTTCCAGCAGGGCACTCTGCACTTTGGCGGGGGCGCGGTTAATTTCATCGGCGAGCAATAAATTGGTGAACACCGGGCCAAGCGAGGTCGTAAACTCGCCGGTCTTTTGGTTGTAGATGCGGGTACCCACCAAATCGGCGGGGACGAGATCGGGCGTAAATTGGATGCGCTTGAAGTCGCCGCCGATGGCCTCGGCTAGTGTTTTAATCGCCATGGTCTTGGCGAGGCCCGGCACGCCTTCCACCAGAATATGTCCGCGCGCCAAAAGCGCGACAATCAGGCGCTCCAGCAATTGGTCTTGCCCGACGATAATTTTTTTGACTTCGTACAGCACTTGCTCCATCTGAAGGTTGTGGTTGGAGGGGAGGGGCATAAAATAAGTCCTCGTTGCTGTCATTCCGAGGCGCGTTTGTTGCGCCGCGGAATCTCTACGCCCAGCCTAGAGATTCCGCGCTTCGCTCGGAATGACATGAGATAAAGTGATTTCATCAGCGCGGCGGCAACCCGGCCCCGGCGGCGGCGGTGGTGATGGGCATCGCGAACCCAATGCCGATGAACACATCCTGCTCGGTGGGATTGACCAGCCCGGTGACAATGCCGATGACCGCGCCCGAGCGGTTGAGCAGTGGCCCGCCGGAATTGCCAGGGTTGACGGCGGCGTCTATTTGAATCAGGCCGGTTAATTCCTGGGCACTGCCCGCCGGGTGAAAAGCGCGATCAAAACCCGAAATGACTCCGGCGCTCATGGAGCTATAGAGACCAAACGGGTTGCCGACCACAAAGGCCTCATCGCCGACGTGCATCGCGTTGGGATTGCCTAACAGCGCGGGGACCAGCACCCCCGGCGGGTCGGTGGCCCGGAGAACGGCAATGTCGTTTTCGGGTTGTTCGAGAACAATCGCCGCGCCGGATTCCGTCCCATCGGCAAAGGTGAGCAGAATTTTGGTCGCGCCGGAGATGACGTGCAGGCTGGTGAGGATGTCGCCCGCGTCGTCAATGACCACGCCACTGCCTAAGCCGCTTTTATTTTTTTTGCCGGGTTCACCCGGCCGTTCGGTTTGGATGAGGACGAGCGAGGGGCGGATGACTTGATAGACGAGCGCGGAGGTGGCCGGGGGCGGGGTGGCGGAGGCCAGGGCTTGCGCGACGGTCTCGGCGACCTGTTGGGAGGTAAGCGGTGGGGGTTGAGGAAAAAAGGTGTTGTAGAGCCACAGGGTCCCGAGCGTGATCAAGACCCCGGCGAGGGTGGGGAGCCAAGCGCGCGCGCGTTGCCGCAGACTGTGCCAGCGGCGGCGCCATGGCCCGACGGGTGGGGTTGAAATCTCGGGGGTGAGAAAACTCATGCCAAAAGATGACCTTGTTCACACTATAACACCATTTTATGGCGATAAAAATTAGGGGTTGCAAACAGCCCGCCTCCTGAGGGTGATAGGGTCTTTAGGTGGACTGACTGGGGCGCTTAAAATACTTCAAAAAAACGCAGGATCGCGAGCAGAATGCCAACCGCTATAAAAATTCGCCAACTGTTACCAATGAGCCACGCCACCAGGCCAACTTTATAGCCCAGAGTTTCCAATTTCGTTTTCAGCTCGCCCACGGTGGGTTCGGTCAGCGTGCTACCATCGGGAAAGACCAGGGTGGGGACGCTCGCCAAGCCGTTATTGATCGCCCGCACCCGGGTGGCGGCGGCAGGGTCCTGATGAATATCAATGTACTCAAATTTGATTTGGGATTGGTGTAACAAACCGATCACAGGCGGCAAAGCCGGGCAGGTTGGGTGACCATAGACAATGAGAGGGGTGGGCATTGGGACTCTCCATCTTCAATGATGAACGTATGCGGGTCCGACACCGGACAGCCAGGCGCCTCATAGAGGCCCATAATTTCATACCGCCGGGCTTCAGCAGAAACGTAAATTAAAAATCTGCGATTTTACCGAGAAAACAAGGCTTTTCTGACAACAACGTTTTATACCGTCGGATTAGCGACATAAAGTTTCGTGCGCCGGCTACCGCACGTCAGGAAATTTGAGGCGTATACATCGAAATTCCGGCCATTTTTGAGTGGTTTGGCGCGAATCTAGTTTTCCCGCTCCCCAAATGAGCGAACCATGAGACTTGGGTGCATCTCTCAAACTGAGAGCACGGATGTTCTTTCGCCATCAGTAAT
>CAYUFY010000234.1:0-8176 GCA_964443795.1 uncultured Anaerolineales bacterium | reverse complement strand
GGGGCAGTGGCTCCTGCTCAAACACATCCAGCACCGCGCCCGCTAAGCGCCCGGTGGTCAGCGCCGCCGCCAGGGCCGCCTCATCCACCGCATTCCCGCGCCCGATGTTGAGGAAGACCGCGCGGGACGGCAAGGCCGCGAGGAGCGCGGCATCCACCAATCCACGCGTGGCCGGGGTGTTGGGCAACACGCTCACCAAATAATCCAGCTCGCCCGCGAACCGTACCCAGTCCGACTCATGCACATACAGGTCTACCTCCGCGCAGGCTTCACTCGCGCGGGTGTAACCGTGGACGCGCATCCCGAAATGTTTGGCCGTCCGCGCCAACGCCGCGCCGATGGAGCCGACCCCCAACAAGCCCAGCCGTTTGCCGCGCAGGGTGCCGGCCGGAGCGGGGTCCCAGCGCCCGGCGCGTTGCGCGTGATACCGGGGCAGGATGCGCCGCTCGTGCGCCAGCAAATAGCCGAAGACATACTCGACCATCAAGGTGCCAAAGACGCCCCGCGCGTTGGTCAACACATAGTCACGGCGCAGACTGGGGTCAAGCAAGGTCTCAATGCCCGCCCAGGTGGAATGCGCCCACCGCAGATTGGGCAGATGCGCCAACGCCGGGCGGATGAGCGACGGTTCGCCGAACACGATCTCGCTCGCCGGGTAACGCGCGGCCTCAGCCGGGTCGCTGACCGCCGCGAGTATCACGTCGGGCAACTGCGCCGCTTCGAGCAAGCGCTGATATTCGGGGGCATGGCGCGAGACAATCAGAACAGAATGGGGCATGGGGACACCTGAAACAATGGGGATAAATACGTGTGGCATTATACTTGGGCTATCATAGGGTTAAAATTCCCGACTGATTTATCACTTACACACCTACCCACTCACCCCCTTACTCCCCCGAGGCCTCCCATGAAACTTCGTGCCCGCCATATCATCTTCCTCATCGTCTGCGGCTTGTCCGCTGTGCTTGGGATTGGCTTCGCCCTCGCCCAACCCGCGCCCGCGCACCCGTGGTTCGCGCCCCGCGCAGGTGACCATAACCCGCTGGTATTCGCGCATCAGGGCGGCGAGAACCTGTGGCCGAGCAACACCATGCTCGCCTTTGAAAATTCAGTGGCACTCGGTGCGGATGTACTGGATACCGATATGCACCTGACCAAAGACGGGGTGCTGGTGCTGATGCACGACCAGACGGTTGACCGCACCACCGACGGGACCGGTGCCCTCCGCGACCTCACCCTCGCCGAAATTAAACAGCTTGATGCGGGCTACGACTTCTCCACCGATGGGGGCCAAACCACGCCGTTTCGCGGGCAAGACCTCACCGTGCCAACTCTCGAAGAACTCTTCACCGCCTTCCCCACCAAGCGCTTCGGCATCGAAATCAAACAGACCGCCCCCGTGCCCACCGCGCAAAAATTCTGCGCCGTCATTCGCCAGTATCATCTGGAGAATAGTGTACTGGTGAGCAGTTTTCGGCAGGAGAACATGGATGCTTTTCGAGCCGAATGTCCCGAGGTCGCCACCTCAGCCACCGAAAACGAGGTGCGCTTTTTCTATGTGCTGTTTCGCGTGGGGCTGAGCGGCTTGGTCACCCCCAACTACAACTCCTTCCAAGTGCCGGAGGAGAGCGGGGGCTTGCTCATCCTCTCGCCCCAATTTGTGCAAGCCGCCCACGCGCGCAACGTGCCGGTGCAACCCTGGACGATTAACGACGAAGACGACCTGCGGCGGATTCTGTCGCTGGGCGTGGATGGCATCAACACCGATAACCCCGACCGACTGTTAGGCTTATTAACCCCATAAGAAACAAAACACCCTTCCCCTGTCGCGTTTTTGGCGACGGGGGAAGGGTGTGGTGGTGTCGGGGCGGGCAGATTTGAACTGCCGGCATCCAAGTCCCAAACTTGGCGCGCTAACCGGGCTGCGCTACGCCCCGAAAATCAACTTTTAACCATTCTTCTTGCAAATAATCCATCCATGCTTGGATTTTACACCGCAATTGCGTATCGCCAACACGCACAGTGAGTACTCCATGTTCCGAACGCCACTGCCGACCACTCAGTTTCCCTGAATTGGATTTGCGCGTTACCTTAAAGTTCTCAGCTGAAACGCCTAACGCCTCAGCCCAGTATTTCTTTATAACCTGCTCATCGTTATCAACATGACACTACAACTGATATTCGATGTGTAAATTATGGCTGAGCCGCTGAATATGCTCATGCGCCATCCGCATGATGGCAAGATTTGAGTTGCAAATGGAAACTTGATTGCGGTTACGTTTATAACCCTCTGCGGCATACAGCACAACAAAATCTCGGATTAGAGCATCCTGCAAAATCTCGCCCGCCTGCTGATAAGCCTCATTGTACCACTGCTCCCGCACCGCCGCGTGCTTGCGGCGGTTGGCTTGGCTGGCCCGGCGGCGTTGCTCGGTTTGCTGGGCGGTGGCCGGAATAGCAATCTCCTTAATCCAGCCATGCACGGTTGACTTATTCAGGGCCAGCTGTTCGCAAATCTCTGTCAGGGTTGCGCCCTTATGCCGCAAGGCGCGCGCCTTTTCTTTCAGGTGGGCATATTTTTTCATTCTGCGCTCGCAGAGCGGGCGCAGTATAATCGGCGCAACTCGCCTTTGTCAACATCATTGCCTCCTTCCGAATCATCCGCCGCATCCGCTGAAAAAAATGCCCGAAATAACCCTTGTCATTTCCGACCACGCCATCGCCACCCTCACCGTCAACCGCCCACACGTCCGCAATGCGCTGGGGTGGGACGCCATGCGCGCCTTCGCCGAATGTATCGAGCAGGCCCACGCCCAACCCGACCTGCGCGCCCTCATCGTCACCGGGGCGGGCCGGGCATTCATCGCGGGGGGCGACATGAATGACCTGAAGGATGCGCCCACTCATGCCGATGGCTTGCGCCTGGCGACCCTGATGGGCGACGCGCTGACGCGCCTGGAAACTTTGCCCTGCCCGACGATTGCCGCGCTCAACGGCCCCGCCCTGGGGGGCGGCGCGGAGATTGCCGTGATCTGCGACCTGCGCGTGATGGCCGAGGATGCCAGCCTGGCATTTGTGCAGACCAAGTTGGGCATGATCCCCGGCTGGGGTGGCGGGCAACGCTTATTGCGGTTGGTGGGTTACGCGCGCGCGTTGGAATTATTCGCCACGGGCCGCCGGGTCCCGGCGGGCGAAGCGCACACGCTGGGGTTGGCGAATCAAATCGTTGGGGCCGGGCAAGCGCTGGAGGCCGCGCATACCCTCGCGGAGCAAATCGCCGCCCAACCACCTGCCGCCGTGCATGCGGCCAAACGGGTTTTGCGCTATGGCTTGCAGTATCCCCTCGCCGAGGCCCTCGCCCTCGAACGCGCCGAGTTCCCGCCGCTGTGGGATACCGACTATCGCCGCGAAGCCATGAATAAATTTATCAATCGTTAAAGGCCGCGGGCCGGGACAAGCCCGGCCCCTACTGTGATGACTTACCACTTGCTATCCCGCTACTACGATCTCGAAAACGCCGACTTCACGGAAGACCTGGATTTTTGGCTGGAACTGGCCGAAGAACACGGCGGCCCGATTTTGGAACTGGGCTGTGGCACGGGCCGCGTCTTGTTAAACCTCGTGCGGCGCGGCTATGAAGTCACCGGCGTAGACAACGCTCCCGAAATGCTCGCGCACCTCGAAGCTAAACTGCGTGCCGCGCCCCTGCCGCCCCGCTCTCCCACTCCCCAGCTTCTCAACGCGGATATGACCAGTTTCACCGTCGCGCACCCGCACGCCCTCGCACTCATGCCCTTCAACACCTTCATGCATCTGCTCACGCCGCAAGCGCAAGTGGCCACGCTGACCGGCATCCGCCGCGCTTTAGTGCCCGGCGGCGTTTTAGTGTTGGATGTCGTGAACCCCGCGCTGGCCTACACCGCCTCCGAACCCGGGCTGACATTGGAGCGCACCTTTAGCGATGGCCCCCATACCGTGCAACAATTTTCAGCCATGACCCTGGACCGCACCGCGCAACTCGCGCGCGTGACCTGGCTCTACGACGCCACCGCGCCCGACGGGTCACTCGCGCGCCTCACCGTGCCCTTGACCCTGCGCTACACCTTCCCCGGCGAGATGCACTGGCTGTTGGAAAAGTGCGGCTTCCGGCTCGCGCACTTATATGGCGATTACGACCGCGCGCCCCTCACCGATGACTCGGCGCGGATGATTGTGGTGGCCGAGACGCAAGCGTGAGGCTTGAAAAGTAAAAAGTGGCTGGGACTTAAAACCAAACCTCCGCCCAATGGCGGAGGTTTTTAATTTCAGATGCTGGCTATTTCCCGACGTGCATGGGCATGATGACACACAGCAAATCCTCGCGGCCCACAGGCTTGATCACGCCCGGGCTGGTGGGCGAGGCGGTTTCGAGCGCCACGTTGGGCGTGTCAATTACATTCAACACGTCCACCAAATACTTCACATTGAAGGCGATTTCCATGGCGTTGCCTTCGATGCTGGCGTCGAGTTCGGCCACGTTATCGCCGGTCTCGGCGGCAGTGGCCGAGATGGCCACCTGCCCGGGCGCGAGCTCCCCGCCGGGCTTAATCTTGAGCCGCGCGGTGTGCGAGGCCTCGCGCGCAAAAATGTCGGAGGTCTTGCACGCCTTGCGGAAATCGGCGGTGGACATGACCGTGCGCGTGCTATAGCTCTTGGGGATGATGTTGTTGTAGTCGGGGTAGTTGCCCTCGATGAGTTGCGAGACCAACTCGACGTTGCCGTGATGAAAGATGACCTGCCCGCGCCCGGGCGGCAGACTCATAAACACCGGGTCGTCGGTGCTAATGATGCGCGCCAGTTCGGCCAGCGCGCGGGCCGGGATGATGGCCGTGATGGGCTCGGGGGCGGCAGAGGCGAGGCGCGCCGTCCGCACCGACAGCCGGAACCCGTCGGCGGCGGCGAGAGTCACTTCGTCGCCGCTGATTTTGGCCAGCACCCCGGTGAGGATGGGGCGGGCCTCGTCGGTGGCGGCGGCGAAGATGACGTGGTTAATCATCTCGCGGAAGTCAGCCACATTCAATTGCAGGGCCGAGTCAAGGTCGGCTGGCGGGATGAGGGGGAATTCCTGAGCGTCAATGCCTTTGAGGTTGGCATGCACGCGCCCACAGATGAGGTTAAGCGTCTGCGTGCGGACGGTGAGATTCAGGTTGACGTGATCCTGAGGGAGGGTGTTGACCAAATCCACGAGGGTCTTGGAGGGGACGGTAGTGGAGCCTTCCTCTTCGATTTTGCCGCCAATCCAGCAGGTGATGCCGAGTTCCAAGTTGGTGGCCGACAAGCGGATCCGGGCGTTGTCGCTGGCGATGAGGATGTTGCCCAGCACGGGCAGGGTGCTCCGTGCGGCGACGGCCCGCGAGACAATGCTGAGGCCTTTGGCGAGGTTTTCTTGCAGGCAGGATACTTTCATAAGAGGTTGGCTCCGAGAATTAGGATTAGAGCAGGAGGTTAGGGTGCGGGCGGAGTATACAATGAGTCGGGTGAAAAGTGAAAAGTAAAGCGGGGTAATGCGCGGGACGGGAACGGTGAGGCGTAGGCTTATCTGATTTCTGGCGACTGACTTCTGGCGTCTAATGACTGTTTGCTCAAAAACGCCAGCGCCCGCTCGCCGTCCATCACAATATCCAATAAGTGTTCGGCGCGCTCAGCGGGCACCCGGATGAGTTTGAGGCAAGGGAGGTAATCCCCTGCCTCGGGGAGAAAATCCAGGAGGTGGTTAGCCGACTGGTTGAGAAAATCCAGGTTGAGGAAATCGCCGCGGTTGTCGGGGTGAATGGCGAGTGAATAGATGCGGGCTTCGACCAGGTCTTGAAAGAAGTGCGTGCCATAGCTGGGTTCGGGGGCCGCGCCTTCGGGGCCGAGGGCGAGTTCGACCAAAGCGCGGGCGTTGTAGATATCGGCGTAGCTAACGGGCACGCCAAGTTGCAAGTTGGATGACCCCCACCGGCCCGGGCCGATAAGAATGAAGGTTTTGCCTTCGAGGAGTTTGTTGAGGCGACTGACGAGCGACGCCACAACTTGCCGTTGGCGCTCGTCGGGCAGGCGGTCGTAGGCGTAGGGGTCAACGTAAACCAAATATTCCACGCCGGTCACCTGCCCCTGCGGGACCATCTGCGTGGTGAAGAAGAGTTTGTCGCTGGGGGCGAGGTCGAGCGGCACGGGGCGCGCCACCTCGCCGGAGGTGTGCAGGCTTTGGGTGCGGCACTGGAGGATGTGAAAGACCAGGCGGGGTTTGGGCGAATCGGGGTGCAGGGTGAGCGCGAATTCCACATCCACCGGGGAGCCGTAGTTGCGCGCGAGCGTGGCCAACGCGTCTTTGATAAACGGCGCGAAATCGCTCCGGTTGAGGAGATTGTCAAAGGTCAGCACCATCCGCTCGGGCGTGAGGTCGCTGGCCAGCCGGTTGAGCGGGGTCAACGTGCCGGATTCAGAATCCGCAAGGGAGGCCACCCAGCGCAGGGCCGGGTAATCCCGGTCAATCACCTGCCGGAAGGGCACGCTGGTCAGCGCGTTGTGTTTCAGGTCAATCGCATCGAGCCATTGTTGCGAGTAGTGGGCGATGGCCTCGGGGGTCTTTTCGGGGCGGAGGAGCGGGTGGCTGAGGAAGATGAGGCGCGGGTAGTCCTCGCCCACGCGCTCGACGGCGCGCGTGCCCAGGCCGAGCACGAGGCGCACAAAGCCATCTTCGCGGCGCAGGCGCGGCGTCCACACGATGGGACTGCGGCTGAAGGCGACTCCGGCGAGGGTGGGGAAGAAGTAGCCGCCATAGGTTTGCCCCTGCACTTCCTGGATGAGGATGGCCATGCGCTCGTCGCTGTCGAGGTAGCCCATGCGGCGACGATAGATGAGGACATCCGGGCTATACACGCTGGCGTAGACGCGGCGAATGGCGAGGGTGAGGTCGCGCAGGTTTTCGGTGGGCGTGCCCTGGTTGGGGCAGAAGTAGCTGGTGTATTTGCCCGCGAAAGCCGAGCCGGGTTTGTCTTCGAGCAAACTGGAGGAGCGGACGATGAGCGGGGTGCGCCCCAATTCGGCCAGCAGAGTGCGTAGATTTTCGGCAATCTCTTCGGGAAAGCGCGCGTGTTCGAAGGCGGCGCAAATGGCGGGGTATTCGGCGCGAATTTGTTCGACGGGTTTGTATTTTTGGTTGATGTATTCGAGGTCGTTGACATCTTTGAAGTCATAGAAGACATCGGCCCCGAGAAACCACGAGCGCGGCAGGATGACTTGTTCGGCCAGATGCGGGGCCGCGTTTTTGAGCATTTTGTAGGCGAGCAACATGCCGGCGGCTTTGCCACCGATTTTGCCGCGCCCGATGCGATGGGCGAGGATGAATTTGAAATCGTCGGCGCTGAACCAGGCTTTGGCGATGCTGAGAAAGCGCAGATCGTCGCTGATGAGCGTCTTGGTGAGGACGACGATGATTTCTTCGAGGTGGTGGCTGATGGGGCCCCGCTCGGATGGCGGGAGCGATTCGAAGAGGTCGGCCTGGCGCAGATTCACATCGAGCGGCGCGCGTTCGGGGTTAAAGGTGAGGATGCGCGGGTCCACGAGGGCCGCGGTCCCCCGGCGTTTGTGGTTCTCGCGCACGGTTTCGTCAATAAGCCGGTGGAATAAATCCAGATGTAGGTTGGTAGCGAAGTAAAAAGTGGTGAGGTCGTCGCGCGTGACGGCGAGCCGCTGTTCCCAGATGTGCGGCTCTTCCTGCGAATAGGGGTCGTCCATGCCTTCGAGGTGTTGGGAGGCAATGGCCTTGTCTTTGGCCTCCTGCTCCAGCCGCTCGGAGTTGATGATGCCGCGCGCGAAGAGTTCGGCCCGCATCCGCTGGCAGATCTCGCGCGAGAGGATGGGGTATTGCGCCAGGCGCAGGTGGATGACCGTGATGGGGGGGAGGTCGAGGGCGGACATGGGAGGAAGTGAACAGTGAACAGTAATCGGTAATCAGTAATTAGTGAGCAGTGGGGGTGATTGTAGCGTATGTGTGTGAGGGGCTGAGACTCAAGCTAATCCGCACCCAAAGATTTCGGCTGGCCCGAGCGGTGAGCCGCGCCCCAAGCTGGTCGCGGTTGCAAACCACTCCCATGCTGTGAACTACCACCCGCTAGAAGCGGGTGGCTTCCGGCTTCGACGACTTGTTAAG
>CAYUFY010000233.1:0-8180 GCA_964443795.1 uncultured Anaerolineales bacterium | reverse complement strand
ATAGGGACAATCTCCTGTCCGGCAATCATGGGGCGCGAAGTGGAGATTGTCAACTCAAAATACGACCAATTGGCGGGGAAATAAAACGGGCGACTCGCTGAGTCGCCCGACTAATAGAAGTCTAAATTATTCCAACGCCGCCACAAACTCGCCGGCGGTGCGGAAGCGTTCGGCGGGGTCTTTGGCGAGGGCGCGCAGGAGCGCCTGGGCCGTGGCGGGAGCCAGCGCCGGGTTGAGCGTGCGCGGGTCGGGCGCGGGTTGGTTGAGGTGCGCCAATAACATCGCGGCGGGATTATCACCCGTGAAGGGCAATTGCCCGGTGAGCATTTCAAAGGTCAACGCGCCGAGGGCGTAGATGTCGGCGCGGGCGTCCACCTCCCCCGCACTGCGAATTTGTTCGGGGGCCATGTAGTCGAGCGTGCCGACGATGCCGGTCTTGGTGGTGCCCGCCCCGCCGGAGACAATCTTGGCGATGCCGAAATCGGTGAGCACCGCGCGGGCCGGGGAAGCGCCCTGCCCGGGGTCGAGCATCACGTTCGAGGGTTTGATATCGCGATGGACGAGGCCCTCCGCGTGGGCGTAGTCGAGGGCGCTGGCGATGTCGCGCAACAGCGCGCGGGCCTCGGTCAACGGCAGTTTGCCGCGTTCCCGCAGGATGTATGTCAAATCCTTGCCGGTCACAAATTCCATCACCATGTAATACGTGCCTTCGACATCGCCGAAGTCAAAGACTTGCACGATGTGGCTGTGCTTGAGGGCGGCCACGGCGCGGGCTTCCTGTTCAAAGCGGATGCGGAAGTCGGCTTCGGCGGCGAGGCTGGCGGGGAGGACTTTGATGGCCACCGTGCGATCGAGGCGCGGGTGGTGGCCTTTATAGACTTCGGCCATGCCGCCGCGCCCCAGCAGTTCGAGGACTTCGTATGGTCCCAACTTGAACCCGGTGAGCATCCCCCCCATCCGCGAGGGACTCGGCGCGGTGGTGAGTTGCCCGGCCACGAAGTTTTCCCACGCCCGCGAGGGATAGCGGTAAACCCCGCCGCTGGCGATGAGCAAACATTTCTGCAACAGGTCGCGCAAGAGGCCGCGCAGGGTGGTGTCGTTGGTCTCTTTGCCCGCGGCGTCGCCGATTTTTTGGAGCAGGTCTTGTTCGGTGGGGGTGAGGTTGCGCCAGTAATATTCAAAATGCGCTTGTAGTTCTTGCAGGACGCGCCGCTCGATCTCGGTCAGATCGGTGGGGGTCTCGTACGCATGGAAGCAGGCAATTTGTAACAGCAGAGGATGCCCGCCCGCCAGCGTGTATAGAAAATCCACCGTGGGGGCGGGGAAATCCAGCCCCGCAATCTGCGCTGGGGCTTGAATCAACCGGCGCGCGTCCGCTTCGGAGAGCAAGCCCAAAAAGAGCGGCGCGAAGATGTTGAAGAACGGGCTGGAGAGAATCTCCTGCGATTTGCCGGAATAGGTGAGCTCGATGAGGGGCCGCGCCGAGGCAGTGAGAAAGACGAGTTGATAGCGCCCGGCGGCTGACCGGAGCGCGTTGAAGAAGTTAACGTCGAGGCTGGCGTTGGTGCTGAGGCGCTCGAACTCGTCGAGGATGAGCACCACCCGCAGGCCGCGCTGGTTGAGTTTGCGGACCGCCCCCTCAAAGGACAACCGCGAAGGTTTGGCCGCCGCCGTCTCGAGCGCGGGTTCGGGCGGGAGGCCGCGCGCGTCGAGGGCCGCCGCCATCTCGCCCACAAACTGCGCGAAGATGTCGGCGTGCGCGCCTTCGCCCAGCACTTCGCAATCCAAATAGACAAAGAGATTGTCGTCGCCCAGGCCAAGGGTGGGCCAGGTTTCGGGGCGCTGGAGTTGAAAGAGGAGCGAGGTCTTGCCGATCTTGCGCGGCCCGACAATGGAGACGGATTGATTACCGCGCAGGAAGGCGGCGACTTCCTCCAGTTCATGGGCGCGCCCGAAAAACAGGGCCGAGGCGCGGACGGGGCCGCGCGAGACAAAGGGGTTGTTCATGAGGAATGAAAAGTAAAAGGTGAGGCGGGTACGATCACACAGGCTGGGGAACCGGAGCCGCCCGCCGCTGGTCACGCCAGTCTGTAAAGGTCAGCCACATCGCGCCCGCGCCAATCAGGATGCAGACGATAGCCAACAACCAACCGAACACAGGAATATTGACGACTGCCACATAGATCAACGCGCCCAGCAACAGCGCGATAAGTTGGCGCGACTGGGGCGCGAATTGCGGCGCCAGACGGTCGAGCAATACTTGACCAACAAGATAGGCCGCCACGACCTTGCTGACATGGAAAGCCAACAGCCAGAAAAGCGCAAAGGCCAGGGACAGGCCCGAGAAACCAACCGAAAAGACCAGCTTGCCCAGCGTGCCCAGCGTGGCGACAAAGAATAACACACCGACGATGATTACGACAAAGACACTCACGCCCGTCAATATAAAGCCGCCACAGATGCTCACGAAACCCCAGCCCAAAGCGGGCAAGGGTTTGCTTTGCGCCTGCCGAGTTACCCGCTGGGCGAGGGCCGGCAGACGCCATAACCCGAGCGCGCCGAGGGCCAAAATGGTGATGAATTCCTGCACCATGCCAAAGAACCAGGTATAGAAAATAACCGTGGGGGAGATGATCGGCTCGTTATTCGAAACTTCCTGGGTGAACCGGACCCCGCCGGGCGGGGCCACTTTGATGGCGGCCGCCTGATCTTGCTGGCTGGTATAAGTTAACTGACCGCCCAGGTTGGCGTCCTCGGCGATACGAAGGCCGGGGAGGACACTCGGCACCGGCTGAAAGACATCGCTGGGGCTATTATTGAAGATCGGTGGCGCGCTGCCATTCGGCGACCCGACATGCGCCAGGATATCGCCGCCAATGCGTCCGTCAATTTCGAGCGCCGCCGCATCCACATTCAAGTTGCGTTCAATCGTGCCATTGACCAGCGCCTGATAACCCGCCACTTGGGCATCGTGAGCGATGGTCGAGCCAGGTTTGGATTCAAAACTATAACCGGCCTGATACAAATTACTGCCAATGACCGCCTCCGGGCCTAAAACGAGCGAATAGTTCGCCGCAAACACACTGCCGCCCACGGTGCCGTTCAATTCCAAATTCGCGCCCGCCATAATGACATTACCGCCGATTTTGCCGTTGACGATGATTTTAGAGCCGTTGGCGATGAGGTCGCGTTGCACTTCGCCGTTGATGGTCACCACCCCGCCCGTGACGAACAGATTCTGAGTCACCGTGCCATCCATGGTCACCACCCCCTGACTCAGGATCAGGTCGTCATCAATGACCTCCCCGGCGGCCACATTCCCATCGGGGTCACTGGTCACGGCCTGGGCCGGGCTAATCGCGGCCAATAGGAGCGCGCCCAACAGCCCCCCCGTCAGCGCCAACCGAAGCCAGTATTTAGAGAGCTTAGTTATAAGAGATTGAAACATGAGGTCACCTATTCCTTCTTCCATTCTTCCACCACCCGACTCAGCGAACGATATTTTTCCACCCACAGGCCCAGCAAACCCAACTTCCAGCGGTAGGCGTCACCGGTCGCGCCCTCACTCTCGCGGATGGTGGTGAGAATATCCCGCAGGGCGAGGTGATGTAGCGCCGCGCTGATGGCCTGCCGCTCCACGTTCAACCCGCGCTCGACGAGGTAATCCACGACCGCCAGCGGGGTGACGCTCCCGGTGAGGGAGACCATGCGGCTCAAAGCCGTTAACACCAACCGCTCCTCGGGCGTGGACTCGGTCCACAAAAACACGAAGTGCGCCTCGCCGGAAGCCAGGATGTCCTCCAACGCCGCGTTCACATCCGCCACGGTCACATAATTGCGCTGGGTCCTGTTGTGCTGGTTCACCAGGCTATGGCACAGCAATTGCAAAAAGTACGGATGCCCCGCGCTTACGCGCCACATCTTATCGAGCGCCAGGTCGTCGTATTTCATCCCAAACGGCGCGACCGGCTCCTGAATCAGCCGCGCGGCCTCGGCCGGCCCCAGAAAAGCGACATGCCGATATAGGCTGATGTTGAACAGCACATTCCAATAATCGGCGGCGAGTTCTTCGAGCCGATGGGTGCCGCAGAAGATGACGCTGAGACTCTCGGTGTGCTGGATGAGATGCCGCAGGAACCCGAACACCGACGGGTCGAGGTTCCCCCGGCGGACGGCGGATTCCATCTCCTCAAACTCGTCGAGCAGGATGAGGAGATGCCGCGTCCCCACGGTCGCGCGCACCCGGGCCAGGAACTTGCGCTCGAAGGCGGTGGCCGGGCTATCGGCGAAATCGCTTAATTCAGGTTGCTCAATCGAAAACCCACGGTCTTCCAACGCAAAGGCCATCTCCGTCGCCAGAGTCAAAAAGAAGTTCGGCAGGCCGGGGTCGAGGCCGAGCGATTGCCCATCGAGATAGATAGGCAAATAGTCATCGCCGAGTTTGGCGGGCAACTGCTTGAGGAGCGAGGTCTTGCCCGTGCGCCGCTGACCGATAAGCACGAGGTTGTTGCGATGCGCGGCGGCGAGATTTTCTTGAATGAAGGCGACCACATCCTCGCGCCCGAAGAACAGCGGCGAGCCGGTGGGGAGCGGGGTGCCTACCACATAGGGGTTGCGGATGTATTGGAACTCCCCCTCGGCGGCCAGCAGATACACCACGTCGGCGAAGTTCTCCACCTGGTCGGGGCCGCGCGGGTCTTCATACAAAATCATGAAGCGGGCGCGGAATTGTGACGCGTTCGGCTCCAAGCGGGGGCGCACCCGCAGTTCCACTTGGGCTTCCTCGCCGGGCGCGAGGCGCGCCACCGGCGCGGCCTCTTCGAGGGCCGTGTATTCGGGCGCGGGGGGCAGAGTCACTTTGAGCCGCAAGGCCGCGCCGCGCCCGGTATTCCGCACATCCAAAACCAGCGTGATGACTTCGCCCTGCCACGTGTGCTGGGTGAGCAAACGGCAGACAATTTGCGCGCGCGCCTGCAGTTCGCTCATCATGCCGCTGACGGTCGCCAGCCAGCTTTCGGCGATGTGCCAGATGACGGGCAGGTCGGCGCTCCCCAGTTGGGTGCGGGCTTGCCGCTCGACGCGCGTCAGGCGCTCGATGGCGCTGGTGAGGTAGGCCAACTTGTCCTGCGCGGTGTCCACCCGTTCGTAGGCATGCAAGGCCTCGGCCACCACCCGCAACTCGCCCAAATTGCGCGCCAGCCCGGCAATGAAATCATCCTTCGTCTCCGCCACCTCGCGCAACCGCGGCAGTAACTCGGTAATGCCCGCGATGGAATTGGCTTGCCAGGCGTCCTGCGCCAGCCGATACAGCGTCAACGCGTGCGCCGCGCCTGTCACGTTATCGGCTTCGCGCGAGTCGAGATGGGCGATGAGATGCCGCAAGCCCAGCGGCAGAAGCTCGGGCGTGAACTGGCTGGAGAAGAGATAGGAATAGCCGTTGGCAAAGCCAGCGGTGAACAGCGCCTCCGACCGACCAGCGGAGGACAGGCTATCCAACACTTTGGGCAGGTTGCTGAGCAAACTGGCCGTGTCGGGGTTTTGCCCGGCGGTCTGCGCCAAATTGTATAAATCAATCAACGCGGTCGCCGGGTTTTGCAGGAGTTGCTCGGCCATGGTCTCGGCGCGGCCCAACGGGGAATCGCGGTAAACCTGCAACCGCTCCTCGGCTTCTTCGCGCTTCCGGGCTTCGGTCTCGCGCTCGGCGATAAGCCGCGCGACATAGATGGCCGTGCCGGCCTGGTCGGCGAGGCTGGCGAGGAGCGACTTGTCCTCGCGCGAATAGCCCTGCCCCGAGCGCCGGGGTCCCAACGCCAGCACGCCCACCAGTTCATTGTCGCCGGCCTTGGGCGCAATCAGCGGCACCAGCAACGGGAACCGAGGGTTTTTCGCGGACTGATCCACGGGTTGCCATGACTCAAACGTGGCGATGACCGTCTCCAGCGGCAACTGCGCGGCCTCGGCTTCCGAGACATTGTGCGCGTGGGCCAGCTGAAACCGCCGGTCGGCGTCGAGCAAAAAAATCGCGCCATGCGTGATGTGCAACACTTCCGTCATCATGGAGGCCAGCACATGCAACAATTCGGGCAGGTCAATGATGGTGCGCACCTGCCGCGAGAAATCGGTGAAGGCCTGGCGGAAGTCCACCTTCTCGCGGTAGAACCGTCGGTCAATGAGATTTTGAAAACGCTTTTGGATGGGCGCAGTGAGGGCAAAGGTGGCCAACGCGGTGAGAATGAGAATGAAATCGGATTGCGGGCCGGTGAGGAATTGCAACAGCCATTGCACGACGAACACGTCCGCAATGACCGCCGCCCCCAGAAAGCCAGTCAGCAAGCCATAGACCAGCGCGCGTTGCACCAGTTCATCCACGTCCCACAGACGGAAGTGGAACATGGACACGGTGACCGAGGCCGGCAACAACAAGCTGAGGCTCAACGCGAACGCATAACCGATGAGGACGTTCCGCAAATCCTGGCGGAGGGATGGAACCAAAGTAAACGTGCCCGACACCACAAGCAACCCGAGGGTGGCCAACGTGGAGGCCAGCACCATCAGCTTGGTCTGCTGGCGCTGGGTGGGGTTGGACACATGGGCAAACCGGTGAATTTGGGCAAAGACACTCACTGCGCCCCCGAACAGCACCATCAGCGCCAGACCAGCGGTGCGGAAGATGAGGAAGGCCTGATTTACCAGCGTCTCGGCCCACCAGAAAAATAATGAGAAGATCACCTGGGCCGTCGCCGGCCATTGGGAGGTGTCGAGCGCTTGCGCCGGTAAAAACAAGTAGGCCAAAATCCACACCCCCCACACCCACAGCAACCATCGCGTCCACGGCGGCACAAACCGGCCATCGGGGAAAAGCCAGAAGAAGAGGAAGGTGCTCGTCCCCCCCAGGACAAATAACAGATCGGCCGCGGGTTGCCATTCGGGGCGGGCAAAACGCAGGGCATAAATCGAAGGCGATTGAAAAGCCCACGTGGTCAACAGCGTCAGCGAAACTACCAGCGCCATCCAGTCATCGGATTTGCGCCAAAAGACCAAGGCCGCCGTGAGGGTGAAAACCACGACCACGGTGATGTTGATGATCATGAAAAAGATCAGCAGGCCGGGGTGAGCCACGCCGATGCGGGTCAGTTCGTCGGGGGCAAACCCGAGCAGGGCACCAGCGTCGGTGAACAATGGCCCGAGGGAGAACCCAAACACGGTCAGCGCCAAAACCAACACGCCGGCCCACCCCACGCGGGTCACCCAGCGCCACGGGCCGCGAATCGTCGTATCGGGGGCTTGGAGTGTCGGGGCCGGCGCCGCAGAAGAACGGTTCATATGCTTTTTTAGGATAGGTGAAAAGGGCCAATACGTAAAGGCTAGGCGAGGGGCAATTAAGGGGCAATTGAGGGGATAAAACCAGGAAACGGGCGATTTGCGATAACCAAACTCTAATCTCCAATCCCCGAATTTAACCACCACCCCTGCCCCCGCCGATTTTCCAGGGCCTCGCCCGCCGGGCCGAGGGCGTTCCGGAGCTTTTTGACGATACCCCGCGCGCGGTCGGTGTCCGGCGAAACTTCCCCCGGCCACAGGGCGGCCTCGATGCCCTCGGCGGTGAGCATTTGCCCCGGGCGCTCCAGAAACAACCGCAGGGCGGCGAACTCGGTGGGGGTGAGGTGGATGGTTTGACCCCGAGCGGCCACGAGTCCCCGGCGCAAATCTAAAATAAATTCACCGGCTTGCAACAGGCCGTCCACTTTTTGGCGGCGCACAAAGCCCATTAAGACTTCCGAAATCTCTAAGGTTTCGGAGGTCTCGAACAACAACCCTGCCGCCCGCAGACGTTCCAACGCCGGGGGGCGCGCGCCCCGCTCGAGCAAGGGCAACGCGGCGAGGGCGTATTGCGCTTCGGGGTCGAGGCTATTCCAGTAATAGGTGAGATGCTGGTCGAGGTCAGCCAAGACTTGCTCGCGCAGGGTGACTTGGGCTTCGGGCGTTAAATCCCCGGGAGCGTGGCGGAGGGCGAACGCGCGATAACCGGCCACTTGCAAGAAGAGCGGGTGCGGCCCGACGAGCGCGAAAATAAAAGCGGCGGTGGCGGTGGTGAAGGCCTGGCCGCTTCGCTGGGAAAGGGTAATTAGTAATTGTCAGGGCTCAAGACATCGTGAACAGTTTTATCTCGAAAAAGGCTC
>CAYUFY010000232.1:0-8211 GCA_964443795.1 uncultured Anaerolineales bacterium | reverse complement strand
CGTTTTTACGGGCCAGCCGTATATGCCGCAGTTAAATGGCTAGGCAGTTACCAAGCTGCTCTAAAAAATAAAACCCCAGCCACCCAAAGTGGGCAACCGGAGTTCACGCACACACAGACACAAACTGGCCTAGCCAACACACTAGGTTGGAGGGCCGGAGATTGACAACCTGGGGAACAACCCAAAATTTGATCATTTCCTAAAGGCCTATTATGGTCATAATCTATCTGATTCGGCTGGAAAGTCAAATGCGGTCACGCGGCATCGGTCTTTCCGGCGCGTCCTCAAGCAGGCCCCCATGCCCCAGGGTCAGGATGTCCCGCCGGGTGAGGCGGTCGCCCACCAACAGCCGGGGCAGAACCCAATCAATCACGTTTACCTTGCGGCTCCGCGCACAGCCCGGCGCTCCCAAAATCGGCATATCGCCCAGATAGCCCAACATCAGCAAATTGCCCGGGTCCACCGGCGCGCCCAAAATTTCGACCACGCCCCCGGCCCGCTCGATAGCGCGCGGGACCAGGTCATGCTTGTCCATGATGGCGGTCTCCCCGGCGAGGATGACCAGCCGGGTGCCCGCGCGGCGGGTGGCTTCCAATACGCGGGTCAGCGCGCCCTCGCCCGATTCATCTTCCAAGGGGATGTAGTCGGTGCTGGTGATCGTTGACCCCAGCGCGTGAATCCGATCGGTGAGGGGCTTGAAATCGGCAGTGAGCCGCGCCTGTAACGAAGCCGAACCCGAAAAGACCACCGCCACCGCCTGCGGCTCCAGCGCATCCACGCGGATGACCGCCCCGCCCCCGCGCGCCACGCGCTCGGCGGCTTGCACAATGGCCTCGGGCACCGCAAAGGGAATCACTTTGATGGTGGCAATCATCTGGCGCGGTTGCACGGGCGTGTTGCTGGTTAACGTCGAAAGCGTGAGGCCCTCGTAATCGTTCACGCGGATGAGTCGTTCCACATCCACGCGCAACACCCCGAGCCGCTCGGCCAGCAGATTGGCGCGGCCCGAGGCCGCCCCGGTGAGCCGGGCGCCTGGCCCCAGCACCGCCTCGGCCACCCGCCGCGCCGCCGTGTCCTCATCCACATCCTCAGACGTCAACTCGGCCACATACACCGTCGCCCGCCCAATGCTCTGCAAGGTTTCAATATCCGCAGTCGTCAGCGGCTTGCCCTTGCGGAGCAGGCGCTTCCCATCCAGCCCGGCAATATTGTGGCCGAGGATTTTTCCGAGGGCGTGGTTGAGCGGGACGGGGCCGAAACGCATCACAGTAAGCGTTAGAGTGGTGAGTTAGAGTAGTGCCATTCACGCCACTCTAACGCTACCCTTCTATTTTTTTCTTCACACACCCGAAAAACTGCCCGGTCAAACTCTGCGTCACCGGCTTCATCATGCGCGCGGCGAGACTGGCCAACGAGCCGAGGATGACCACATCCGCCGACCACTTCATATCCGTGGAGCCGTCGGGGCCGTCGGTGAGAATCATCTCGCTCATCACATCGGCGGCGCTCCCGGGCGCGTTGCCGTGGGCTTTGATCTTGGCCCGCGCGGGCGCTTCGAGTTCCACAAATTCGGCATCCCCGGCGAATTTGGCCTTGACCGTGCCAAACCCGATCGCGGCCACAGCGCGGAATTTCCGGCCGCCTTCCAACACTTCCACTTTCTCCACGCCCGGCGCGCACTGACTCACCTGCTCGGGGTTGGTGAGAAAAGCAAACACTTTCTCGCGCGAGGCTTTGATGTTGACGGTTCCTTCGAGTAGCATAAGGGTCTCCTTGGGGAAGGTAAACAGTAATTGGTAAGTGGTAATTACTATTTACGAATTACTGTTTACTAGATATTTTTCCGGCTCTTTCTCAAAACTCCGTTTGCATCCAGCGGCGCAGAAGTAATAAGTTTGTCCGGCATACGTGGCCAGGTGGCGGGCGGTGGCGATTTCGACGGTCATGCCACAGACGGGGTCAATAGCTTCGAGGGGGACAGCGGTCATTGGTAATTGGGGATTGGTAATTGGGGCAGAGGGGCGGCGTTGGATGATTTCGGCGAGGATGCTGAGGGCAATCTCTTCAGGGGTGCGCGCGCCGAGGTCGAGGCCCGCTGGGTATTTTAGCCGAGCCAGTTGGTCAGCGGATAGTCCGGACGCGCGCAAACCGTCGAGCACCGACTCCGCGCGGGGGCGGCTGGCCACGAGGGCCACGTAGCCCGCTTGGGTTTTGAGCGCCCACTCGAGCGCCTCTTCATCATAATTGCCGTGGGTGGCAACGACGATATAAGTCTGCCCGGTCAATTTGAGTTGCGAAAAATCCAGCCGATCCAAAACAAAGTCGGCTTGGGGGAAACGTTGTGGCGTGGCATCGAGGCCTAATACTGAAACCCGATAGCCCAAGCCCTTGCCGATGGCGGTGAGGGCCTCGGCGATGGGCAAGTGGCTGACGACGATGAGGTGGGGACGCGGGAGATGCGGTTCGATGTAGACCTCCAATGTGCCGCCGCTGATGCAGGTGAGCGCGACCTCGACCACGCCCTCGCGGGGCGCCTGGCCCATCTTTTCCGGCGGGGTGAGGCGGATGAGACGGGGTTGCCCATCCTGTAGGGCCTTGACCGCTTCACGGATGACCGTGGGTTGCGCGCAACTGCCGCCGACCCAACCGCTGAGTGCGCCATCGGGGGTGATGATGGCCCTGGCCCCGGCCTTGGCCGAGGTGGGCTTCTCCGCGCGCACCACAGTGGCCAGGGCAAAGGGCTGACCGGTGGCGGCCAGCCGCTGGGCTTCAGACAAATAATCGAGAGTCATATTACCCTGCCCGTTTGTGAACCCGGCTTCCAAAACGCATCCATGCCACGCCGCCATCAGCCGCGCGAATGAATTCGCCACGATTGCCTTTGAACGGCGGGTCGAGCGCCACCCACCGGTCGGCGGCATACAAGGCGATTGGCACCGGCGGGGGTTGATCGCCAGAGGGCGGGGTGGCGGGGGTGGGGAAGCCGCCCTTATCAATCACTTGCAAAATTAATTTGCCGTCTTGCGCGCTCAGCTCGCAAGCATTCGCCGCCGCTTCGTAATGGCCAACATATTGAGTGAGTTGGTCGGCAGGGGGGTCCAGCGGCGGGGCTTCGGCAAAACCGGAGCCTAAATAATGCTTAAGCGCCCACTGGTTGATTTCGGCGTTGAGCTCGCGCCCGCGCTCGGCATTGCACAGGATGACACAGGCAAATTTGGCTTCGGGCGCGAGGGTAAACTCGGCTTGGTGGCCGTTGGTGGCGCCGCCGTGCCGGATGAGTTTGTGTTCGCCCGCGCTGGCGATGAACCAGGTCAGGCCCATGCTACTAACACCGGTGGCGTGAAAGCGCGGGGTTTGCATGTGGGTCAGCGACTCCGCCGTGAGCAACCGAGTCCCGTCGGGCGCGGTTCCATCGCCCGCGTGGAAGCGGGCGTAGGTCAGCAAATCCTTCACGGTGCTCACGATGCCCCCGGCCCCCGCCGAGGCGCGCGGCAACGCCCACGGGCGCAGAATCTGCAGTTCGTCGCCGATCACGTCGTGGCCCACGACAAAGCGGTGGGTGAGAATTTCATCGTCGGGATAGAAGAACGCCATCCGCAAACCAAGCGGCTCGAAGATCAGCGTCTTCATCGCTTTCTCAAAAGTTTGGCCAGTCAGCACTTCGATCACACGCGCGGCGAGGTAGAAGCCCGCGTTGTTGTATGACCAGAGTTCGCCCAGCGGCGCGACTTGGGGCAGGGTTGCCACGCGGTCAATGATTTTGAGAATGGCGTCATCACCATTGCCGAAGTTGTCGAAGTAATCGCCGACCCAGCCACTGGTGTGGGTGAGCAAGTGGCGCATGGTCACGCGCGCGGCGACGCTTTCGTCGGCGAGGCGCAGGTGGGGCAGGTACACGCGGAGGGGCGCGTCCAAATCCAGTTGGCCCATTTCCACCAGGCGCATGGCCGCCGTGCCAACAAAAGTTTTAGTGACCGAGCCGATCTGAAAGAGCGTATCCGGCGTGACGGGCAGAGGGTGGGCGATATTGGTGATGCCGAACCCGGCGGTATATTCCTGGCCCCCATGCCACAGGCCCACGGCCACGCCCGGGATGCGGAGGCGGGCCATCGTTTCTTGAATTTTTTCGGTGAGTGTATCGAAGTCGTTAGTCATTTAGGCTTTGGCGAAGCGTGGTGAATGGCTTCTAGCACGGCTTCCAACGGTTGATGAACTTCGGCATTCGTAAATCGAATCACCCGATAGCCTTGGCCTTCAAGCCATGCTGTGCGTGCCGCATCATACTCGATTTGGTCAGGGGCGGTGTGGGTATCGCCGTCAATCTCAATCACCAGTTTGGTCTCCGGGCAACAGAAGTCGGCGATGAAACGACCGAGGGGGTGTTGCCGCCGAATCTTGTAACCGAGTTGTCGGTTGCGAACGCGCGCCCAGACTTTGGCTTCGGCGGGAGTCAGTGGATGCCGCAGGTCGCGCGAGCGTTGGAGGATGAGGGGGTGAATGCGGTGAAGTTTTTCTTCGTTTGGCATGGTGAGTGTTCAGTCTGACCCTCATCCCCGGCCCTTCTCCCTTGCGGGAGAAGGGAGTCATTGGACGAGGAGTTCCCCTCTCCCCAGAGGGGAGAGGGGGCAGGGGTGAGGGCAGCTTTATCGCGTTTACGTCTTTTTATCAAGCACATACCACACCTTCATCTCGCCCTTGCCCTTGACGTTGACCGTCCCGTGGGTCTCGCAGGTGAAGTCATCCTTGATGAGTTCGTAGGTGGCTTCGGTGATTTGAATGGAGCCACCCACACCATGCGACTCCATGCGGCTGGCGGTGTTCACCGCATCGCCCCACAGGTCGTAAATGAATTTGCGCCGCCCAATGACACCGGCGATGAGCGGCCCGGAGTTCAGGCCAATGCGAAAGCGCAAGGGGTGGCCCTGGAATTCACGGCTGGCGACGATGGCTTGCATATCCAACGCGAGTTGCGTGAGGGCTTGGGCGTGGTCGGCGCGGGGCTGGGGCACGCCCGCCGCCACCATATAGCAATCCCCGATGGTCTTGATTTTCTCCACGCCATGCCGCTCCACGAGTTGGTCAAACTCGCTGAACACTTCGTTGAGCATCGCCACCAATTCAGTGGGGGTCATTTTGGCTGACATGGGCGTGAACGAGACCACATCGGCGAACAGCACGGAGGCCTGTTCGAAGTGTTCGGCGATGAAGGCGCTACTGTCTTTGAGGCGCGCGACGATTTCATCCGGCAGGATGTTGCGGAGCAGGTCGTCGGACTTGCGCTGAAATTCGTCGCGCTGGCGGATAAAGTACATTAAAGGGAGAAAGATCAACAACCCCATCATGATGTAAACGGCACCCATGATGGCGCTTGGCGTGGGTAGCACATAGAGAGCCGGTATCCAATTCGGCCATACGCCCCCGACAATTACCACAATAAAAAAGGCTCCCAACCAGAATTTCCCAGCCCTTTGCCCTAGTATGCTGAGGGCGCATATAGGAGATAGGAACCCCCACATAAGGCTTCCACCACTGGTGACGAGCCCACCAAAGAAGAGCGTGATGCTCAAAGGGGTAAGAAGAAGGAACAAACAGGCGATATGCACAGAGACAGAAAACAACCCCGGACGCAGGTGTGCGCTGACGAATAGGGATAAGCTGACAAAGACTGTAACGGCTAAGGAGATGGCAACTAGCGGAGTCCCTAGAGCGAAAAAAAATAGGGCAAGGAAACTAATCGCAAATAGGACCCCCCACATCTCGCCAACAAATAGTCGTTTACGCTCGCGCAAGCTAGGTGGGTCGGCAGGGTCCGCGCCAACCGAGAGCAGGCGGTTGATGAAGCGGGAGAGCGCGGGAGAGCTCATCCTACATCCCCCGACCCCGCGCTGGGGATGCCGCTCAACTCGGCTTTCATTTGTTCCCACGCTTGGCGCGCGTCTTCCACGGAACCTTCGTCTTCGATGGTGGTGATGTCGCCGGGGTCGCGGCCCAGCACCACGGCCTTGAACACGCGCCGCATGATTTTGCCACTGCGGGTCTTGGGCAACATGTTGACGAAATTTAATTCGCCGATGACAGCCACCGCGCCGAGGTCTTGGCGCACGGTGTCGAGCAATTCTTTTTTGAGTTGTGCCGAAGGGGTGTAGCCCTGTTTCAACGCCACAAACGCCGAGATGACCTCACCGCGCAAATCATCGGGGCGGCCTGTGACTCCGGCCTCGGCCACGGCGGGATGCTTGAGAAACGCGGTCTCCACTTCAATCGTGCCGAGGCGGTGCGCGGCGATTTTGATAATCTCATCGGCGCGGCCCGCGAACCACACATAGCCATCCGCGTCTATGTGCGCCGAGTCGCCGGTGTAGTACACGCCGGGGATTTTGTCCCAATAGTCGCGGCCATAGCGTTCCGGCTCGCCCCACAGGCTGGCGGTGAGGCCGGGGAACGGGCGCTTGAAAACCATGATGCCCTTCTCGCCCACCGGCACGGGCTGGCCTTCGGGCGTGAGGATTTCGGCCTCGATGCCGGGCATGGGGATGGTGGCCGAGCCGGGCTTGATGGGCAGTAGCCCCAGCCCGTAGGGATTGCCGAAGACCGGGCCGCCGGTTTCGGTTTGCCACATGTGGTCAATCACCGGCACATGGTTGTTCAACACTTTCTTTTGCAACCACTCCCACGCGGGCGCATTCAACACTTCGCCCGCGCAGACGACGCGCTCTAATGAAGACAAGTTGTATTTCTTCGCGTGGCTCTCGCCGTAGCGCATGAGCAAGCGCACGCCTGTCGGCGAGGTGAAGATTCCGGTCAAGCCAAATTCTTCCGTGAGCCGCCACACCGCATCGGGGCCGGGGTGGTCAATCGCGCCTTCGTACAGAATCGTCGTGCATCCAATCAGCAACGGCGCGTACACAATGTAAGCATGACCCACCGCCCAGCCGAGGTCGGACGTGGCCCACCACACATCGCTCGGCTTCATCCCAAACACCCACTGCGCCATGCGGTGGATGTGAACTTGATAGCCGCCATGGGTATGCACGGCGAGTTTAGGTTTGGCGGTGGTGCCGGAGGTGGCGAGGATGTACAGCGGCTCGTTAGACTCAAGCGAGATGTGTGCGCCGCTCTGCCCCTCAGCCTTCGACAAAAATTCATCCCAATTTAAATCGCGGCCTACGGTCATCGGCATATCCGCCGCTGTGCGTTTGACGCTGATGACATGCTCCACCGAAGTTTCGCCCAACGCCAGCGCGGCATCCACCAATTCTTTCAGGCGCACGTCTTTGCCTTTGCGATAAATGACATCGGCGGTGAAGACCAGCCGCGAGCCACTGGCGCGGATGCGGTCGGCCAACGCGCCTGCGCCAAACCCGGCAAAGGTGATGGAGTGAATCGCGCCGATGCGAACCGTCGCCAACATCAGCACCACTGCTTCGATGGAGTTCGGCATATAAATTGTGAGCCGGTCGCCCTTTTGGATGCCCAGGCCGCGCAGGGCGGCGGCGGCCCGCTCGACCTCGCGCAAGAGTTGGGTGTAGGTGAGGGTGCGGCGCTCGCCGCGCTCGTTGGCGTAAATCAGCGCGGCATGACCGCCCCACCCGCGCGCCACATGGTGGTCGAGGCAGTTGTAGGCCATGTTGGTCTGCGCGCCCACAAACCACTTGAAGGTCGGGCGGTTCCATTCAAAGACGCGGTCCCATTTGCGGAACCACGGCAAAGCCTCAGCGGCCTTGGCCCAAAAGGCATCAGGGTCGGATTCGGCTTGGTGGCGGAGGCGGCGGAGGAGAGGGGAGATGGGGTCCATAAAAGTTTCTCTTGACTATAGGTATCCAGAAAAGTCTTTTCCAACCCTGCTGTCAACGAGTGTCCAACGAATAAACGCTCGCATTGCGCTTCGTTTATGCGAAGCGGTTTCGTATTCGTTGACAGAGTGGCGCGGAAAAAATATACCTGGACAACTATATGAGAAGCAACGCTTATTCGGTGGGGAGGCGGGCTAAGAGTTCAGCCGCCGTGAGAATGAGGATACGCCGATACTCTTTTAGGTTCAGCAAATGGCTGTCGCCTGAAACAATCGCTTCGGCCTGCGCCGCATACGCGCAAGCCAGCACCGCGTCGTCACCGGGGTCGGCCGTAATGGCTGGAGCAATAAGAGCGGGTGCAACTGCCTGAGCGAGCGCCGCATAGCCCAGCACTAATTCGCGCGCCGTGACCCCGGCT
>CAYUFY010000231.1:0-8221 GCA_964443795.1 uncultured Anaerolineales bacterium | reverse complement strand
AGCGGGGATTAACACCCACGCGGGCAGGGCCGCTACGAGAGCGGAGGTGTCCGACGTGGTTTCGCCCGTCAGCCAGCGGCGGACGTAAATGGAAAAGCCGATGACGACGGCCCCACCGACGAGCGTCGCCAGCGCGGTTAAAATCCACTCAATCAAACGCGCGCGCAAGGGTTTGGGGGTGCGGGCAAAGCCGAACCGTGCGAGCGGATAGCCTTCGCTGTAATGCGCGATACCTAAGGCCACCGCCATCGCCAACCACATCACCAGCAAACTCATAAAGCGGTCGAGCGGAAAAGCGAGGACGCTTTTGAACCACGATCCTAGCAACCACTGCATGGCGGGAGCGCTCAGGGCGATGGTCACGCCCAGCCAGCCCAACCATTTGTTGGGGCGCGTGGGTTGAAGCGTGTGAGGCGGGATGTTCATGGTTTTAATGGTCTCCTTAGGGTTGGTTAGTTTTGTTGATGCGCCAGCAAGCCATCCACAATTTACTCAGCGGGGTTGGGAGATTTTTCAGATAAAGGCCTCAAGTTTTGGGATTTTGCCCCCGCCCTAATAAGCGTTGGGTGACAAACAGGAAGGTCAGCGAGAGGATGAGGGTGACGGTGGCGATGGCGTTGATTTTGGGCGTGACACCGCGCCGGATGGAGGAGAAGACGTAGATGGGCAGGGTCGTGTTTGGCCCGGCCACAAAGAATGCCACGATGAAGTCGTCGAAGCTAAAGGTGAAGGCCAGCAGAAAACCCGCGAGGATGGCGGGAAAAAGTTGGGGGAGCGTGACCTGCCAGAACGTGCCCAACGGGGTGGCGTATAAATCATTGGAGGCCTCGATGAGCGCACGGTCCATGCCAGCGATGCGCGCGCGCACGATGACCAGCACGATGGACATGGTGAACAGCGTATGCGCGGCGATGATGGTGGGCTTGCCTAAATTTAGGCGCGGCGCTTCGGGGCCAAAGAAGTAGGCCAGCCACGGATTGAGCCAACCAAAAAATTGCACAAAGAAAATGAGCGTGGCAATGCCAATGACAATGCCGGGGATGATGATGGCGACATAGATGAGCGCATCGTACACGGTGCGGAGCCAGCCATGCACATTTTGCAACGCCAGCGCTGCCAGCGTGCCGAACACCGTGGCCAATGTGGCCGAGACCAGACCGATGAACAGGCTGTTTTGAAACGCTTCAATCACAAACGGGTCACGCCACGTCTCGCCATACCAGCGCAACGAGAACCCCTGCAAGTCGGCGGCATAGTTGCCCGCCGTAAAACTAAACAGCACCACCAGCGCGATGGGGGCGTACAAGAAAATGTAAATGGCGGCAGTGTAGCCGCGGAAGAGAGGGGTGAGGGGGTCGAGGGAGGGGCGAGGCATGAAAGGGAAAGCGGGTGGATAATTGGTAAATGGTAATTGGAGAACAATTACCATTTACCAATTACTCTTCTCTTGTTTACAGCAACGACACTTCTTCCCGCCCTTCCCCGCCGAGGCGGGCGGTGGCCCACAGGTACAGGCTGATGACGACCAGCATGATGCCGGTGAGGGCCATGGAGACCGCCGAGCCAAACGGCCAGTTGCGCGATTGCAGGAACAAATCCACCAGGGCGTTGCCGACGAAGAAAATTTTTCCGCCGCCCAGCAAGGCCGGGATGAGATATTCGCCCATGAGCAAAATGAAGACCAGCATCGAGCCAGTGATGAGGCCGGGCGCGCTGAGCGGAAACGTGATTTGCCAAAACGTGCCCCAGCGGTCCGCCCCCAAATCTTTGGAGGCTTCCAGCAGGCGTTTGTCGAGGCGTTCCAAACTCACATACAGCGGGAACGTCATCAACGGCAAATAATTGTAAACAATGCCGAGCAGGATGGCGAAGGGCGTATTCAATAATACTAAATCTTTCACCCACCCCAGTTGTTCCAACAGCGCCGGTATCCCGCGATTGCCGAGGATGGTGACCCACGCATAGGTGCGGATGAGGAACGAAGTCCAGAACGGCACGATGATGAGCGCAACGAGGAGGGTCTTGGCGCGCGCGCTGGCGCGGGTGGCGAGGGTGTAAGCCAATGGGTACGCGACCAAGATGCAGAAGAATGTGCCGAGGGTCGCCAGCCAAAGGGTGTTGATGAAGGGCGTACTGCGCGTGGGCAGGCGCAAGTATTGCTCCAGCGTGAACGCCGGGGCGTACCCGCCCTCTGGCGCGCGCGCGCCAAAGCTGAACACCGCCACAATGACGAGCGGCGCGACCAACAACGCCAGATAGAGCAGGCTGGCGGGGGTGAGCAATAAAATGGTGGGCCAGCGCGAGGTTTTCATGTGAGTTCTATAAGTTCGCGGAATGCTCCAACTTCCCCTGCACGTCCATCTTGATTCGATACAGCGGCCCACCGAGTCGGCTCTGGTCGGCGGTGTAGCCCGGCGGGGTAAAGTCGCTCACCCATTCATCGGCGGCGGTGGTGATGTAGAGTTCGTTGAGGTCGGGGCCGCCAAAGTTGAGGCTGGCGAGTTGTTGCACGGGGAGTTGAATCCGCCGCTCGGCTTGGCCATCGGGGTCGTAGCGCACGGCTTCGCCGGTGTAGCAATAGGCGCACCACACAAATCCCTCAGCATCCACGGTGAGGCCGTCGGGCAAGCCTTCGCTATCTGCCGCTTGCACAAAAATGCGGCGGTTGGTCGGCGCGCCGGTGGCCGGATCGTAAGCGTAAGCGTAAATGCGGCGGGCGGTTGAATCGGCGAAGTAGAGCGTGCGGTTGTCGGGGCTGAGGGCGAGGCCGTTGGCGACCCCGAAACCTTCATCCACCACGCGGATGCTTTGGTCGGGGTCAATGCGGTATAACTTGCCCGGCTTTTCGATGCGGTTATCTGCGCCCCAGTAAAACGTTCCGGCGAGGACGCGCCCAGCGGGGTCGGCCAGAATGTCGTTGAAGAACAGCGTCTCGCCTGCGTGTTCGGTGATGAGGGTGGTGTAATCATCGGGGCCGCGCCAGACGTGCAGGCCGGTGAACCCGGCGAAGACGAAGCCGCCGCCGCGCCGAAAGGCCATGCCCGCCACCATCAAGTCGCGCTGGAGGGTTTTCTTCATGCCCGTGTGCCAGTCGTATTCGAACACCAGCGAGGCGTTCATGTCGTTCCAATAAAAGCGTTGGTGCGCGGGGTCCCACAGCGGGCCTTCGCCGCAATGGTCGGGGTGGTTGAGGAGGAGTTCGAGAGAGGGCATGGGGTGAGTGGTAATTAGTAAATGGTAAGTGGCGACACGAGTTTCGGACGGGCTACGCGCTATGAATTACAAATTACTAATTACCAATTACTTAGCGCGTAGCCCGCCCATATTAAACTTCCCGTGTTAGGCGCTCTTCACGCGTGCCCACAGTTCGGCGCGGGCCGGGTCGGTGAGCGTGTTGGCGGCGGCAAACTCCAGCGGGGTGAGCAGGTCGGCGGCGGGGTACATGATGGTGTCGGTCTTCATCGCGTCGGAGAGCAGAGCGGTGGCGCGGGCATCCACTTGGGGATAGCCGTGACCTTGCGTTTCGAGCGCGGCGACATCGGGCTTAATCATGTAATTGAGGAAGGCATACGCGGCGGCTTTGTGCGGCGCATCTTTCACCATGGCCCAGTTGTCTTCCCAGATTTCGCCGCCTTCGCGGCCCAGCACATATTCGGTGTCGGGGTAATCGCGTTTCACTTGGAGCGCGTCGCCCGTCCACGCCATCGCGATGTAAGCGTCGCCGTTCCGCATGGGCGGTTGATAGTCGCTGGTGATGGCGAACAGGTGCGGCTTCACATTGAGCAAGAGTTTTTCGGCATCGGCTAATTCTTTCGCATCAATGGAGTTGAACGAGTAGCCAAAATACTTCAGCGCATTGCCGATGGAGGTGAGTTGATAGTCGTGGATGACGGTCTTGCCCGAATACTTGTCCATCGTCATATCAAAGAAATCTTTCCACGTCGTCATTGGCTCGGTGACGTTGGCGGTGCGAACCATGTAGCCGGTGGTGCCCCAGTTCTTGGGGATGGCGTAGGTGTTCGAGTCGCCGGGGGCTTGCGAGGCGGTGAGGAAGCGGGCTTCATACGACTTGGGGTCGTAGCTGGTCAACTGGCTCAAATCCAGCGGCTCGATGAGGCCGAGTTTGGCATAGGTGGGGATGGTGTAGTTGGTGGGCACGAACACATCCCAGCCGGTGCCGCCCGCTTGCAGTTTGGCGAGCATTTCTTCATTGGAGCCAAAGACGTTGATGTTGATGTTGACACCGGTCGCTTTGGTGAAGGCTTCGAAGTTCGCCATGTTGTGATAATTCGGCCAGGTCGTTAAATCGAGTCGGTCACCGAGCGTGGCGGGGGCGGTGGTGGGCGCGGGGGCTTGGGTGGCGGGTGGGGCGCAGGCGGCCAGCACGCCGGCGGCAAAGCCAATGCCGGTCACGCGCAGAAAGTCGCGGCGCGATATTTGGCCGCGCTTCAATAATTTGGAATACTCGCCTAGTTCTTTACGGTTCATGGGGTTCTCCTCCAGAGAATAAGGGGTGTGGGGGTGTGGGCAGACAGGCAGGGTAGGTCTTGGTAGGGGCGGGTCTCAGACCCGCCCCTACTAATCATCCAACAAAGCCAAACCGGATTCATCAGCCCAATGGATAAGCACCGCTTCGCCGGGCGAATAGGTGTGACTGCCGCTGTTCATCCGCACGAGCAGGCGGCCGAGGGCTTCAGTGTCAATATGATATTCGGTTTGGTCGCCGAGAAAAGTGGTTTGGGCGATGCGGCCCGCGTAACCCTCGGCAGGGTCGGCGCGGGGTTGCAGACGAATCCGCTCGGGCCGCAAGGCTAGCACAGCGTGGTCGTTCACCGCGAGGGGCCGGGCCTGTGGGGAGCGGGGAGCGCGCAGGGTGAGGCCACCCGTCGCGCGGAGCGTAATCCAATCGCCAGTTTCAATCACCTCCCCGGGAATAAAATTTGATTGGCCGATAAAGCCGGCCACGTAACGGTCGAAAGGTTGGTGATACAACGCGGTGGGCGAGCCTTCCTGCACAATGCGCCCATCGCGCATCACGGCAATGCAATCGCTCATCGAGAGCGCTTCTTCTTGGTCGTGGGTGACAAACACAAACGTGATGCCGACTTCGCGTTGCAGCGTCTTTAATTCCACCTGCATATCTTTGCGGAGTTTGCGGTCGAGGGCCGCGAGGGGTTCATCGAGCAGAAGCACAGTGGGCTTGTTGATGAGCGCGCGGGCGAGGGCCACGCGTTGTTGCTGGCCCCCGGAGAGTTCCCAGGCCCGCCGGGACTCGTAACCCCCGAGACGCACCAACGCCAACGCCTCGCTCACTTGCTTATCAATCTCGGCGCGGGTCAGGCGCGGGCGACGTTGGCGCAGACCATAGCCCACGTTGCTCGCCACATCCATGTGCGGGAAGAGCGCGTAATGTTGAAAGACCATGTTGACATGGCGACGATAGGGCGGCACCCCCGCGACGGCCTCGCCCCCGATGAAAATCTCGCCCCCGTCGGGTTGCTCGAACCCGCCGATGAGCCGCAACGACGACGTTTTGCCGCACCCCGACGGGCCGAGGAACGAATAAAACGAGCCTTTGCGAATGGCGAGGTTCACATGGTCAACGGCCACCACCGGGCCAAAAGTTTTGACCACGTCGCGGAATTCAACGTCAATTTCGGTTTCGGGGGACATTGTGGAGTATTGTAGTCGAAATAGGATTTAACGCATCTGAAAATTAACCGTTCAATTTCTGGAAAGAATATAGCACCCTGAGCGGAAGCGCGTTCTTCAGCGCCGTAGGGCATCCTGAGCTTGTCGAAGGGCGCGGGTCTCGTATGCGCCGCATCCTTCGACTGCGGGCGCGGGAGATCACCGCGCCCTCCGCTCAGGATGCTTTTCCTGAGCGGAGCTAGGCTTGAATAAGTACGCTAATGCTGGTCATTGCGCTTCCTCCACCTCCCCTTGCCACAAGCGTTGCATCTCGGCATTGGTCGCCAGCAGTTCATCCAACTTACCTTCGGCTTCCACGCGGCCATCTTTCAATACGAGGATGTGGTCGGCGCGGCGGAGGGCGGGGCGGCGATGGGAGACGACAAGGCAAGTGACCAGTGACCCGTTATCAGTTATCAGTGGTTTCACCGATGACTGGTCACTGATTACTGATAACTTCTTTTCTCCATCCAATCTTTCCCACAAAACTTTTTCCGTCTCCACATCCAACGCCGAAGATAAATCATCAAACACCAGCAGTTCCGGTTGGCGCACGAACATGCGCGCGGCGGCGGCGCGTTGCACTTGGCCGCCGGAGAGCCGCACCCCGCGTGGGCCTACCACCGTGTCGAGGCCGGCACTCATCGCCGCTACATCCTCATCCATCACGGCGGCGCGGAGGGCGGTGGGTAAATCCACACTGGCTTCGGGGAGGCCCAACAACAAATTATCGCGGAGTGACTCGCTAAACAAGCGCGGCACTTGCGGGGTGTAGGCACAGCGCGGGGGAATCAAGAAGCCTGCCGGGTCGGGAATCAGTTCGTCATTCCAGTGGAGTGTCCCGGAATCGGCGGGCAGTAATCCCAAAATCGCGCGCACGAGCGTGGTCTTGCCGGAGCCGATGCGCCCGGTAATCACCACAAATTGCCCGCGTTGCAAGCGCAGAGAAATGTCGTCAATGCCGCGCCCGGTGTCGGGGTGGTGATAGGTGAGGCCGCTGACGGTGAGCGCTTGAAAATGATGCGCGGCAGTTTTGACGACGGGCGGCAGGGGCGGGGCGGGTTTGGTTAAATGCAGGGGCGCGTTTTTGGTCATGGTCTCGGGCGGCACGCCTTGCAACAGCGCCGCCAGCCGCTCGAAGGACACGCCGCATTGTTTGTAACGCGCCATCAAGATGCCCACCATAAAAGTGAACTCAACGAGATACGGAATGAAGTAAGCAAACAGCGCGAAGTCGCCGAGCGTGAAGTGACCGAGCGCCATGTTTTGCCCGGCCAGCAACAACACCAGCCCGAGGCCCAACTCCGCGGCACTCTCAAAGGTGGTGTTAAGGGCTTCGTTGAAAACCTGGTCTTTGAGCGTGTGCTGATGGCGCGCGTCGTTGAACTTGCGGAAGTTCGCCACCACCGCTTCTTCGGCGTTGGCGACTTGGATGGCGAGCACGCCGCCAAACATCTCGGCGATGGCGTTGGTGACTTGCCCGGTGGCGGCGCGGCTGGCCATGCGATATTTCCGCACCGATTGCCGCGCGAAGCGAGTGATGACGATGACCCCCACAACAGGCAGAGCGACCAACATAGTGATGAGGGCGTTGATGCGGGCCAGCGTGACCACGATGAAAATTTGAAACAGCGCCACGCCGATAAAGTCGGCCAACATCTCTAGCACATCTTGAACTTCATCGGTATCATCGCGGAAGCGGCTGATGGCTTCGCCGGAGGAGATGGTGGGCGGCAGGGCCGCCGCGCCCGGGCGTTGAAACACGCGCTCCAACAAGTTGTGTTGCAACAGCGCGCCCGCCGTGAGCGCGCCCGTTTCGGCGGCGTACACGCCCGCCACATACAACCAATGGCGCGCGACCCAACTGGCGACAAACAGGAGAACGATGCTCCACAAGTTGACGGTGACTTGGGTGTCAGCGGTGAGCCGATTAAAAAACTCGCGGGTGAGCAGGGCCGGGATGGCCTGCATATAGTTGAGGATGAGCCATAGCCCCACCGCCACCACGTTGGCCCAGGGCGCGGCGAGCAGGAGGCGAGCGAAGAGGCGATAGGGTTGGAGACCAGCAGAAGTTTTGTTCATCATTCGCTCGTCACGAAAAGAGGCCTAGCATCCTGAGCGGAACGGCGCGCTCTTCAGCGCCGCGCAGTCGAAGGATGCGGGTCGCTGAGAAAACCGCCTGTGTCAAATACACCGCACCCTTCGACTGCGGCGCTGGGGAACGCGCCTCCGCTCAGGGTGCTTGTTTATGTGCCTGAGGCACAACGCGATAGTCCACCTCACGCCAACACTTCCTCCAACCCCGTCTGCAACAAATGATAAAACCGCGAACTGGGGTTGGCAGCGAGTTCGGCGCGCGGGCCGTGTTCGGCAACTTGCCCGTTGTCTAAAATCATGATGTGGTCGGCGCGTTGCACGGTGCCGAGGCGATGGGCCACGATGAGGCCGGTGCGCCCCGCCAGCAGTTTGCTCACGGCGCGCTCGATGTGTTGCTCGGTGGCCGGGTCGAGGCGCGAGGAGGCTTCATCCA
>CAYUFY010000230.1:0-8252 GCA_964443795.1 uncultured Anaerolineales bacterium | reverse complement strand
ATTTTGTATGGATAGATGAGTCTGATGACCGACTCAGCGGCGCTCGTGATGACTTAGTTTCTGAGAAATGCTTTGTTGGGCAGGCACGACTTGTGCAAGACTCGCTGATTAAAAGAGAACCACACCGCCAACTTGACAAGATTCTACCCGTCACATGTTTTGCTATTTCAGACTTTCTGGATTACGTCTTTTTCTCGTCAGCCATTGAATTGTTATAGCCGCTCCACCAATTATAAAGATGCCCATTCCACTCCAACGAATTATGGATGCAATTTGAGAATGAAAATTGTAACTTGCTTCTAAAGCAGAGGTAGGGTCTTGATACGGTATTCCTGCATATAAAACGTCATACACAAACCCAGCAAAAATGACGATTATTCCTAAAGCAATCAGTATGAATGGCGAAAATCGTTTCATTGGTCTTTCCTGTTCATGCAAATCTTTTTGAGGTGTATTACTCACTTCTTGAGGCACATAAGTTTGATTCTTGAGCGTCTGTTTTTTCGATATGAAGAAATCTTCATGCCAGACTGACTTTGAAAAATTCTACAACTTTCAGAAGCCAATGACGAAACTTGAAAAAGAAGAGCGCATTTTCACCGAAAAACAAACTCAAAAAAGAACAAAACCTACGGAATGTATTTCTGCAAGTGCCTGCCCAACCGTTAAGTGAGCGGAAACTTTCCGTATAAGCCCCCGGACAAAATGCGGAACGAAACCACATTATCCTCCATCAATCCACTTCGCCGCCGCTGTCGGCAGGTTGGCCATGGTCCCGGAGCGGCGGGTGCAGTTGGGGAGCGAATCCATGAAAATGCGTCCGTATTGTTTGGTCAGCACCCGGCGGTCGAAGATGACCACCACGCCCCGGTCACTGCGGGAGCGGATGAGGCGGCCAAACCCCTGCCGGAACTTCAGCACGGCTTCCGGCACGGTGTACTCATCAAAGGGCCGCTCAAACGTCTCGGAGCGCGCGGCGATGATGGGATCGCTGGGCACATCAAACGGGAGTTTGACGATGACCAGCGCCGAGAGCGCCTCGCCCACCACATCCACGCCCTCCCAGAAACTTTTAGTGCCGAGCAGAACCCCGCCTTCCGAACTTTTGAACGAGTCGAGGAGCGTGGTGCGGGCGGTGCCATCGGATTGGTCATACACATCAATGCCCGCGCGGGCCAGCGGGTCGCGGATGGCCTGGGCGGTTTGCTTGAGTTGGGCATAGGAGGTGAACAAGACCAGCGCGCGGCCCCGCGTGGCCGTGCAGAGCTTGATCAGCCCGTTCTCCACCATCTTCTGATAATTGAACTTGTCCGCTGGTTCGGGGATGTCGTTGACCAGATAGAGCAGGGTGGACGTCTCGTAATCGAACGGCGAGCCAACCGCCATTTCATCGGCTTCGTCGGCGCTCAGGCGGCTTTTGACATAGCCAAAATCGCCAGCGGTGGTCAGCGTGGCTGAGGTCATGATGACCGACTCTTTGGCATGCCACAGATATTTTTGCACCAGCGGCCCGACATGCAGGGGCGCGGCGTGGAGCGAGATGCGGGGATTATCACTGCCCTTCACTTGCGCCCAGTAAATCATGATCGGGTCGGGTTTGAACACGAAGCCGTTCAGTTTTTCCACCAGATCGGCGAAGTAGCGGTGGGCGGCGTTGGCCGCTGAGACGAGGTCATCGCGCTCGGGCAGGTCGTAGTCTTCCAATTCGGCCAGGCCGCCCGCGAGCCGGAAGAGCGATTTGGAAAGCGCGGTCAGCACCTTGCCCATTTGCTCCCACTGCACTTCGATGCGTTCCCACGGGGCCAGCGTGCGCGTGGCAGGGATGATGCGCACCTGCTGGCCGTAGTCGCTCACGGGTTGGCCCTCGCGCACTTCGGCCAGAAAATTCTCCACGGCTTCAAAAAACTCGCGCGAGAGTTCCAGGGTCGTGCTGGCGCGGTCGTAGGCTTTGTTCACTTCTGCGTCGAGCGTGGCAAAATCGTCGGGGGTCAGCACCCCCTGCGTGGCCGCGACAATCTCGCCCAGGGTGCCGGCCTGTTCGCCGCCCAAATCCTTCAGCTTGCGTTCCAGTTCGGGGCGCACCAATTCAAAACTCAGGCCATCTGTCGTGGCCGACTCCAGATGGTGCGCTTCGTCCACAATCAAATAGCGATATTCGGGCAGGACGCGATTTTCGGAGGCGATGTCGGCGAAGAGCAGGGCGTGGTTGACGATGAGCACATGCGCGGCTTGCGCGGCCCGGTGCGCCTGATAGAACGGGCAACTGCCGCCTTGTTTCTCCAGACACATTTGCGCCGAACAGCCTTCGTCCTCCGCCGAGAGCCGCATCCAGGCGCCGCGCTCGTTGGGGCCGAGCGAAAATTCGGTGACCGTGCCGGTCTCGTCCATCGCGCGCAACCACACCAACGCTTTGGCCAGCACGCGCATTTCCTCGGCGGTGCGCGGGCGGTTGCGGCGCATGTTGTCCAACCGGCGCGGGCACAGGTAATTGCTCCGGCCCTTTAGCACCGCCGCGTGAAACTCCACCCCTAACGCCACTTGCAAGTCGGGGATGTCTTTGTTGATGAGTTGATCCTGCAGATTGATGGTGTTGGTCGAGACGACCACGCGCTCGCCATTTTGCACGGCCCATTGAATGGCGGGGATGAGGTACCCCAGGCTTTTGCCGGTGCCCGTGCCCGCCTCCACCATAAGATGCCGGCCCTCACTGAGCGCGCGCGCCACCACGCGCAACATCTCAATCTGTTCCGAGCGATGCTCAAAATGCGGGAAGTGATGCGAGAACGACCCCGCCGGTTCGAGGATGGCGGCGATTTCGTCAATATCCAACGGTGTCACGGTGTCGCGCCGTTGCAGGGGACTCAAATCCCCCGCCTCCCCGCCGAAGAGCGGACTGCCGTGCCCCTGGCGGGCCCGCCGGGGCGCGACCGTTTCCTTGGCCCGCGCGCGGAGCGCGTCTTCAAAGATGCCCCCCGCGCCCCACTCAATTTCCTGTCCCAATTCCACAATCTCCGCCAACAAGTCCAGCGGCAGGCCCAACGCTTTGCGAAATAACGCGCGATAAATCTCCATGGTCACGCGGCAATCCGTGCTGGCGCGGTGCATGGTCTCGTTGGGCGTGAGCACCCCCAACTCTTTCGCCAACGAGGTTAGGTTGTAACGCCCGGCGCTGGGCAACAGCACCGAGGCCAGGTCCAGGGTGTCGAGCGCGTCGTTATAGCGCAAGGCCCGTTTGACGCGGAGAAAATCCAGATCGAACTTGACATTGTGGCCGAGGACGGGCGCCTCCCCGACGAACTCCTCCAGGGCGGGCAGGACTTCGCTGATGCTCGGCGCTTGGGCGACCATGGCATCGGTAATGCCCGTGAGTTGCATCACCACCGGCGGGATTTTGCGCCCCGGGTTGACCAGCGTGGAAAATTCGGCCTCCACCCGGTCACCTTTAAAGCGGATCGCGCCAATTTCCAGAATAGCGTCGCGTTTGGGGTCGAGACCGGTGGTTTCTAAATCGAGGGCAACCAGAGTTTGGGCCATAAATTTTCCAGAGGCAAATAAAACCTTGAGGGGCGCGCGGATTATAACATGCGGGTTTGAGGCGATTCGAGGTTGTATAATGGCCTTGTTGAACGGAGACCACTATGACTGCTCTAACCTTGGCCGGGCCATCACCGCATGCGCTACAAGTTAATCTCACACCTGAGGCCGTAACCCGGATCGCCGAGAATTTCATCGCCGACCACATGGGGAATTTGGTTTTGGCTGGCACCCCGCGCCACATGGTTTTTCCCATTCGCATGGTTTGGGCCGTGCCCATTGCGTTGGCCTATCCGGGTTACGGTTTGGCCGGGGTGATTGGCATGGTGGCCGTGGATGATGAGCTGGGTAGCATTGTGGCCGCCACCCCAGTGGACGAGATGCGGCAGGCGGCGGAACAACTCTATGCGGAGCATCAGCCGGAAATCGAGGCGGCCTTTCGCCGGACAACGGCTGGTTAGCCATGCCGACGGCTCTGGTTTTCTTCAGGCAGGAAACTCCATACTCGTGTGTGCCTGCCTGTTTGAAGATGGTCTTGCACCATTTCGGTCTTGAAATTAGCGAGGATGAATTGCGCTTGCGGTCATATACAACCTTATGGGGAACCCGCGCCGGTGACGCGGTGACATGCGTCAAACACTTCGGCCTGAATGCAGAAGAAGCCCATGACGCCTCGCTAGAGAATTTGCGCGACTGGCTTAATCTGGAACGTTTCCCCATTTTATTTATTGACTTGCAACCGCTAACGGGCGAAGTCGGGCGTCATGCTATTGTGACTGAGGAAATTTCGAAAACCGAGGCGATTTATCTTGACCCGCTCATTGGGCGGCGTACAGCACGCTGGGAGACGCTGAATGTGGCTTGGGGTTTGGCGGGCCGCCGCGCGATTGTGATTTGGCGTTGATTATGCTCCGCCCTGACATCATCTGGTTGGCGGGGAGTGACCTCGCATGAGGTAACTCCCCGCTATGTTTTATATCATGCGCCAATCGCCCCGTTTATTTTTCATTTCTCTCGTCATCATCTGGCTGGCCTTCTGGCTCCGGTTTGATCAACTGGCCTCCCTGCCGTTTGGCTGGCACTTAGATGAGGCCGCGCATGGCGTGGAAGCGCGCGATGTGCTGGCCGGGCATTGGCCCATTTTCTTCTCGCAATTCACCGGGCATGAAGCGCTGTTCACTTATCTGTTGGCCGGGGCGTTTGCCCTCTTCGGCGATTCAATTTTTTCCGCGCGGTGGGTCACCGCCTGCGCCGGGTTGTTGACCGTGGCGCTCACCATCCCGTTGGGCGCGGCTTTGTGGCCGGGGCGGCGCGGGCGGCTCACCGGGCAACTGGCGGCGCTGTTCCTATCCGTTGCACTGTGGCACTTGATTGCCAGCCGCAATAACTACCGTGCCATTCTGGAACCGCTCTTGCAAATCCCGACGCTGATCTTTTTCCTGTGCGCGCTCCGCCACGCTTCTGTGCCTAACCGACTGGTGTGGTTGGAGTGGGCGCTCGCCGGCCTGTTTCTTGGCCTAAACATTCACACTTATCTGGCGGCGCGCGCTTTTCCGGTGGTGGTGGCCGGGGCCGGGGTAGCCGCACTGGTGGCCGGGCCGCGCCGGGTTGAGCGGGTTAAAGGCCTGATGTTGCTAGCCGGGGTGGCCGGCCTGATTGTCCTGCCGCTAGCGATTTACTTTTACCAGAATCCCGGTGATGTCTCGCTCCGCACCGCGCAGGTGACGATTTGGTCTGACCCGCACCCGGGGGAAGTGCTGTGGCGCAACTTGCAAGACACGGCGCGCATGGTGATGACTAGCGGCGACCCGAGTTTCAAGTTCAACATTCGGGGGCGGCCGGTGTTCGACCCGGTGCTGGGGAGTTTATTTTGGGCCGGGCTGGTGCTGGCGATCGGGCGGCTGTTTACCCGCCAGTGGTTTCCCGCACTGCTTTTGTTGATCTGGTTGGGCGTCATGCTCCTGCCGATGGTTTTATCCACACAAGGCATCCCGCATTACGTGCGCGCCATTGGTGTGTTGCCGGGCTGGATGTTTTTCCCCGCGCTGATTCTGGTTGACCTGTGGGAGTGGCTCACCCGGCGGTTGGGCGCGCCCCCCCGCCGGACTTGGGCCGAGTGGGGATTGCTGGCCCCGGTCGTGGCGCTATCCCTCGCGGCCCATCCGGTGCTGTTCAATCAGTGGGGCGGTGTTTTGGATAACGATGCCGAGCGGGTGGTGCAAGCCGCTTATCTTGCGGCAGAACTTAAACCTTTGCCCGTGAGTGACGCCGTTTATATTTCGTCGTCGTACCCCGAACAAGTGACCCTCGCCTATCTCATTCCCGCCTGGCACCGGGTCATGCATGGTTTTGATAACCGCCAGAGCGTGCCGTTGCCTCCGCCGGGTCAGCCGCGCGATTATTACATCCTGCTCGAAGACCCGCCCAACCCCGATTTGTTGGAACGCGCCGGGTTGGACTGGGTTCGCACAACGCTGGGGCGGTTTGGGCAACCGGTGTACGCTGTTTATCATTGGGCCGGCCAATGGCCCACGCCGGGGTTCACGAGTCCCATGGGGTGGGGTTGGGAGACAGCTTTCCCGGCGGGCTGGCAACCTAATCCGCTCGTCGCGCCGGTCAACTTTCAGGACAAAGCGCAACTGGTGGGGTATGACTTAACCGCCACTTCACCCCATCCCGGCGATTCATTCAAAGTGATCTTGTACTGGCAATTGACCAACCCCACCGCTGGCCCCTATTCCATGTTCGCGCATGTGTTGAATGAGCAGAGCCAGGTGGTAACGCAATTCGACGAAAATCGTTATCCATCGTTCAAATGGCGCCCGGGCGAGTTGTTGTTAAGTGAGTTCCCGCTGACCCTGCCCACAGACACCCCCGCCGGCACTTATCAGTTGGAAGTCGGTCTGTATCATCAATTGACCGGGGAGCGGTTGGTGGTTATGGTTAATGGTGAAGAACTCGCTAATCGGGTGCTTTTGAAAACATTGACGGTGCCATAAGATGAATCTTTCCTTCAGACTTTCTATGCCGGTGCGCCGGGAAACCCTGGCCCTGGTGAGCGTGTTCATCTTGGCCCTCACCGCTTGCCAGGTGGCCCCCACTCCGTTACCTCCAACCTCATTGGCTTTGACCCGGCGGGCGCCCACCCCCTCCCTCGCGCCCGTGGCTTTAACGGCGACGGCCTCGGTGATTTTTTTGCCTCTGATTGGCGCACCGGGTGGCACGTCAGTTAGTGTGCCCCTCACGGCGACTCCCCAACCCCCGACCGAGCCGCCTCCAGCCGCCCCGACCGAACCGCCGCCCACGCCCACCGTACCCTGGCCGCCGACTTTGGTCGGCCAAACGACCAGCAAACTGGGCGCGATTGCCCTCAATAACTCCGACCCCTATTTTTTTGAATTCGTCCGCCGGGTTCACCCCCGCCTGATTAAAGGCATTAACGATGTCAGTTGGACTTGGGCGGTTAAGCAGGATTCACCCCAAACGCTCATCATCGGAATTTTGGGCGACAAGCAGGAATGGTGGGTGGAGCAATATAACCCGGTGGACGCGGCCAATGAATACATCAAGCATAATTTTGAAAAATATCAGCAAAACCCGGACGTAAATTATTGGGAAGGCTGGAATGAATATAACCCGACGACCGACGCGCAGATGCAGTGGTACGCTCAGTTTGAAGCCACGCGGGTATGTGGCATGCAGGCGCAAGGTTTCCATGCCGCCGTGGGAAGTTTCGCCGTCGGTTGGCCGTCAACGTATGAGCAGATGCAATTGTTTTTACCCGCCCTGGAAGCCGCCCACCGCTGTGGCGGGATTTTTGCGGTGCATGAATATAACGGCCCGACCATGCAATGCGGGGTGACTACCAACACCCCGGGGGTCATCCCGGGCGCGCCCGCTTTCAGCGTGCCGGTCGGCACCCATACCTTGCGTTATCGCATTTGGTATGAAGGTCTGCTAAAACCGCGCGGCTTAGGTGACCTGCCGCTGGTGATTAGTGAAGCCGGTCTGGACAATTCCCTGAATGTTGGGGTGTGCGGCAACCCCGGCGGTTTGGGTTGGAAAGACTCGCAAGGCTGGCTGGTTGAGCAGGGCTTGGGTTTGGATGGCCCGAGCGCCTATGTCAAAGTGTTGGAGTGGTACGATGAACAACTGCGGCAGGATGCGTATGTGATTGGCGCCACCCTGTTTACTGCGGGGGCGCTTGAGCCGGATAATAGCTGGCATGTGTTTGATCTGCATGATGTCTTTGTGCCCCTAGCGAATTATCTCGCCACCCAACCGTGATGCACCGCTGATGCAATTGCCTTTGGCCCTCTCGCGCCGACAAATCTCCATCTTGTTTGGGGGAATAGTGATCTGCACCGGGGTGGGTTTGGCTGGATGGGTGATATGGTCGGCGGCCACCAGCACCCCCCCGACCCCGCCGCCGCTGACCTCACCTTCGGCCTCGTCCCAGGCATTCGCTGTGGAAGTGGCGCAGACTTCCCCGACTCCCAAGCCCACGGATGTGGTGGCGGGCCTGTCGCAAATGACGCCCATCCCTACGTCCGAGGCGGCGACACCGTTACCCCCGGCCTGGACACCTGTTCCCCTGCCGCCCGCTTGGACTCCGCCCCCCGGGTGGTACCCGCCCCCCCTGCCGCCCCCCAGCCCCCATCCGGCTGGATTTGTTGGCGCTGTTTCGGTGATGTTGCTAACCCTCGCGCCCGTCACGC
>CAYUFY010000229.1:0-8338 GCA_964443795.1 uncultured Anaerolineales bacterium | reverse complement strand
CCGACTCTTTGCGTGACCCATATATGCCCGTTTCACGGAGATTCCCAAAGAGCCAAAATTTATAGCGTTTGACGCGGAGAACGACGGGCATAAGGACAGTCTAAGCGTCTCACAAGATAAAGTCAAGAAAAACAAGGCGGCATAACAATGATGGATGCAGTAACTCAACGATGAAATTGAAGACGAGCGATAGGGTGAGGGTAAATGGAGGACGGGGGACGGTGGAGGTCATTCCTCAGACTTCCGAAGCCTTTTAGGAATGAGAATTTTTTATCTGTCCAGTTCCAGGCAAATTCCGAGTAGATTCTGAGTGTCCAGACAGCACCAAATCGGACAGTTATTTAATTCTCATTCCTTAGCAGATTGGAAAATTAATGACCCAATGCAGAATAGACCGGTCGCCCCGAGCCGAATAAAGACGCGGCGAAGGGCCTCTACCTTGTATCAGCGCGAAGGAGAGCCAACGTAGAGATGCCTCGCTTCGCTCGGCATGACATTCTTTAGGCGATTAATTTGTAAAACCGCAAAAAGACTTCGAAAGTCTGAAATTAGGCTACTCAGCCTCGCACTCCCACTTCTCGCAACAAGCCATCCAGCCACTTCAAATCATCTTCGGAACAGGGCGGTTCGGGCGGCGGGGCGGTGTAATCCAGCGAGGCGGCGTAATAGGCTTCGTCGTAAATCGTGGCGAGGGCGAGTGATAGGTCAAGCGGCACATCGGGGTCGGGGTGACGTAGCGGCACGGGGAGAACAGGCAGGCGCTCGCGCAAACTCAGCGGCCACAATTCGGCTTGAACATGGCGGCGGCGGATGAGCGAACAGCGATAGTCAGACGCAGGCCAATCATCGGTGGAGACCGGACGCATCCCGCGCCGAATGAGGTCAATCTCCAATAGATGCACCCCGGCCATGATGAGTTCATCCCGTTTGCGCCGATAAGCCATCAATTCCGGTTCGCGCTTGTTGGTCGGGGAGAGGATTTCAATGGCGGTAATCAGCTCGTTACCAGCCGCATCCCGAATTTGAACGCTGACTAGCCGCACTTGAAGCGGCAAGGTGATGGGGATGGAGACAGTGGGGGGTGTCATTACCGCAACCGGAGCGAATGACGCGCCGCTCGAGGCTGGTTGGAGGGGAGAGTCCGAGGGACGCAGGATTTCCACATCCGGCATAAAGACCAATCCTAACTCTTGCGCTGGAATGTTGTCGCTGACGGTATAAACTTCCAGCCGCGCGACGTAGTGAGGGTGAAGTAACGGCGCTAATTGTCGCCTGAACTGGCTTGCTAAGGCATTATGAACATCGCGCCACAAATAGCCTTCCAGATACGGGTCCATGCCGGGGAACGGAGAGGGCATCGCAACCTCCATGGGGTCAACTTATCAAGATTATACAGTCAAAGAAGATGAATCAAAACCGGGCCAGCAAATTGCTGACCCGGTCTGATGCTCAATTACCAATTACCCTTTACCAATTATCCTCCCCCCGCCGGGCCGCCCAACCCACCCTCCGTCATCTTCCGCAAATCGCCGAGGATGGCATCTACTTCGGTGAGGGTGATGTGACGGTCGGGGTGGTCTTTGTGCTTGAGTTCGCCGCGCTCAATGCGCTCGGCGGCGGATTGGCGGATAGTGACGTTGCGCTTCATCGCGTCTTTCACCAACTCGGCGGCGGCGAGGTAGCCAATGAGCGGGTTAAGGGCGGTGGCCACAATGGCATTCTTGCCCAGCCAGCCTGCGGCTTTTTCTTTTTGGGCGACCACGCCGACCACACACTTGTCGGTGAAGGCGCGCACTGCGCCAATCATCACCTGCATCGCTTCAAACAGGTTATGCGCGATGATAGGCATCATCACGTTGAGTTCGAGTTGTCCGGCTTGCGAGGCCAGCGCAACGGTGTGGTCACAGCCTTGAACATGGAACATCGCCTGGTTCAGCATTTCCGCGAGGACGGGGTTCACCTTGCCGGGCATGATGCTCGAGCCGGGTTGCACCGCCGGGAGCCGAATCTCGTCGAGGCCAGTGGTCGGGCCGGAGGAAAGCAGGCGGAAGTCATTAGCAAGGCGAGTCAACGTGACCGCTGTCGTGCGGAGGGAGGCCGAGAAGTCGGCGGCATCGGCCTGGCTTTGCATCCCCTCAAAGAGATTATCGGATTCGTAGAGTTGCAAGCCAGTGAGTTCACTGAGCCTTTTGACCATGCCCGCGTGATAGTCGGGATGCGCGTTGAGGCCGGTGCCGGTGGCGGTGCCGCCGATAGGCATACGCCGCAAACCTTCGGCGGCGCGGGCTACGCGCTCGCGGTCGCGGCGCACGGCTTTGGCGTAGCCGCCGAATTCCTGGCCCAAGCGCACGGGCACGGCATCCTGTAAGTGGGTGCGCCCGGATTTAATGATGCCATCAAATTCCTTGGCCTTGGCTTCCAGCGCGGCGGCCAGGTCGTCCAGCGTTTTCAGCAATTCAGCCATGCGCCAGAGACACCCCAGCCGAATGGCGGTGGGGATGGTGTCGTTGGTGGATTGCGCCATGTTGACATGGTCGTTGGGGTTGGCGATGTACTTGCCGCGCGTGCCGCCCAAAATTTCGGTGGCGCGGTTGGCGATGACCTCGTTGGTGTTCATGTTGTGCGAGGTGCCCGCGCCCGCTTGAATGGGGTCCACCACAAATTGCGCGTCCCACTGGCCGTCCATCACTTCCTGCGCGGCCTGCACAATGGCCTCCACGATTTGTTGGGCGGTGTACGCCTTGCCATCGAGGTCGCGGTCGGCGAACAGGCCGAGGCTAAAGTTGACTTCGGCGGCGGCGCGCTTGATGGTGGCCATGCTCCAGATGAAAGCCCGCCAGGGCTTCATGCCCGAGATGGGGAAGTTGAGGACGGCGCGTTGGGTCTGCACGCCATATAGGGCATCGGCAGGGACTTGCAATTCGCCGAGCGAGTCTTTTTCGGTGCGATAGTTAGTCATGGGGTTTTCCTTTAAAGAAAGAGAAACAGGCGCAAAAAGAGGGAGCCTGGCCGGCTCCCTCTTTTGAAAACACTAATTCTGAACTATTTGGCGTTGTAGCCGGGGCCGCCCTTGAAGAAATCGTAATTCGGTGGGCAATCGGGTTTCAAATCCACCACATCGCCAGCCGCGAGCGTCACGGTTTGTTCAAGCACTATCGGCTCATTCTTGTTGTTGTGGCCTTCGTAATGCTCGGTCGCCTTGGCCGCCCAGTTCGGGTCTTTGGGCGCATTGAGCTTTTGACCATCCTTGGCCGCATGATCACCGGGCACGTCGTCTTCGGGGAAGATGGCTTCCCACGGGCATTCGGGAATGCAAGCGCCACAGTCAATGCAGGTGTCCGGGTCAATGTACATCCACGGCCACTCGCTGGTGGGTTTGCCCGGAATAATGCACTCCACCGGGCAGACTTCAATACAGCCACCATCTCGCAAACACAAACTGGTAATAATGTGAGTCATGAGTTCCTCCAGGGAATAGAAGTTGGAAGTTGGAGGTCAGAAATCAGAGCAAGCGCCGCTGACTTCCAACCTCTGACTTCTAAATAGCTATTTCAGCGCTTCGTAGCGTGTCGCCACTTCCGCCCAGTTCACCACGTTCCACCAGCCCTTAAGATAATCGGCGCGGCGATTTTGATATTTGAGGTAGTAAGCGTGTTCCCACACATCACACCCCATCACCGGTTTGCCACCGTCCATCATGGGGTTGTCCTGATTGGGGGTGGAGGTAATGGCTAATTTGCCATCAGCGCCGACCACTAGCCAAGCCCAACCACTGCCAAAGCGGCCCAGACCAGCGGCTTCGAATTTGGCTTTGAAGTCATCGAACGAGCCAAAAGCGGCGTTAATAGCCTCAGCCAAGGCGCCAGAGGGCGCGCCCCCCGCGTTCGGGGCCATGATCTGCCAGAACATGGTGTGGTTAACATGCCCACCGCCGTTATTGCGCACCGCGCCGCGAACGGCTTCGGGCACTGCGTTGAGGTCTTTGATGAGGTCCTCGGCGGATTTACCGACGAGATCAGGCGCGCTTTCGAGCGCCTTGTTCAGATTCGTCACATAGGCCGCATGGTGTTTCCCATGGTGAATCTGCATGGTTTGCGTGTCAACGTGGGGTTCCAAAGCATCGTGTGCGTACGGAAGAGTGGGTAATTCATGAGCCATGAGGCATTTCTCCTAATGAAAATTGACCAGCGAAAATGGATCGAGTAATATGGCACAAACACAAGTGATTTTAGCCTTGCCACAACCCTTTGTCAAATTGAATCCCAACAACCCCCCCATTCATCCCTATCTTGGCATTGGAATTGGCTTGCTGGCCGTCTCCACCGCCGCACTCCTCATCCGTTTCGCGCAAACCGCAGGCGTGCCCTCGCCCGTCATCGCCACCTATCGCCTCGCCCTCGCCGCGCTCGTTCTCGCGCCCACCGCGTGGTGGCGACAACGCGCCGAACTGCGCGCCCTCACCCGGCAACAATGGTTGCTCGCGTTCACCTCGGGGGCCTTTCTAGGGGCGCACTTCGGCACCTGGATTACTTCGCTCGCCTACACCACCATTGCCAGTTCGGTGGTGCTGTACGCCACCGCGCCGTTATGGGTCGCACTCATCTCCTATTTTTTCTTGAAGGAAAACCCCACGCGGGAGGGGCTGATGGGGATGAGCCTCGCGTTAGTGGGGAGCGTGACCGTGGGCCTCAGCGACGCGTGCGCCCCAGCCGGTTGCCCGACCCTGAGCGATTTCGTGCGCGGCCCGGCGTTTGTGGGGGACGGGTTGGCCCTCGCGGGCGCGGTGACGATCGCGGCCTATTTCATCCTCGGGCGCAAACTCCGCGAACACATGAGTTTGGTAAGTTACACCGCGCTCACCTATGGCACTGGCGCGCTGGTCATGCTTGGCGTGGTGGTCCTGACCGGCTTGCCACTGCATGGGTATTCCCTCGAGGCGTATGGCTGGTTGGGGTTGCTGGCCCTCATCCCGCAACTCATCGGGCACTCGGCGTTCAATTGGGCGCTCAAGTTTTTGCCGACCACCTATGTGGCCGTCACCACCTTTGGCGAACCCATTGGTTCGACACTCCTCGCCATTCTGGTGTTGCACGAAACCCCCTCCGCGGTAAAAATCATGGGCGGGGCGCTGATTTTGGCGGGGATTGCGGTGAGCAGTAAACGGTGAAGCGTAAGCGCAAAAAGTGAAGCGACATCAACAGTGTTAACTGATATACTTCAACAATTCGGTTCTACCGATTCTAATGGAAAAGCATTGTAGGTCGGGCTTGTAGCCCGACACCAAAGGCGGCGAAAACCGTCGCGCTCCAAGCGCGACCTACGCCAATCCTGTCAAAAACGGTAGGGCCAACACTTCTTTCTTGCGAGGTTAATTTATGAACATTCGTTGCTACCGCTGTGGTTGGAGTTTTTCGTTAAGTCGTGAGGCGATGACTGCGGCGCTAGATGCGGCGCACGCCGCCCAAGCGGCGCATTACGACGCGCGCTGTCCCAAGTGCCGTCAGACGTTGAAGGTCTCTTTGAAACAATTGAAGCAGGCAGTGCCGGGGTGGAAACCCACCGGGGCGGCACCCGGTGAGGCAGCCGCTCCCCCGGCGGGCGAGGATAAAACGCCCGTGGCCCCGCCTCCGCCCGACAGCGCTTCCGCGCCCGAGACACCGCCCAAAGCGCGGGGCAAGGCCAAATCTAAAAAGTCAGCGTAAAGCGCAAAACCTAAAAGTCCCCGTGGCTTTTAGGTTTTTTGTTGCGGGAGGAAGATGCGCATCCCATCGCGCTCGTCAATGATGTAAGCGGTGGCGGGATAGCGGCTGACGATGGCGGTCATCCACACATCACCGCTGGCGCCCGAGGCGTTGAGAATGGCGCAGATCAGAAAGAGCATGACGATGAGTTGGCCGAAGCACAGCGCCATGAGCGCGAGCGCCAACGCGCTGAGGCTAACCAGCGGCATGAGGGTGATGAGCAAGTATTGGTTGCGGGTAAAGGCGTAGCCGGGCGCGGTGGCATAGAACGCGAAAGCGCCCAGAAGCATGCCATATTGAGGCCGCGCGCCAAAAGCGCGCATGGTGAGGCCGTGAGCGAGTTCATGCAAGCCGAGGGTAATCACGATCCCCATAATCAACCCGACGAGTTCGAGCGGGGTGGGCGCCAAACGCGGGACGAGTAATAGCCCGCCCACCGGCACCGCCAGCCAGGTGAGCAACAGCCCCACAACGATGGTGAGGGGGATCGAGAGCAGGTTCATGTAGACCAGCCGCCGCCGGTCATCAGTGATGCGCCAATAGAGGACTTCGGTGTGGTTGGGGGGAAGCCTGAGGGTCATGGTTTTTAGCGGTAGAGTTTCCGGGTTTGGATGATTTGGGCCACCGCCGCCGGCACAAAGTGGGTAATGGACTCACCCGCCGCGACGCGCTGACGAATGACATAGGAGGCGATGGATTGCGGTTCGGCTTCGACAAATTGCACTTTGGCACTTAGGCCGGGCAATTGGGCTTCCAGCGCGTCAAGGTCAATGGCATCCTGAGGGCGCCGGAGAACACCGAGGGTGCAATGGGCCAGAAATTCCAGAGGGCGGCCCCAAGTGGGCAGGTCGCGGAGGGAATCGCCGCCCATGAGGTAGATGAGGTGCGCGGCGGGCTGTTGCGCGGCCAGCAAGCGCACGGTATCAGCGGCCCAGTGCGGGCCGGGGCGGTCAATATCTATGCGTGAGATTTCGCAAGTGGGTTCCGCCGCAAGAGCGGCTTCAACCATAAGCAGACGATCAGCGAGGGGAGAGAGTGGGTTGCCCTGTTTGTGGGGCGGATCGGCAGTGACGACCCACAAGACTTTATCCAGCGCGAGTTGGGTTTGCGCCGCCTGCACTAGATGCAAGTGCCCATTGTGGGGCGGGTCAAACGTGCCGCCGAAAATCCCAAGACGCATAACGGTTAGCAGATGGCTTAGGGCGATATGCTACCGCTATCAGCCACCCGCCATCGGCTAATCCGTCCATTCCAATTCATATTCCCCAATCACCACGGTCTCGCCTTCCTGAATGCCCGCCGCCGCCAGCGCCTCCCGAATGCCCAGGGCTTCGAGAATTTTTTGGAAACGTTGCACGGCTTCATCCAGTTCCCAGTACGTCATCTTCGCGGCGCGCTCAATCTTTTCGCCGCTCACCCGGTACACGCCGGGGCCTTCCGGCGTGATGGTGAACTCGGCCTCATCTTTGGGGCCGTGATAAATCGGCATCATTTCCGCGACAGGCACGGGGAGCGGAAGCTCGGCCAGTTTTTGCGCCACCCGGTAAAGCAGATCCCGCACGCCCGTTTGGGCCACCGCTGAGATCGCCACCACTTCATAACCGCGCTTTTCCAACTCCGCTTTTACGTCGGGCCAGCGCGCCTGCGTGTCGGGCAAGTCCATTTTATTGAGCGCCGCCACCTGCGGCTTCTGCCCCAGATCGGCGTCAAAGAGCGCGAGTTCGCTGTTAATTTGCGAGAAGTCGGCCAGCGGGTCAGTTCCTGCGCCGTCGAGCAGATGAATCAACACCCGCGTGCGCTGAATGTGGCGCAGAAAATCGAAGCCCAGCCCCGTGCCCATATGCGCGCCTTCGATCAGGCCCGGAATATCAGCCAGAACGAGCGTTTTCTCCCCATCCAGTTCGGCCACGCCCAGGTTGGGTTGCAAAGTCGTAAACGGGTACGGCGCAATTTTGGGCTTGGCCGCCGTGACCGACGCGAGGAACGTGGACTTGCCCGCGTTAGGCACGCCCACAATGCCAATATCGGCAATGAGTTTGAGTTCGAGCTTAAGCACCCGCTCCTCACTCGGCTCGCCCTTCTCCGCGACTTGCGGCGCCTGATTGCGGGAATTGGCGAACTTGGCGTTGCCGCGCCCGCCGCGCCCGCCTTTGGCCACGCGCAACCGTTGCCCGGGCATGGTGAGGTCGCCCAACAATTCATCGGTCAGCGCATCGCGCACCACCGTGCCGGGTGGCACAGAAATGACCAGGTCCGGCGCGCCCCGGCCATACATCTTGCGGCCCTGCCCGTTTTTGCCAGGCTCGGCGTTGAACTCGATTTTATGGCGAAACAAGAGCAAGGTATTGAGCGTGGAAACCACCTCGAGGAACACATCCCCGCCGCGGCCCCCATCGCCACCATCGGGGCCGCCGTGAGTCACAAATTTTTCGCGCCGGAAATGCATGGCCCCATTGCCGCCACAGCCCGAACGTACGGTAATCGTCGCTTCATCGAAATACATACGTAGGATTATAACAGGTGGTCACCCGAGACATTGCACGGGGAGCTCCCAAACCCGAGGAGGTAGGCATAATCTCTGCTTGAAAAATATCGAG
>CAYUFY010000228.1:0-8404 GCA_964443795.1 uncultured Anaerolineales bacterium | reverse complement strand
TTACACAGATTACACGGATTACTTCCGCATTAAAAAATCTGTGGAATCCGCGTAATCTGTGGTTTCTTTTTAACCCCGGTGTTCACAGGTCGCTGTGCAATAGTTTCACCAACTTACTCACATCAATATTCCCCCCCGACACCACGCACACCACCTTGCCGCTCCCGGCCTGCCCACCAAGCGCGCAGGCTACGGGGCACGCGCCCGCGCCCTCGGCGATGACGCGATTGCGCTCGGCCATGAGACGCAAGGCTTGAGCCACCGCTTCCACTTCCGCCACCAACACGCCATCAATCAACTGCTTGGCGCGTTCCAGCATTTGCGGAAACACCGTCTTGCTCCCAATGCCATCCACAAACGACGGCTGATAATCAATGACTTGCGGTCTCCCGCTGGGGAACGAGGCCACGAGGGGCGCGGCCCCGGCGACCTCGGCGGCGTAGATTTTGCATCGGGAACGCGTGGCCCGCAGGGTCGTGGCCATCCCGCACGTTAACCCGCCCCCCCCCAGGGGATGACGACCGCGTCCACGTCGGGCAAATCCTCCACAATCTCCAGCGCAATCGTGCCGTTGCCCGCCATCACATGCGGGTCATCAAACGCATGAATAAAAGTTGCGTCCACGCCGGGGTACGCGCGCTCCTGAAACGTCTGCCACCACCGCTCGAACGGCACTTTAATCACGCGCCCGCCCAGCCGTTCAATGGCTTTCACTTTAGTTTCGGGCGCGGTGTCGGGCGCGACCACAGTGCAGGGGATGCCCAACGCGCGCGCGCGCCACGCCACGCCCTGCGCCATGTTGCCCGCGCTGGCGGTCAGCACACCCCGCGCCAATTGCTCCGGCGTCATGTGCGCCATGGCATTCGCCGCCCCGCGAATTTTGAATGACCCGATGGGTTGCAAGTTTTCGAGCTTGAGATAAAGCTCGCAGGGCGCGTCAAACGTATTCAGCCGCACCAACGGCGTGCGGATGGCCGCGCCCGCAAGGTTGCGGCGGGCCTCTTCAACCTGTTCAATAGTAATCATTGTTCACCTTTGAGATGGTGCATCACACCGACGGTCAGGCACAACGCATACGCCAGATCAACCAAAAAGAACGAGTTATCTACCAGCCCATGCGCCAGCGCCGCCGCCATGGAAGCCATAAGACCCAGCGCCAGCGCCGAAGGCTGTTGCCGATACGCGCGCGTGGCCATGCGCCAAAACCTCAGTTGCAAGGCCACGCCGCCCGCCAACCCCAGCAGGCCCAGCCGCGTCAAATAATCCAACACCACATTATGCGGGTGCGAAAGGTTCGGCTCCTGCCACGCCGTCGGCAAAATATAAAAACTGCGATAGGCGTACAAAAAATTATCCGGCCCCACGCCCACCAGCGGATGGTCGAGAAACATCCGCCACGCCGAGAGCCACAACTGCGTGCGAAAGAATGACGTGCCGCTTTGGGGATTGATGAGGTCCGCGAAGCGCGGAATCTGGCTGAGGAAGGGTAACGCCGCGCCCAGCAGGATGACTCCGCCCGCCACGAGTGCCGCTCCCCGACGGCCTTGCCACCCGATGAGGATGACCGCCAGCGCGGCCGGGAGCCCCAGAAACAGCGCACCTTTGGAAAAAGTCAGAACCATTGTTAGCGCCAGAATGATGGTTGCTACCCCGTAGAGTAAGCGCCGCGAGATTAGAGATTTGAAATTTGAAGTTTGAAATTTGAAGTTTGGAATTCTCCCCATAAGCAACACTGCCAACGTCACCGGGAGCGCGCGGCCCAAGTACAGCGCGAGATTGTTGGGCGAGCCATACACACTGCGGATGCGCTCCACCCCGCCCTCGGCGATGATGAGGTTGGTGTGGGTGGCATATTGATACAAGCCAATGCCCGCTACTAGCACCGCGCCCAGAATAAAGAAATCTACAACCCGCCAGAGTTGCTTTTCATCCAGCGGCGTATAGCGCAAAATGAAATAAAAGATAACGGGTTCGAGAATGACCAGCCGATAATCACGGAAAGCCAACGCGGGCAGGTCGGCGAAGATGACGCTGAGGAGTGCGAAACCCGCGAGGGAGAATAGCGCCAAATCAATAGATGAAAAGTAATTAGTAATTAGAGATTGGGGATTGAAAGTAAAGTGGGGCGATTGGCTCAAACGCTCGCGCACGCGGGCCAGCAATGGGCGGATATTTTGCAACAGCCACGCCACCACCGTCAGCGCCAGCGTGAACTCGACCACTGACGCGCCACGTTGCCACAACAGGCGCGGTTGCAGATAAAACGGAATGACCAGCGCGGTGAACGCGAGGGCCAGGTCCATCCGCAGGTAAAAGCACACGCCGAGGGCCAGCAACGCCGCGAGGGCCAGCAGAAACGACGGGGAAAAATAAAACAGCCCGGCGGTCAGCGCGGTCACCACCAGGGGCGCCGTATCCCCGAAGCGGCGCGAGATCGCCATCAAATCATTGCCAAAGGTCAGCCATGAGGTGAGATAGAGTAGGCCGCCGACCAACGCCGTGAACGCGAGTTGCCCCGCGCCCCCAAGTTTTTCCCAGCCCGCGCGGAGGGGCGCGGCCCACGCGCGGCGCCGGGCCAAGCGGAGGGTGAAAAAAAGCGAGATGAGCAAGGTAAGGCTGAGAAAAGCGATGAGTAAAAAGTAATTAGTAATTTGTAATTGGCGACCCACGGAGAGACCGACCAGCGCCCATTGCCCCCAGCCGCGCTCGGGTTGAATGACGATGGTGTGAACGGCGTCGGGCAGGCCGGTGGCGATGGGAATGGTGTTGACCTGTGGTTGCAGGTCGGGCGAGGTGAGGACGAGATATGCCCCGCGCTCATCGCGGGGCAGACGGTTGGCGGGTTGGCCGTCAATGGTGATGTAGAGATAGCCACGGTAGTCGGCGCGGCGCACGGTGAGCGCCAGGTCGGTGCCTTGAAAGGTGAACTCGCCCCGCGCGTTCTCGTAGCCTTCAGGGATGTCTGCGCCGAGCGGCGAAAATTGCCACGCGCCGGTGTAGGTGAGGCGGGGGTCTGAGGCAGTGTAGTTGCCGGGGGACAGGAATTGGTAATTGGTAATTGGTAATTGGGGATTTGAAGTTTGGAGTTTGAAGTTTTCCCCAAGCAGGGTGGGTTGATTATCGGCGTTGAATAAAGCAAAGCCCCAGTGCGGATCGTCGGGGGGCAGGGTGGGCTGGTAGTTTTCCAGCGCCAACGGCCCGGCCCAGGGCCATTCGGCGTGGGCGCGGGCGTAGGCGGCGAGGGTGTAATCGCGTTGTTGTTCGGGAGTGGCCAATCCCCAAATTGAGTCTGGGTGCGTGTTCCAACCAAAGTGGCTGGCCCATAACAATTTGTGCGCGTCGCCGTTGCGCTCCATCACCTGCCGCAAGAGCGTGAAGCGCGAGAAGTTGAGCAGGGCCGGGTCGGCGGCGCGGTCGTCGGGGCCGGTGTAGAAGCCGTAGGGCTTGCCGGAGGCCGCATCGAAGAACTGGTTTGCACCGAGGTCATAGAGTTGTTGCAGGTAGAGTAGGTCGCTATAGTTCTTGGGGCCGCTCTCGGTGTTGGGCGCGAGGCCCGCCGCCAGCACGGTGGCCGTCGGGTCAGCGGCATGGATGGCGGTGTAAGCGGCTTGCAGGAGCGCGGCATATTCGGCGGCGGAGGGTTGGCCGCCCCAGCCGCTGGCGAGGTTCGGCTCATCCCAGATTTGATAAACATCTATGGCGGAGGCGTAGCGGGTGGCGAAGGCGGAGGCGAAGGTCGCGAAGGCTGAGGGGGTGGGAGGTGATTGGTAATTGGTAATGGGTAATTGGGCGCTGAGGACGGCGATGATTTTTTTGTCGTGGGCAACGGCCTGCTCAACAAGCGCATCCCATTTGGCCCAATCGTATTGACCTTGCGTCGGTGCGATGACATCCCACGGGAAGGTTTGGCGAAGCCACTGGAAGGCGGTGAGCGAATTGAAAACCGGGTCGAGGTCAGGATATTGTTCGAGCGCGACGTTAATGGCGAGACCGCCGGGGCGCGGGTCAAGCGCCGGGTCGGGCAGGCCGTTCACCGCGCCGAAGGTGAGGGCGCTGTGTTGACGCACGACGGCGGCGAGGGCGAGGAGGGAGCCGAGGAGGAGGGCGAGACTGATGGTGAAGCGGTGATATTTCAAGATGAGTTTGTGGTGAGCTGTAATTGGTAATTAGTAAATGCTGTCTTCGCAAGTACCATTTACTAATTACCGAATTACTATTTACCAATTACCGCGTCCACGTCGGATGTTCGCTCAACCCATCGCCGGTGAGTTGTTGCGAAAGGCCCGAGGCCGGGTCAATGAGCCACAGGTTGCCGGTGGCAACGAGGGCGATGAGCGCGCCATCGGGTGACCAGATGTATTGGGCGTTGGCGGGCAGGCCGGGTTGGTCGGCGGGCGGGAAGAGGAAGCGCAGGTTGCTCCCGTCGCGATCCATGAGACCCAAGCGGTAGCGGCTGTTGGGCGAGTTGGCCGGGTCGAGGGCTTGCAGAAACGCCACCGTGTACGGCGTCTCGGGTGTGGCAGAAGATTGTAACGGCGAGGGTAGGGGGTTGGCGAACATCCCCGCGCGGGGGATCAAGTCCACGCGCAGGCCGCGCGGCGAGAGGGTGGTCAGGTCGAAGCCCGGCGCATCTTCGGGGGCCTCGAGGCCGCTGGGGGGCGCGTGGGTGAGGGTGTAGAGAAACTGGCTATCCGCCGACCACATCAGGGATGGGTACCACGCCCAATCGCTGTGAGTGTTGTAAGCCACGAACCGAGTTAACTCGTTGCGCGTGAACGTCGTCAAGTCAATCACGCCAATCGAGTCGGTGCGGGCGTAGGCAATGGCGTTGCCATTGGGCGCGAAGGCGTAACCCGTGCCCCACCAGCCATACGCGCCGCCGGAATTGGTGTCTATGAGCTGGGTGTAGGTGTACACGGTCTGTTTGAGCCGGTTCTGGCCCCAGGTGGCCAGCCACAAATCGTTGTTGGCCTGCCAGCCGGGCGCGCGATCAATTTTGTCGGCGGTGGAATAAGCTATGACGTTGGGCTGGGTAGGCGACCATTCGGCATATAGCACATTGCTCACTTTTAAATCGAGCGGTTTGGCGCTGGTGAGGTTGGCCGTCACCGAGATGGCCCACAAGGTGTTGAAGGTTGGCGTGAGGGTGTTGGTGGCGGTAGCGAGGCGGGTATAGAGAAGCAGTTGCCCGTCGGGCGAGAGTTGAAAGACGCGCCCGTCCAAATCGCCACTGAAAGTGACCGGGCGGCGCTGGCCGGAGTTTTGGCGCATGACCCACCCGTTGTGCGCGCTGATGTAGGCTAGGGTGCCGGTGATGGGGACGATGGTAAAGGTCGCCTGCGACCCGAGCAGGGTGATTTGCGCCACGGTGTCGGTGAGCACTTCGCGTTTGAGGATGTCACGCGAGACCTGCACGCCGTTCTCGAACACAGTGCGATAAGTGATGCGCTCGGCCCCATTGGCCCCGGCCTGCAACAACCGTTGTTCGCCTTCGGGCAACCCCTCGCTTTTGATGACCTGCGAGGTAAACGGCACCACCACATCTTCGGTCTCATTGGTTTCGGTGACGCGGGTGATAATGAGATTCGCCGGGCCAGTGAGCCGGGTGTAAGCCGGCAACGACAGCCGGTCCAGCTCCCCGACCGCGATACCCGCCTGCGCCAGAGCCTCGCGCACCGTCATGGGCGCGGCCAGCCCGAAGGTTTGCGTCCGGCCATCCACGGTGACACTGAGGGTGATGGCAACCGTGGGCGTCGGCACAACCGCGGTGGGCGCGAGCGTGGAGCAGGCCGCCAACCATAAACTTAATACGCAATACGCAGGACGCAATACGGAAAAGCGTAATCCGTATTGCATCCTGCGTAACCTGTTGACGATAACCAATCTTTCAGCGTGGAGGGTCATGCTCCCGATGGTATAATGCCCCGCGTTGTCTAACGGATGGCTCCGACGATGCCCATATTGCCGTCGGCGATCAGCACACTTTTGATTTTGATGCCGGTGGCCAGTGACCCAATTTTTCCGGTGAACGCCTCGTTCAAAGCTACCGACAGATTGTTCAGCAGTTCTTTGGGAACCGGTACCGGGCCGAAGTCGGCTTTCTCAATCGCAAATTGTGCGTTGCCATCTTCTGTGATGGTGACGGCCAGAGTGACCAGCGCGGTGGTCGAAACATTGCTGGCTTTGGCCGTGCCATAAATTTGCACCTTGCTATCGCGCAAATAGACCTGCACATTTTGCAAGGGCGGGTCGGTTTGTTCTTGGAGTTTCAGATCCAGATACGAAGTTAATTGCTCTTCGGTGACCACTACGCTCACCTCGCCGCCACTGGCGCTGGCAATGGCGTTTTTCCACAATTCGGTCATTTGCCCGGCGGCCTCAGTCGAGACCGGAATCGGGGAACCCGGCGGGGTGGGGCCACCCACCGACAGGTCACACGCCAAAGCTGCCAGAGTCAGCGCTATGAGCATCACCCAAATTCGAATACCGCATTGCATCCTAACCTCCATCCAGTTGCCTTGAATTTGGCGAAAAACTCATATAATTCGCCCAATTCGTAACCAAGATTTTTATTTGAACTCATTGGAAATCAATGTCAAACGATTATAGCACGCCCCCTTCCGCTGAATCGGAAGCTAAAGACGACATGCCGGAATGGGTGAAGGGCAACTTACCCGCGCCCGAGCCGTTAACCCCGCCCGCCGAGCCACCTGACCCCGCGCCCGTGACCGCGCCCGAAGCGTCTGCCGAACCCGCTCCGGTGGCCGACGAAAAGAAACCCGCCCGGCGCAACAAAAAGAAGGACAAGCCCGAACTCACGCTTGTGGCCGCGCCCGAACCCGCCGGGGAACCCGGGCTCGCGCCGGAGAGCGCTCCTCCCGCCGGGCCAGCGCCCGCCGAAGTCATCCCCGGCGAACTCAATCTGGAGGCGCTGGTGGAGAGTTTGCTGTTTGTGGCCGATGGCCCGGTGCCAGTGGCGCAAATCGCCGAAGCCCTCGAAGTCAAAGAGAAGCACATCGAAGCGGCCTTACAAGCTCTCGGCGATTTTTACGCCACCCATCAGCGCGGCTTGAGTGTGCAACGCTCGCGCGACAAAGTGCAATTGACCTCTACCCCGGCGGCGGGCGCGCGCATCGAGCGCTTCTTGGGCCTGGCGGCCTCGCAACCCCTCACTCGCGCCTCGCTCGAAGCGCTGGCCATCATCGCCTACCAGCAACCCATTACCCGTCCGCAAATAGACCAACTGCGTGGCGTCAATTCGGATAGTGTCATCAAAAACCTGCTGGGCAAAGGGCTGATCGAGGAAAGCGGGCGCACCGAGGGGCCGGGCCGCCCGGTGTTATATATAACCACGCCCGAGTTTCTACAATACTTTGGCCTCGCCGCCCTCACCGACTTGCCCGCGCTCAATTTGGAACAGCTCACCGCCCTGGCCAAAGCCACCGCCGAAAGTGATTTGGCGCTGTCAGGCGAGGCGGCCAAAGAATTCTTGAAAGGCTGAAAGTGAAAGTTAGCAGTAACCAGTAATCAGTAGCCAGTGATGGCCGACTGATAACTGATTACTCTAATTCGCCACTCTAACTCCTCACTCTAACCCCTATGGAAGAACGCCTCCAAAAACTCCTCGCCCGCGCCGGATACGGCTCCCGCCGCGCCTGTGAAGCTTTCCTGACCGATGGCCGGGTCACCGTCAATGGCCTGGTGGCCGAACTTGGGCAAAAAGCCGACCCGCGCCAGTCCAAAATTGCGGTGGATGGCGTGCCGCTTAAGTTAGAACAACTTGTCTATGTGGTCTTGCATAAACCGCGCGGCGTGGTCTCCTCGCTCGACCCGCAGGGGGAGCGGCAAACCGTGCGGGACCTGATTCCCTTTGCGGAACGGCTGTACCCGGTGGGGCGGCTGGATATGGACAGCGAGGGGCTGATCCTACTCACCAATGATGGCGAACTGACCGATCATCTCACGCACCCACGCTACCAAACCGAAAAAGAATACGAAGTGATGGTGAAGGGCTACCCCGACGACGAGCAATTGGAAGCATGGCGGCGTGGGGTGGTGTTGCCCGAGATCAACAAACGTACGGCTCCGGCCAAAGTTTTGCGCGAAAAACGCTACGGCGAAGGCACCTGGTTGCGCGTCATCATGCACGAGGGCCGCAAACACGAAATTCGTGACATCGGGCGCACGCTGGGCATCCCGGTTCTTCGGCTCGTCCGGGTGCGGATGGGAACCCTAAAGCTGGGCGACCTGAAACCCGGGCAGTGGCGCGAACTGGCCGAGTGGGAAGTGAGCCTGTTGCGGGGCAAATCGGTGGCCCGCCGTGGCCCGGCGAAAAAACATTGAAACCACAGATTTCACTGATTGTCACGGATTTTTTCAGGGCCATATAAATCTGTGACAATCC
>CAYUFY010000227.1:0-8487 GCA_964443795.1 uncultured Anaerolineales bacterium | reverse complement strand
CTCAAGGCCCGTCACCTGCGTGACGGAGTGGCGTTGCACGAATGCGCTATTATTGTCCGCGACCTCGCGCCGTATCAGCCTTTTTTGCGCGCGGCGGCGCAAGAATTGGGGGTGCCGCTTCATCTGGCGAACGGCGAGCCCTTGAACACAAATCCGGCCATCGCCGCTTGGCTGACGGCTTTGGCGCTTCCACTTATAAACTGGCCGCGCCGCGCGTTACTCGACACCCTCCGGGCGCCTTATTTTGACTTAGCGGGGCTGAAGTTGTCGCCCGCCGCCGCGTTACAACTGGAGACGGTGGCTCGCTGGGGGCAAGTGATGGGCGGCTTGGCCCAATGGCAAGAGGCGCTCACCCGCCTCGCGCAACAGGTTGCACCCGTTGCGGCGGGTGACGATGATGAAACGCTTCAGCCGCCGCAACTGCCGCAGGGGGCGCTGGCTCAAGGCTTGTGGAACCAGTTGCTAAATTTTGCCACACGCCTCACTCCGCCAGCAACCGCTACCCTGACAGAATTTGTGACTTGGCTAGAAACGCTCATCGCGGATTTTCAATTAGAAGCTTGTGTCAAAACGAGCCCCGCGACCACGGCCCGCGACCAAACCGCGCTGGCCCAATTGAATGAGATTTTTCGCGCGTTGGTCTTAAGCGAGGCGATCTTGCCGGACCCGCGGGCCGGGCCATATGCCGAGTTTTATGCTGAATTGCGCGGCGCGGTGGAGGCGGCCACGTACCAGCCGGACCTCACGACCATCGCCAGCATTTACGCCGCGCCCCTTAGCACCGCGCGCGGTGTGCCCTACCGCGCCGTAGTGGTGCTTGGCTTATCGGAAGGTGTATTTCCAGCGCCTCTCACCGAAGACCCTTTGCTCGCTGAGGATGACCGCGCCGCCTTGCAAGCCGCAGGTTTGCCCATTGAGCCGCGTTTGCGGAGTGACCAGCAATCGCTATTTTACGAAGCCGTCACCCGTGCGACCGATTTCCTGCTGTTGACCCGGCCTTACCTTGCAGACGATGGCGAAGACTGGCAACCCTCGCCTTATTGGGAAGCCGCGCTGAGTCTGTTCACCGCCCAACCCCAAAGAGTCCGCCTGGATACCGTTCGCCCATTAGCCGATGCCGCTTCGCCCACCGAATTACTCGCCGGGGCGGTGGGGGCCCGCGCGCTGCCCCGGGCCTACGCGGCCTTTATCCCTGAATGGGAACAGTTGCGCCACGCTGAGGTCGTGATGCGCGCTCGGCTTGCGCCCCACCCAGACGGTATTTATGACGGAGTGATTTCGGCTTTAACGCCAGCGCTGACCGCTCGTTATGGTGCGGCTCACGTTTGGAGTGCCAGCCGCCTCGAAACGTATGGCGCGTGCGGGTTCCGATTTTTTGTGGGCGTAGCCTTAGGGCTGGAACCGCGCGCCACCCCCCAAGCCGGCCTAGATGCCGCTCAACGTGGCGCGGTATTTCATGCCATCTTAGAACAGGTCTATCAAACCCCGGCTGACCCAACTCAAGTGGAAACTGTGTTAGCCGCTCTGCCGAGCGTGGCTGAGCAAGTTTTTGCCAGGGCGCCGGCCCGCTTTGGTTTTCGACCTACGCCATTGTGGGATCAGGAATGCGCCGAATTACTGGACACGCTCAAAGTGACCATCACCGCGTTAGCTGAAACCGAGGCGGGTTTTCGCCCCACGCATTTTGAAGCCCGCTTTGGCTTGCAGGGGCATCCCCCCCTGAGCGTTACCACCCCTCTGGGCACAATGCAGTTTCATGGGGTGATTGATCGGATTGACCAAAACGACACTGGCATGATGCGCGTGTTGGATTACAAAACCAGCGCCAGTAGCATTGCCCCGCGTGATTTGGTGGAAGGTCGCCGTTTGCAAATTGCGGTCTATGCGCTCGCCGCCGCCCAGATGTTGCCTGAGGCTCATTTAGAGGATGGTTTTTATTGGGGCATCACTGCGGGTAAGCCAAGCAGTTTACGTTTATCTAAGTTTGATCACCAAACGGATGCTGGTCAAACGTTCGCCAGCCTTGCCGGTGCATTGCAACTTGCCGCCCAGCAGTTGGCCCAGCATCGGCAAGGTATTCAAGCCGGGCGTTTTGCCCCGGTGCCGCCGCGGGGGGGGTGCCCGGTCTATTGCCCCGCCGGCACCATTTGTTGGCGCTACACGCCCACGACGTTTTAAGCCATGCCCACCATCTTAGATACTTTTGATTTGAAAACCAAACAACTCGAAGCGGCCCAGGAGCGTTGGCGCGATGTGGCCGTGGCGGCTGGAGCGGGTTCGGGCAAAACCCGCACTTTGGTGGCGCGGTATGTGGCTTTGTTGGCCGAGGGCCATCCCCCGCGCGCAGTGGTGGCCGTAACTTTTACGCAAAAGGCTGCCCGCGAAATGCGTAACCGCATCCGGCACGCTGTGCAAGCGTGGCACCTAAACCCGGCGTGTCCTCCAGCTGAGCGGGTACGCTGGGCAGACATTGAAGCGGATATTGACACGGCCCGGATCGGCACCATTCACAGTTTATGCGCCGCCATCCTCCGGGCTCACCCGGCAGAGGCCGCGGTTGACCCACGCTTTACGGTCTTGGATGAAGGCCTCGCGGCCACGCTTAAAGCCCAAGCGGTGGACGATGCCTTGGCTTGGGTGCAAACACAAACGACGTTGTTGCCGCTTTTTCAGGCGTTTACGGTCGCCGACCTAACGGCTTGCCTGACCACCCTGCTGAAGGCCGCGTTTGAGACGCCGCTGGTGTCGAGCGCTTTAGCGGAGCGTTGGCAAACCGCTACGGGTCGGGCCCTGCGGGATTTTGTGGAGGCCCCAGAAATAGCCGCCGCCATTGCCGACTTACGCCATTTGCAAAGCGCGCGGCAGCTTGTGGCCGATGCCGGCGACAAACTGGCTCCACAAGTTGACGGCTTGCTGACCCAATGGGATCGGCTGGAAGAAGCATTGGCGCATGCCCAGGGCGCGCGCGCCGCGCTTGCGTTGTTCACCCTGCGCCGTGAATATAGCGGTGGGAAAGTTGGTAAAAAAGGACAAGCCAAAGAAGCAGTCAAGCTGATACGTGAAACTTATGACGCGCACCTGAATGATTGGTTAGGGGGCAAAAAGCCGGAGGATGTCCCCCCTGACCCGGCCTTAGAGGCCCAATTTCCTGACCTGATAGAACGCTTGGGACAACTCCTGACTCAAGCCCGCGCCAACTATCAGACCATCAAAGACCAACGCCAAGCCCTCGACTTTGATGACCTAGAGGCCAAAACGGCGCAACTCTTGTCCTTACCAGCCCTACGCACCCGCTGGCAAACGCACCTTCATTCATTGATGGTAGATGAGTTTCAGGACACCAATGCGCGGCAACGGTTTATTGTGAAAGCCTTGGTTGGGGAGCCGGGGCGACTCTTTATTGTGGGCGATGCTAAACAAAGCATTTACCGATTTCGCGGAGCAGATGTCACCGTGTTTCGCGCTTTGAATCAGGAGATTCGCGCCGAAGGGGGCTTGGCGCTTGAACTTAACACCACCTTTCGGGCGCATGCGGCACTGGTGACGGCACTTAACGAATTACTGACTCAGGTGCTGGAACCTGCCACCCGCGGCGCGGATTATGCCGTGCCATTTGCGCCATTGGTCGCCGCCCGGGCCGCCCCTCGCACCCCACCGCTCGCGCCTTACATCGAATTTCTAGCCGGGTATGGTAACGCTATCGAAGCCCGTCCAGTGGCGGCGCAGTTGCTCACTCACCGTTTGCGCGAATTGCATGACCAGCACCATGTGGCGTGGGGGGATGTGGCCTTGCTCTTTCGTGCGTCCACGGGGTTTCCGGCATATGAGGCCGCGCTCGAAGCGGCGGGGATTCCGTTTGTCACCCTGGCTGGGCGGGGATTTTATGATCGTCCCGAAGTGCGCGATGTGCTTAACTTGCTTCGCGCCTTGGCGGATCCCTGGGATGATCTCGCCCTGGCGGGTTTGTTGCGCTCCCCGGCTTTTGGCCTGAGCGATGTAGCGCTCTACCAGTTGCGCCATCCCCCAACGGGCGAGGTGCTTAGTTACCGTAGCGCGCTGACGGGCGAACTCTCCCAGCTTGCTCCAGCCGAACAGGCGCTGGCTCAGCGGGCACACACGTTTATACAGGACTTGACCGCTTTGATAGACCGCGTGCCAGTGCCGGAGCTATTGGCGCAGGTATTGGATCGCACGCATTATCGAGCGATCCTTGCCACCGTGCCCCATGGCGCGCGCTTGCAACGCAATCTCGACAAGTTGGTGGCGGATGCACATGCCAGCGGCTTGCTACGCGTGGGGGAGTTTTTGGAATACCTTGAAAATTTGCAAGCGGCCGGGGCGCGGGAGGGCGAAGCCCCCACCGAAGCGGGCGGTGCGGTGCGGTTGCTTACGGTGCATCGCGCCAAAGGGCTGGAGTTTCCGGTTGTGGTTTTGGCGGATGCGGCGCGGGAAGCCCGCTCCGGCGCTGACTCGGTATTGCTCATGCCGGAATTCGGCCTTGTTGCCAAGCCTGACCGCTGGCCAAGCCCGCCGCTTATTTTTAAGTACGCGCGGGCAGTAGAAGAAGCGCAAGCTGCCGCCGAATCCGCCCGCCTGCTGTATGTGGCTCTCACCCGCACCCAAGAAAAGCTCATCATCTCCGGCCATTTTTCCGACCGGGCTTTGACGGGTTGGTTGGGGCAATTGGCCGCCGCCGCTGGCGTAAATTTGGCGCAAATGAGCCAGAAACCGGGCGAATGGCACTTCGTCACGTTGCCCACAAGTGGGCAATCCGTGGCCGCGCAGGTGCAACTAACCTTGCTCGAAGAGGGGGTAACGCCTGCCCCAACCCCGCCCCCTGCGGAGCCCTCCACCGACTCGTCTGCGGTGGCCTTGTTTCGCCCGCTCACATTGCCCGCTTCGCCGGAAGAGTCTTCCGAGCGCGTGGCGCGCCATTTGCGGCGGATTACGGGCCACACGAGCCGCACCGATGGCACGGTGGTGGGGACCCTGGTGCATGCCGCTTTACGGCGGTGGTGTTTCCCCGGTGATATTGGTTTAGAGCGATTGCTGACCGCCACGGCCAAAGAATCCGGGGTGGTGATGCCAGATGATGTAGCGCGCCATTTGGCTCACGCCACCGAACTGCTCTCCCGTTTCCGGGCCATGCCGCAGTGGGCAGAAATTAATGTTGCGCGTCAGAGGGGTGATGCCCATCCCGAAATTCCGTATAGCCATCCGGCTTCGCGCGGCATCCTCGATTTACTCTATCGCCGCAACGATGGGGCGTGGCTCGTGTTAGATTTCAAAACCGACGCCATTTACAGCGACAGCCAACTGGCTGAATTGTTGGCGACCGATTACCGGGCGCAACTGGCACGTTATCGCCAAGCCGCCACTCAGCTCGTGGGCCAGCCCGTGCAAACCCATTTGGTCTTGCTCGATTATTTGGGAGCGGTGCAATGGCGCTGGGTAGAATAACCTGATGAAACCCTCATCAACATACTTCGCACATTATCTCTCCCCGACGATAGTTCAAAGAGTGCGGTTGTTGACTTGACTGGAAGCGCTATTTATATGGACCAGCACCTAATGTGCAAATTGCGGCAAGTTGTTGTTTGGGTATACCTGCTTGCGGTTACGCCTGAGATTCAGTATCCAATGTTACAAGAATATATGCGAAACCCACGCGCACTAATATGGCGGGGGATGTTTACTAAATCGCCTGATGAAAAATTTAGCGGTGTAAAAACAGAATATAGCACCCACCGCCAAGATGGGTTGACGGTGGCTAATTTTCTACAAATAATTCTTTCAGCCATGCCAATAGGGCCAGCGAAGTTACAGCCCTTCTATGATTGACAGCCCACTTCCTTCAGACGACCACTCTCGCAACGGAAATCAACCAACGGCGCTCCGGGTTCCTTTGGCACGCGCGGCACGGCGAGGCGCACTCTTCGGCCTCGTCGTTGGGTTGGTGGCTCTGGGGAGCGTCCTAGCAGTTGTCGGGCAATGCCTCCCCTTCCAGATTTCCTTCCCGCCGCCACCCTGGCCGTGGTACTGTTCTGATCTTGCCTATGGTGTCATTGGCTACTTGGCATTTCCAGTCAATCTGATTACCACTGATTTGGCGCGGGCCGTCCCTCTCGCGCCGCTATCCCTGTTGATGTATGTATTCCTTGGAATGCTGGTTGGATTAGCACTAGGCGCGTCTCGGTCTGGGTCGCCGAGAAAGTAGGACTGGCGGAGTGATAATCGGAGTTATGCTGAAGGTGAATCAACGAGCGGCGCGTGCTCATCGCCTCCGAAAGGTAAAATCTGGTGCAGCCCAACCCTTCGTTGCACTGGTACACCATCGTGTCGGACTCGCGCCGCTACGCCAGTGAACGGAACTCAACCGTTGGGCGCTGCACATTTGAATATCCAACGACCAATATAACGCAATGTTCGACATCGTGCATATCGGAGAGTTCCCAAACCCGAGGAGGTAGGCATAATCTTCGCTTGAAAAATATCGAGAAAACGCGATTGAAAAGCGTTAGAGCAAGTTTTCACCTCTGCGGGTTTGGGAACTCCCGCATATCGTTTGGAGTTAACCCAGCATGACCGATAATACAGGCACCACAAATTTCAAGCGGAACTATTTTCTAATGGCCAGCACAAGCATATTACTCACGGTCATCGGGACCATTGGCGTGCTTGGATGGGCAGGCTGGCTCACCATGCCACACCCTCCGAGTCAGGTTATGGTCCACGAGATGAGTTCTCAAGTGATGCCCTTTGACTTGGGCAAAACCACGCATATTTTCGAGATGACGGAAAGCGGTGGTATCCAGCAGGTGATTGCCAAGGACCCAAATGACAGCGCGCAAATTACACTCATCCAACAACATATCCAGCACGAAGCTATGTTGTTCGGCGCAGGTAACTTCGCTGATCCGACTTCGCTACATGGGGCTGACATGCCCGGCGTACGGGAACTTGCTACGGGATTTTCACAGGTAAAGATTGAATACGCGGCTCTAGCAAATGGTGCACAAATCACTTTCATAACCCCAAGACTTACACCTCATTACGGCTATACATCGTTGGTTTGGTGCACAACTATCAGACCATGGATCAGACGCTACCTATAAATAGAATGAGCGCGGGTGAAGGTGTTTTTGCCCCCCGGTTGCCCGCTGATATATATACAGTGCAACATGGAAGCATCAAGTTCGAGTTCAACACCGCCCTACAAAACCTGTCCAACATCGCGTGTAGCGGATTTGGCTTACGCCTTCTTCTTAAGGCTACTCTGAAAAACAATTTAACAATGGCGTGAGAAAAAATATTAATACTTAAGGAGTAAGACATGGGCATCTCTGCTAACGTTCTTGAATCCATCGGCCACACGCCAATTGTGCAATTAAGAAAGATTGTTCCACCTGGCGCGGCACGCATCCTAGCCAAGTTGGAATGGGCCAACCCAACGGGCAGCATGAAAGATCGTATGGCAAAGGCGGTCATTGAACGCGCTGAGGCGGATGGTCGCTTGCAATCGGGTGATACCGTGGTCGAGTACACTTCTGGCACTACGGGAATTTCGCTTGCGTTGGTTTGTGCGACGAAAGGTTATAAACTGCATATTGTCTTTTCAGACGCATTCAGCGAAGAAAAACGGCTGACTATGCAAGCGTTTGGCGCACAGATCACCGATGTGCTTAGCGACAACAAGAAAATCACCGAACAACTCATCAAAGCGATGATCGAAACTTCCCGTAAAATTAGTCAACAACCAAAGCATTGGTGGTCGGATCAACTCACCAATCACGATGCGGCCATCGGCTATTATCCGATGGGCGATGAAATCTGGGGTCAAACTAATGGAAAGGTTGATGGATTCGTACAGACAGTAGGCACGGCGCACGCAATTCATGGCGTGGCAAAAGCGCTACGACTGCACAAGCCTGATCTTCATGTGGTCGCAGTGGAACCAGCCGAATCAGCCGTGTTGTCTGGAAAACCAAGCGGATCGCATAAAATTGAGGGGATCGGGATCGGCTTTATACCGCCGTTATGGGAACCAGAGCAAGTGGATGAAATTCTTACAGTCACTACTGAAGAAGCCAAGGCAATGACTCGCCGCCTCGCTCACGAAGAAGGGCTTTTTGCTGGGGCTTCATCCGGAGCCAATGTTGTTGCAGCACTTAAAGTAGCCGAACGACTTGGTTCTGACGCTACCGTGGTCACAATTATGGTAGATTCTGGATTGAGATATTTGAGTACCGATTTATATCGAAATACCTAATGCTCGCTTTTTGGCAGAAGTTTCGGCTTGTGCCTTTGACAGGCAGTTTGCCGAATCTTGGGTAACTGGGGTTCGCCCGCAGTTGAACTACGGGCGAAGCGGGAATTTACACACCTTGGCATACGATCCTGAGCCGAGCCACCGCTGATGAGTTAATCATGTCGGAAAGGAATCTCCCTATGAGCGAATACAAACCTAGTCCACGCCAATGGGTGGCA
>CAYUFY010000226.1:0-8540 GCA_964443795.1 uncultured Anaerolineales bacterium | reverse complement strand
TTCAGGTATTGCCCGTCGGTGCTGTTGCCGCAGTGCGCGACCAGATCAATTTCCAAGAACCCTGGGCGTTGGGCATCCCATTCGGTAAAGGTGCGGACCGGGATGAGCGCTTTGAGCAAACTCCCCGGTTTGGTGGTACTCAAGCCGTGGGTCGCCGGGAGGCGGAACGGACGTAAACAGCGATCAATGCTGGCGGAGCTAATCGTCAGCAGGCGGGCTTTGGTCTCTGGGGTGAGCGTGATGGCTTGGCACCGTTCCAGCACCTTAATCGCTTCGGGCAAGTAGGGTTGGAGCCGTTTGGAGCATAGGTGCCCATAGATTTCCCAGATCTGCGCGAGCGCCGCTACCACCTCGCCGCGATAGAGGGTCGGATAGGAGATGGTTTTCCTTCTAAGGCGCTTTTGATCTTGCCTGTGTTTGTTAAGTGCGCGGATTGCATATTTCCGATGGTAGCCGCTACTCGCGACCAACTCGTCTAAGATTTTCTGCTTATCCGCTTTGGTCGCTTTCAGGTATCTGGGGCGTACTGTTTCCAACAACTCACGCTTGCTTTTCAAGCTCATCATGTCGCTCCTCCGATTGGCTGAGCCGCCGCTCGGAAAGTAACATTTTTCGTGATGCAATTCGCTTGTGATAGATTATTCGGGTTAGTGATATAATTCCCGCGTTTCCACCCGCCCTATATTCTTCAACGGAGGCAAAGAAAGCCTATGGCTGCAGCAGCCACTACCAGCACCCCCACCGCTCCCGCCGTGCCGCCCATGACGCGGCGTGAGTTTTTGTACTACATCTGGGCCGCTTCCATGGCGCTCGCAATGGCCGAAGCTGGAGGCGCAACCCTCTGGTTCGCCATCCCGCGTTTCCCGCCGGGCACCTTTGGCGGCATCTTCGAGGTGGATATCAGTGAAGTGCCCGCCGCTGATAGCGACCCCAAGCCGTTTGACGCTGGCCGATTCTGGCTGGTGAATATGGGCACCAGCGCCGCGAATGACGAACGTCTGCAACTAATGGCGGGCGAGCCGTATGCCACCCAGACCACCGGCGTAAAGGCGCTGTACAAAATTTGCGTCCATCTTGGATGCATCTACAAGTGGGTGCCCACCAACAAACGCTTTGAGTGCCCGTGCCACGGCTCCAAGTATCTGCCCAGCGGGGTGCGCGTGGGCGGTCCGGCGCGACGCAATCTGGATGTGTTTATCATTCAGGCCGTGGATGCCAATGGCAATGTGCTGGCTGAAACGCAAATCACCAGCGGCCTTGATGGTTCGGCTGTTGACATTACGGGCGCAGCCAAATTGCGCATCAACACTGGCAAACGTATCAACGGGGCGGTCAACGCTGTCCCTACCAGCGAATAACTCGGAGGAGACTTCCGCATGGCCGTCTTCAAATTTCACTTTCCTTTTTTAGATGATGTCAAGAAGAAGGGCCTCGTTCCCGCGACGCTCTTCAAAATCAACGAGGGCGTCGAGCGCCTGACCGCCGGGCTGGATATTGAAGATATTCGCTCGGTTCTGCGCGGCGACCCCGCCCCCCGCCCCAACCCGCGCGTCAAGCCGCACGCCGATGGTTTCTGGTTTCACATGCGGCCCACCTATTACCACAATCTGGTCTCGGGCCTGTACCCCTCCTTCCGCCTCGGCTGGCTGTCCACCTATTTTCTGTTTTTCGAGACCATCACCGGCCTGTTGTTGATGGTGTTCTATACCCCCTCCCCGCTGGTGGCCTACGAGAATATGCTCAACCTGTTGGGCAACGTGCCGTTTGGCCGCCTGATGCGCGACCTGCACAAACTGGGCGCGGAGGTGATGGTGTGGGTGGTGTTCCTGCACATGGTGCGGACGTACATCACGGGCAATTATAAGAAACCCCGACAATTCACTTGGTTCACCGGCGCAGTGCTGTTGCAAATCACGCTCTTCCTGTCCTTCTCCGGCTACCTGCTCCCGTGGGACCAGCTCTCCCTGTGGGCGGTGACCATCGGCGCTTCGATGTTTGAGGCCATTCCGCCGCCAGCCGTCGGCGATGTGGTTAACATCATTTTGCGCGGCGGCCCGCTGTTCAACGAATGGGGCCTTCTGCGTTGGTATCTGGCTCACGCCCTGCTCTTCCCAATTATCGGCTTTGTCTTCCTGGGCGTACATTACTACAAAGTGGTCATTCACGGCCATAGCCTACCGCCCGAGGCCGAGCCGGTCGGTGAAGATACTGCCAAGCGCGTGCCCACCGACCAACGCACCTACTTCATGCCCGATGTCATCACCCGCGAGTTGATGTGGTTTTCGTTGACCACGTTTCTGCTGGTGGCCTCGTGCATTTTCTGGTATCACGCGCCGCTGGAGCCGCACGCTGAGTATCTCATCACGCCCCTCCACACTACCGCCCCGTGGTACTTTTTATGGATCCAAGGTATGCTCAAGATTGGCGACAAGGTCTTCTGGGGCCTCATCATGCCGGGCGTGGTGCTCGGCGGGCTGATGGTCGTCCCCTACCTGGAGGTCGGCCCGAGCCGCCGCTACGGCGACCGACGCGTGGGCCTGACCATCGGCGCGCTCCTGCTCGTCTGCCTGGCGATTGTCTCGTTCATGGGCACGCCAAACTACGCCGTGTCGTCGTCGCCCGACCAGGAAGTGGTGGCCGAACTTTTGCCGCAAACCGAACCGGGTCCGCTCCGCACGACGGATTGGAACTCGCTAGCGGCGGGAGAATACACTGCCGCCGACTGGGAGTCAGCCCCAACGCCAGCGCTTAAGAATCTCTTGAAAGTCTATGAAGAAGAGATGGTGCGCGCGGCGGACAATGCGGGTTGCCGCAAAGCCGGCAATTGTCTGACTGAGGGCGAGGGCTATATGTTCATCGAAGACTGGCAGGCCGGCCTCAAGAAAATCACCTTCCGGGTTATCTGGGAAGGCGGGCCGGAAGGCTTCTGCGTGCCGGGCGCGCAACACGAGTTCTGCCTGACGACTTACTATCATCGCGATGCCAATTACGGGCAGGGAGAGTAATCCATGACTTGGCGAGTAATTTTAGGCACCGTCAGCATGGTGCTAACCGTCATCCTGCTTGGCTTTGTGGCTGTGACTGAGCAATCGCGTATGGAATCCTTTACCGAGGCTTATAAAGCGCGACAGATTGAAGCGGGCGCGGCGCTGTTCGAAGGGCGTTGTGTTACCTGCCACGGCGACCAAGGCCAGGGCTTTGAGGGCGTGGCTCCGGCGCTCAACTCGGCGGATTTGCTGGCCGGTTCCCCCCTGCCGCCCCGGTTGGTAGAAATCAGCTGGACCGGCACCACCGCCGATTACATCCGTTCGGCCATTGCCGGCGGACGTCCGCGCGCCTCGGCCGCCTTCGCCACCTACCCACAACGGATGCCCACCTGGGGCGAAGAGTTTGGTGGCCCGCTCCGCAAAGACCAGGTGAATGCGCTCGTCGCGTTCATTATGAATTGGGCCGACCAATATGAAACCACTGGGCAAGCCACGGCAGTGCCGGTCATCGGCGTGGGCACTGATATCACGGTTGAACTGCCCGCGGGTGATCCCGCCAAGGGCGAGGCCGTGTCCAAAGCCAAAGGCTGTGTGGGATGCCATATCCCGGCCGCGCCCGGCGCGGTGCTGGCTGGCCCCGGCTGGCTGGCGGCGGATAACCCCGCTGGTGAGGGCGTTGGCACGCGCGCCGGGCATCGCTTCAGCGACACCGGGTACGCGGGTGGAGCTGACAGCGCGGCCAAATATCTGTTCGAATCCATTGTCCAGCCCAGCGCCTATCTGGTGCAGGATGTGCCAACCTATGTAAATGCGGCCACCGGCCAATCCATCATGCCCGCCAATTACGGCAGTTTGCTCAGCGCCCAAGATGTAGCCGACATCATCGCTTATCTGGAGACGTTGAAGTAGTTAGCGTGCGGAGTTAGCGTTCGGAGTTAGCGTGAGCGTAATAAAAAAAGCCCCTGCATCTCGCAGGGGCTTTTTGTTTTCCGCGCTTCCGTTTTTGACGGGATTGGCGTAGGTTTTCGCCGCATCAGGTGTCGGGCTACAAGCCCGACCTACATTGGTTTCCCAGTCAAGCTGGTAGAACCTTATTGTCTTCAATCCGTTGATTCAGCTACGGCGCTGGCACCTGCCAGTTCGCGCCCAAAATAATCTGCACATCCACCTCATTGGTGGAGTCGGCCCCACTGACCAGACTGGCGGCAAAGGTGCGCTTGAGCCATTCGGCGGTGTAGGGTTTGTTGGTGTACAGCACCACCACCGAGGCGGTGTAATCGGACCGGTCAGCGGTATCGAACGCCACCACGTTGAAGCCTTGCGCGGTCAGCCATTCGGCGGTGGCCTGCGCGAGGCCGGGGACCCCCGCGCCGTTAAGCACGGTGATCTTCGCGCCCTCGGCGGCCAGCACGGCTTGCACATCGCCGCCAAAATCCACCGGGCGCGCCGCCGAGGTCGTGAACAACTCATCGCGCAATTCCCGAATTTTGTCGCGCAAGGGGATCAATACTTGCTGTTCGTCGGGCGTCATCCCCTCGGTCACGTATTGATAATCAATCACCACGGATTGGATGTTGGCTGGCGGGATATCGGGCGCGAGCAAGGCCAGCGCCACCATTTGATCCAGCGACAGGTCGGTGGTGACGTTGTCGTTCAGGGTTTGGAATAGCGCGGGGGCTTTGGCAATGAGCGTGGGGAGCAGATTGAGACTGACCACCTTCTCGCGCACGGCCATAATCACTTGCTGTTGCCGGTTGGCCCGGTCAATATCGCCCTGCCCGCTGTGGCGTGTGCGCGCATACCGCAGGGCGTCGTGGCCGCTCAGGTGCTGGCGACCCGCTGGCAGGTAGAACGGTTCGTAACCGTTCTGGCCGTCGGGATAGTCCGGGTCGTCAATGGTCTCGGCCACATCCACGTCAATGCCGCCGAGCGTATCAATCACCGTCTCAAAGGCCGTGAAATCCAGCCGGACGTAGTAATCCACGCTAATGCCCAAATTGTATTCGATGGTTTTCACGGCCAGCGCCGGGCCACCGCCGGGATAATCGTAGGAGTCGCCGGTGAAATTGGCGGTGTTGATTTTGTTCACGCCATACCCAGGCACTTCCACCCACAGGTCGCGCGGGATGGAGAGCAGTACCGCCGTGTGGGCCACCGGGTCCATTGAAATCAGCATCATCGTATCGGTGCGATAAGCGTGCTCGGTCTCGATGGCGCGCCGGTCAATGCCCATGACGAGGAGCGTGACTCGGTCGGCGCCCGACCATTTTTTGGGGACCAAGCTCCCGCTGGCACCCGACGTGCCGCTCCCCGTCGGGTCACCGGTCCCCCCGCCCCCCACCAACCCCACGGGCGTGGGATGAATGTTGGTGACTCGCCAATCGGCGACGAAATCGCGCACGCTGGCGAAGACCAGATAGGCGGAGAGCGTGGTGGCCAAAACAAACACGCCAATCAGCGCGCCCATCACCCCACTGGGCAAGGTGGCCCCCCGAGCGCGGCGTTGAACGCGCGGGGTTGGCGGGATATTAGGGTTGGGGGGAGGCGTCATTCCAATAGAAGCGGGGGGGAGAAAAAAATTCCCCCATGCGTGAGGTATGCGAGCGCGAAAATTATAGCAGACTTGCTGACCCCACCAGCGCGCGAACTGCAACAATTCGACCACGGTGGCGCGCTCGGGGCGCGAATGCGGGAGACGGCGGGGTACGGAGTGGCGACGGAGGCGGGCGGTCATGGAATATTACTGTGCCGCGAGGGTCGCCCAAGCCTCCATTCTGGCCGCTAAATCGGCCTCGACCTGAGCGTATTCCTCGCCTAACGCCTTAACCCTTGCAATATCCCTGCCAGCCGCCGCCAGTTCGTCGGCCAGCTCCATTTTGCGTTGCTCCAGCGCTTCGATTTGATTTTCCAGTTCCGACAGCCGCGCCGCCCGTTTGCGGTCAGCGGCCTTTTGGGCTTTGGAGCTAGCGTTAGAGTTTGGAGATTGGGGATTGGTAATTGGTAATTGGGGACTTGGGATTTGGGGTTTCCCCCCCTCTTCCTTCCACGCCATATACTCGCTCCAACTCCCTTTGAAGACCGTCAACTCCCCCTCATCTACCTCCCACACCTGGGTCGCCAGCGCGTCAATTAAATAGCGGTCGTGTGAGACCAGCAGAATCGTGCCGGGGAAATCCGACAGCACAGCTTCGAGAATTTCCTGCGAGGGAATGTCGAGGTGGTTGGTCGGCTCGTCGAGCAGGAGCAGGTTCGCGCCTTCGAGCGCCAGCTTGGCTAGCGCCAGTCGCCCACGTTCACCGCCCGAGAGCACCTCCACCTTTTTGAACACGTCATCGCCGGTGAACAGAAATTTGGCGAGGTAGTCGCGCGCCTTGCCGATGGGCAAATCCACCACCCGCCGCACTTCATCCAGCACCACGTTCTCGGGGTTCAGCCCCTCATGCGCCTGCGCGAAATAACCGACCTTGAGACTGCTCCCCAGCTTCACACTGCCCGCTAGCGGTTTAATCTCGCCCAACAACGTCTTGAGAAACGTGGTTTTACCCGCGCCATTGGGCCCGACCAGTGCGGCGCATTCCTCGCGCCACAATAACAGGTCGGGCGCGCGGAATAAAATCTTTTTATCGTCGCTATAGCCCACCGCCAGATTTTTCGACTCAATCACTCGATCGCCGGAGCGCAGGTCGGTGTCAATGCGCAATTTGATGGTCTGCTGTTCGAGCGGCTTAAACGCGCGGGCTTCGGCCCCCCCGCCCATCTGCGCGCCCTTGCTATCGCTGACTCGGTTCTGCGGGCCAGCCAGCATGCGCTCCAAACGTTTGCGCCGCCCCTGGGCCTGTTTGGTGTTCTGCCCGGCGATGTTGCGGCGGATGTAATCCTGCTCTTTGGCGATGAACTCTTGTTGCGCCTGATATTCGGCCAGCCGCCGTTCATGCCGGTCGGCGCGTTGCCGCAAATAAGCCGAGTAGTTGCCGCGATACTCCTCGATGCTCCCAAACTGCATCTCCCAGACCACGCTCACCGTCTGGTCGAGGAAATAGCGGTCGTGCGAGACAATGAGCACCGCCCCGTGCCAGTCGTTAATCCAGGTCTCCAGCCACTCGACGGCGTGGATATCCAAGTGGTTGGTCGGCTCGTCGAGGATGAGCAAATCGGGGCTTTCTAGCAACAATCGCCCCAATAACGCGCGCGTCTTTTGCCCGCCGGAGAGAATCTCAACCGGTTTTTGAAAATCACCCGGCTCAAAGTTCAGGCCGGTGAGCACCTGCTTGATTTTGTTCTCATACTCATAGCCCCCATCCAACTCAAACTGATGTTGGAGCGGCCCGTACTTCTCCATGATCGCGTCGAATTGCGCGGGGTCAGCCATCGCCGCTTCGAGCCGGGCCAACTCCGCCTCGCGGGCGCGCAAATCCGTGAAGGCCGTGAGCATCTCCTCCCACAAAGTCCCCTCGGAATACAGCGCGGCCTCCTGCGGCAGATAGCCCAGCCGCAAACCCTTGGCGCGGAACACCTCCCCCCGCGACGGCTCCTCCAGCCCGGCCAGAATCCGCAACAGCGTGGTTTTGCCGGTGCCGTTGGGGCCGACCAGCGCCACCCGCGCCCCATGCGGCAAGCCGACCGTAAGGCCTGAAAAAATATCGTCCGCGCCATAGGCTTTGGCGAGTTGGGAAGCAGTGATGAGAGACATTCAAATTCCAAATTTCAAGTGACAAACTTCAAACGGGAGGGATTATAGCAGGGGGGGAAATAAAAACCGGGCGCGGGGCCCGGTTTGATTAATCCTACTTGCTTGCTCACGGGGGTTGTAATAAGATATCAGCAAAAGTTTTCTTCTGTGAGGTGAGTATGCCTTCCATAGATTTGACCGTCCATGTCCAACAAATTGACCAGCGGCTAGCCGACGTTGAAACAACTTTGCTCCGGCTTGAGCAATTATTAGTTAGCATTCAAACCACGCTGGCCGAGGAGCCGACCCACACGCTGGCCCCTTTGCCGCGTCGGGTACGCTTTATTAGTCCACACCTGCGCCACCGCGGGCAGGCGGCGGATTTCGCCATGCAAGTGACCCGCGAGGCCTAAATGCCCCTTTACGACTCAGCCGACTTCGACCCTCCCGCTCCCATCGCGCGAGTCAGTTTTATTAATCCGGCCACCGGTCAGCAGGTGGACGATGTGCCAATGCTGTTGGACACCGGAGCGGATGCTTCAGTTGTACCGCACTCGGTTTTCCAATCTTTGAACGCTTCGGCCCCAGTCACCCAATATGAGATTGAGTATTTGGAGGGCGACAAAGCCACCTGGTCTTCAATTCATCTCCAAATGAAATGGCGCGGCCTGAATTTCACTGGAGAATTCCTCGTCGCCCGCACCGGGCATGGTGTCATTGGACGAAACATCCTCAACCATCTGCGCCTGACCTTTGATGGACCGACCCTGGAATGGGATATCGGCTGAATTTACCGATGACTTTGTGAAAATCTACTCCGGACACGGTTATAGCACTGGAGAAAAGACAACCGGGCTTCGCGCCCGGTTGTCTTTATTCTCAAC
>CAYUFY010000225.1:0-8583 GCA_964443795.1 uncultured Anaerolineales bacterium | reverse complement strand
GTCATCTCCGTCACCGACACCGGCATTGGCATGACCGAGGAAGCCCTCGGGCGCATCTTCGAGGAATTCCAGCAGGCCGATTCCAGCACCACGCGGCAATATGGCGGCACGGGCTTGGGTTTGGCGATTAGCCGGAGTCTAGCGCGGTTGTTGGGCGGGGATATTGTGGTGACCAGCGTCGTCGGGACGGGTTCCACCTTCACGTTAACGGTGCCCCGGCGGTATGGGGAAAAGCCGGCGACCACCGGGACTGCCGATCCCGCGCGGGATGCCGCCCCCATCGCGGACACGGGCAAACCCATCGTCCTCGCCATTGATGATGACCCGGATGTGCTGTATCTCCTGCAAGAAAATCTGGCCGAGGCGGGGTATCACGTCGTCGGCGCGCAGACTGGCGATGATGGCGTGGCCCAAGCGCGGGCCCTCAAGCCCTATGCCATCACGCTGGACATCATGATGCCCCAGAAAGACGGCTGGCAGGTGTTGCACGACCTGAAGACCGACCCGGCCACGCGCGATATCCCTGTCATCATGCTCACCATTGTGGATAAGCAGGCATTGGGCTACCGGCTGGGCGCGGCAGATTATTTGGTGAAGCCGCTGGCGGCCGAGGCCGTGTTGCAATCCTTGCAACGGCTCGAGCAATTGCAGGGCGGGCCGATTAAGCGCGTGCTGGTGGTGGACGATGACGCCAATGTGCACGACCTGGCGCGGCAGGTGCTGGGCGAACATTACCACCTCGACCACGCGGTGGATGGGGTGGCGGCCCTGGAAGCGGTGCGACGCCAGCGGCCCGGCGTAATCTTGCTGGACTTGATGATGCCGCGCCTCGACGGGTTCGGGGTGATCGAACTCTTGCAACATAACCCGGAGTATGGCAATATCCCCGTCGTGGTCATCACCGCCAAGACTCTCTCCCCCGCTGAGACCGCGCTCTTACAACAGAATGTATCCCAGGTCATCCAAAAGCAGGGGCTGGCCGGTGAGACCCTCTTGCGTGAGTTACAATTAGCCCTGAATAAATACCAACCTCAACCGCTCCGCTCTCCTGACCGCGCCCTTTAGCGGCTTAGCGGCCAGGAGAGGGGCTGGGGGTGAGGCCGAGTACCGAGTACCACATGAAAAAAATTTTGATCGTTGAAGATGTTGAAATGAATATAGACCTGCTCACCCAGTTGCTGGAGGATGACTATGCGCTGGTGGTGGCCCGCGACGGCGCGCAGGGCGTGACCCTGGCCGAGCAGGAACAGCCCGACGCCATTCTCATGGATATGTCCCTCCCGATCATGGATGGCTGGGAAGCCACCCGCCAGATTCGCACCCGCGCCCAGTTGCAAATCACGCCGATCATTGGTCTCTCGGCGCACGCCATGAGCGGCGATGCCGACAAGGCGCTGGCGGCGGGTTGCACGGCCTATCTCACCAAACCCATCAACGACGAATTGCTGTTGGCCAAACTGACCGAGTTGCTGGGAGCCTGACCCATGCCCGCCCACTCCAAAATCCTGATCGTGGACGATGAACCGTTCAATGTGGACTACCTCGAACAGGAGTTGGAGGATTTGGGCTATACCACGGTCAGTGCTGGCAATGGTCAGGAAGCCCTGGCTCAGGTGCAAGCCGAAAACCCCGACCTGGTCCTGCTGGATATCATGATGCCCATCCTCGATGGGTTTGCTGTTCTCGAGCGGCTCAAAGCCAACCCGGCCACACGGGATATTCCGGTGATCATCATCTCGGCCATGACCGACATGGCCAGCATTGTGCGCGGGGTTAAACTCGGCGCCGAGGACTACCTCCCCAAACCGTTCGACCCCACCTTGCTCCATGCCCGCGTCAACGCCTGCCTAGCTAAAAAGCACTACCGCGATCAGGAATTGGAATATCTGCGGCAAGTGGAACAACTCACCCTCGCCGCGCAGGCCATCGAAGCCAACGCCTTCGACCCCAACGACCTCGACCAAATCACCCAACGCGCCGACGCGCTCGGCAACCTGGCGCGCGTCTTTCAGCATATGGCCCGGGAAGTGTACGCCCGCGAACAACGTCTGCGGCGGCAACTGGAGCAGTTGCGCCTCGATGTGGATGAACGCGAAAAAGCCGCCTCGGAAACCGTGGCCGTCTACATCCCCATGGACCGGCGGCAGGCCCTGGCCCGCGGCGAAACCCTCCCCGATCGCATTCAGGGCGTGGCGCTGTTCGCCGACATCTCCGGCTTTACGCCTCTCACCGAAGCCCTGGCCCGGGAATTGGGTTTCCAGCGCGGCGCCGAAGAACTCACCCGTCAGCTTAATCAAGTGTACACCGCGTTGATTGACGAAGTGCATCACTATGGCGGCAGTGTGATCAGCTTCAGCGGCGATGCCATCACCTGCTGGTTCGATGGCGACGATGGCTTGCGGGGCACGGCTTGCGCGCTCGCCATGCAAACCGCCATGCGCCAATTTACGGCGCTGACCACGCCCGGGGGCGTCGCCATCCCGCTCGCCATTAAAGTGGCAGTGGCGGCCGGGCCGGTGCGCCGCTTTTTGGTGGGCGACCCGGCTTTGCAATATATGGATGTGCTGGCGGGCAACCTGATGAACGAATTGGCCGCCGCCGAACATCACGCCAATCGGGGCGAGGTGGTGCTCACCGAAATGATTGTCACCCGCTATGCAAACCGACTGACCGTGGTGGAATGGCGGGATGCCTGCCGGGTGGCGGTGGTCAGCGCTTTGGCCGGAGAGGTGCCCCCGCGCCCCTGGCCGCCCCTGGCCCCCGATGCCCTCACCAAAGATCAAACCCAGCCCTGGGTCTTGCCGACCATCTTTGAGAAAGTGCAAAGCGGCAACAGCCATTTGCTCTCCGAACTCCGCCCGGCGGCCATGCTCTTCATTCGCTTTGGCGGGTTGGACTACGACACCGATGACCAGGCCGGCGAGAAACTGGATGCCTTCATGCACTGGCTGGAGCACATTGTGGACGAGTATGAAGGCGCCATCCTGCAACTCATCGTCGGCGATAAGGGCAGCTATCTGTACATTGCCTTTGGCGTGCCGGTGGCGCACAGCGATGACAGCATCCGGGCGGTGACGGCCGCCCTGGCCATGCAACAACTGCCCGCCACCCTGAAGTTCATCACCGGCTTGCAAATTGGCATCACCCACGGCCAGGTGCGCGCTGGCGCCTATGGTAGCCCGGCCCAGCGGGCCTACGGCTCCCTGGGCGACAAGACCAACCTCGCCGCGCGGCTGATGATGCGCGCTGAGACGGGCGAAATTTTGTGCGACGAAGATGTGGTGAACCAGACCCAAACGCAATTCGACTTTGAACCCTTGCCGCCTATTACGGTCAAAGGCAAAACCCTGCCCGTGACCATCTACCGGCCCCTGGGCCGTTCCGTGACCACTGCCGCGCTGGCCGGCGCGGCCGTCAAGCGCACCGAAGAGCGCTCCCTGCTGATTGATCGGTTGTCCCCCACCGACCAGCAGGCGCTCAAAGCCGCCAGCGTCATCGGACAGGCCTTTGCCGTGGATATCCTGCTGGCCATTTACCCCGACGCGGGTACCCGGGAGAAGTTGGTTGAACAACTCGAGACGCTGGAACTGTTCGACCTGTTGGCGCCAGTAACACCCGAGCCTAACCTGATCTATGGCTTCAAAGATCCGCTCACGCACGAGGTGGCTTACAACTTAATGTTGTTTGCCCAACGCCGCGAATTACACCGCGCGGTGGCTGAATGGCACGAAAGCCACCACGCCGCCGATTTATCTCCCTACTATAGGCTTTTGGCCTATCACTGGCGGCAGGCCGAGGATAGCGCCAAGGCCATTCATTATTTAGAACAGGCCAGTGAGCACGCCCGCCACACGGGCGACTACCAGGCCGCGACTGATTATTTAAATGAGGCGCTCACCCTCGAAGCCCAAGGCGCGGTGTTAAGTGAGGGCTACCACGCCCCACCGGGGTGATGATCGGGTTATTTGCGAATCGCGAGCTTTGGTTTGCGCCCGACGCCTTGGGGATTAGTCCACCGGGGCCAGCCACACAACTCAAACGCGCTCCCCAAGCGCGTTTTTTGGTTAAAGCGCTCCCGCCCCACTGGGCAGTGGGCGAGGTGGTTTAGCGCTTCTCCAGCGTCATCGGCATCCCGTGGCTGGTGCGGAGGGCGAAGACCGGATTGGCGCGCACGGGATGCCCCGGTACCAGCCGTAGGCGGTAACGTTGTGCGAGGGTGGCCAGGATGAGTTGAGCCTCGGTCAACGCGAATTGATTACCGATGCACAGGCGCGGCCCGCCGCCGAAGGGCGCATAGGCAAAAGCTGGGCGGCCTTCGGACTGTTCGGGAGTGAAGCGCTCGGGGTCGAACTGTTCGGGGTTGGCCCACCAGCGCGGGTCGCGGTGGGCCGCGTAAAACAAGAGGGTGAGACTGGCATTGGCGGGGACGGTGTAATCGCCAAACGTATCGGCGCCGAGGCTCTGGCGCGTGACGCCAAAGGCGGGCGGGTATAGACGCAGGGTTTCGTCAATCACCATCCGGGTATATTTCAAATTGGGCAGGTCGGCGAGGGTGGGGGCCCGGCCCCCGAGCACCGTCGCCAGTTCGGCGTGGAGTTTGGTCTCGGCGGCGGGGTTTTGCGAGAGCAGGTACCACGCCCAGGTGAGGGCCACCGCTGTGGTCTCGTGCCCCGCAAACATCAGGGTGCCGACTTCGTTACGAATCTCCGTATCGGTCATGCCCGCCCCGGTGTCTTCATCGCGCGCTTCCATCAACATCTCCAACAAGTCGCCATAGCGCTGGGTGGATTTCCGGCGTTGAGCAATGAGGGCGTAGATGGTGTGGTCAATGGCCTGCATCGCCCGTTTGAGTTGGCGATTGGGCTTGGTCGGGATAAAGGTGGGGATGGTCAGCGGGCTGTTGAGGCGATGGTTGACGTACTCGCTGGCAAGGGTGAAGGCTTCCCCGAGGGTGTTGGCCGCGCCCAACAGGTCGACGCTGAAGAGCGCCTGCCCGGCGACCTGGAGCGTGACCTTCATCATCGCCTCGTCCACGGCCACCGCTTGCCCGGCCGGCCGCCGCTCCCAATCGGCGAGGGTGGTCTGCGCGGCGTGGGTCATGAGCGCGCCAAAGCTGGCGAGCCGCTGGCGGTGGAAGGCGGGTTGCATCAGGCGGCGGCGGGTGAGCCAGTCGTCGCCATCGCTGGTGAAGAGGTTGAGACCGAACACCGTTTTGATGATGGCGTTGAGAAAGACGTTGCGGCGATAGTTGCGGTTGTTGTCTTGCAGAATGTGTTTGAAGTAATCGGGGTGATAGACGACGTAGGTCTTCAGCCCCATGACGGGGATGGTGACTGCGTCGCCATAAGTCCGACCGGCTTCGGTATACATCCCCAGGATGTCGCGCTGGAGGGCGGGCAACATGCCGAGGAACCAGTGGCCGCGCGGGCCGGGGGGCGGGGTGGGGCGCAGAGTCGGAGGGGAAGGGAGCGTGGTGGAAGTCATAAGCGTATTTTAATCCTCAAGCCAGGCCAAACACTAGCGCCGATACCAGTGTCTCCAGGACAACCGCCTATCGGCGCTGGCCTTATTTAGTGACGGTAATCATATCGCTAGGGAGAGCCGACTGACAACTACGCCGGGCGTGGCGGCAGGTAGGCGGCCTACCCTAACCGCCGCGATTTTAGCGGAAGTGGGAAGGGGGGACAAGGGTTAGGGGGTTTCCCCCTATAAGATATATGGGGAAACCGTGTATCAATTGTAGGATGACAGGACTACAATGCCCCATGATGTTTGATTAGGCGAGGGAGAAGCTTATGATTGGCACCACGCTGGTTAATCGCTATCGCATAGACGCCGAGGTGAGTCGGGGGGGCATGGGCATTGTCTATCACGCGCAGGATATGCTCCTGCACCGCGCGGTGGCCGTGAAGATTCTCTTGAGCGCCAGTTTGGGGGCCGCCAATAAAGCGCGCCTGCTCCGTGAGGCGCAGGCCGCCGCCCGTCTCAATCACTCCAATATCGTCGCCGTCCATGATGCCGGTGAGGCCGATGGCGCGCCGTTTATTGTGATGGAATTGGTTGAAGGCGAATCCCTGCGGCACCACCCCTTGCAGACCCTAACTGAAATCCTCTCCGTGGCCCGCCAGGTGTGCGCCGCCCTCGAACACGCCCACGCCCATGGCGTGATCCACCGTGACTTGAAGCCGGAGAATATTCTGGTCATGCCGCCCGCGCCAACCGCCGGGCCAGCGCACGAGACGAAAGTCAAGCTGACTGATTTCGGTCTGGCCCATTCGGTGGATGCGCCCCGCATCACCGACGACGATTCCATCGTTGGCACGTTCACCTATCTCGCGCCCGAGGTGTTGCAGGGCCAACCGGCCAGCGCGCAATCGGATTTATATGCACTGGGGGTGATGCTCTACGAACTGACCACAGGCCAGCCCCCCTTCATGGGCGAGAGCATCATGGCGGTTATCGCGCAACATTTGAACGCCTCCATCACCCTGCCCAGCGCTTTCAACGCCGAAATCTCACCCCAACTGGACTCGCTGATTGTGCGCTTGTTAAGCAAAAAACCGGAAGACCGCCCGGCCTCCGCGCGGGAAGTGGGGCTCAGCCTGGAGCGTCTGCTGACTCAGGGCACCGGCCCACTGGCCTCTGACTTGGAGACCGTCAATCTGCCGCCCCCGCCCGACTTGCCCAAACTGTTGCTGGTGGATGATGATGCTTTCAACCGGGAGGGCGTGCGCTTGTTTCTGGCGCGGGCCGGGTTTCAGGTTCTGGAAGCCGGGGATGAAGAAACCGCCTGGCAGTTGGCGCAAAACCAAACCTTGGCGGTGGCGGTGGTGGATATTTCGCTCCCGCCCAACCCCAACACCCTCCCCCGGCCCAATCTCAATTTTGGTGTGCGACTGGCGGGCCGCCTCAAGGAAGCCTATCCCGCGCTGGGCGTGGTGTTGTTCTCGGCCCACGAAGACCGGGGGGCGGAAGTGATGAAGCTCATTCAAGCCGGCCATCGCGGCCTGGCTTATAAATTGAAAGGGACACAACCCAAAGCCTTGCTGTCCGCCGTGCAAGATGTCCGCGCCGGGCGGGTAGTGCTCGACCCGGAAGTCAGCTTTAACCGGCGCGGCCAGACCGCCGATTTACTGCAACACCTGTCGCCGGAGGAACGCCCCTGGGTGGAACGCGCACTCGCCAATTTGACCGAACTCACCGCGCGCGAGCAGGAAGTCGCCCAACGTCTCGCCGCTTCCCATACCACCGAGGGCATTGCCCAAGCCCTGAATGTCACCGGAAAAACCGTGGAAAACTACATTACGCGGGTCTATGACAAACTCGGGCTGAATGAGATGCACTCGGCCGCGCCCCACCTGCGGCAAGTGGTGATTATCGCCAAGGCGTACATGATTAAAGATTTTCAAAGCGGAGCGCCAACATGAGCACGGTCCGGCAACATTGGATTGCTGGTTTATTGGGGGTGATCATGTTGTTGGGGTTGGCCGTTATTTACAATATTGCCCGTTCCATTGGCCAACCGTTTGGTGGTTTTTATGGCAACCGCAACCAGACACAAAATGTCTGGCGGCTTGAAGCCTCTAACCCCACCTGGTGGCCAAACATCGCTAACGGTTTGGTGCAGGCCGATGACATCCTGATTGCGCTGGATGGCCGACGTTATGGTTCCGATACCAGCCGCATCTATCTGGAAGCCGTGCAAGCCGGGCGCTCAACTGTCAATTTGACTATTATTCGTCAGGGGGCAACTTTAGAACTTTTCCTCCCGATCCAAACCTTCACCCCCGGTAATTTTCTGGATCTCATCTTATCGGAATTCATTCAGGCTCTGGGTTTTTGGCTATTGGCGGTCGCGGTTTATCGGGCTCGTCCCACCGCGCCCGTCAATCGCATTTTCGCCATTGTCTGGGGGTTGGCGGCCGGTGTGCTTGTGACCGGTGTCCCGGCGCTTTTTCCTGATAGTCGTGAAATTTTGACCCAGACCTTGCGCCTGGTATGGATCATCACGGCTTCTTATATTGGCTTGTTGTTCATCCACTTTGCCCTGATGTTTCCTGATCCCATTCGCCGTATCTCGCTCCACCGCTTAAACTTTCTTTATTTGTTTATGACTGGTCTGGCGGGCCTGTTTGTGTTCTCGTTCTTGTTGCGCTGGCAACACCAACTTCCCGCCTTAGCCGATCGGCTCAGCGCCGTCTGCAATCAAATCGTCATCGGCACTTTTGGTCTCAGCGCCGCCATTTATATTGCGCGCCTGCTTTGGCTTGTTGCTCATCCCGCGCGGTCTCGCCGGATTCATCGTCAAGCCATACTCATCTTGTTGGGGTTGGTTGGCGCTTTGCCTTATATCTTCGTCATTCTGGCCCGGTCGCTGATTCAACAGACTTCCAGTTCTAGTTATTACTGGCAATACTTGGATGTGCGTTTTTTGGTTTTGGCTTTGCCACTCGCGTTGGCCTACGTCATCCTGCGTTATCAGACTTCACAAAGCATTCACCCGACTCTCGTTTGGGTTTTTATTTTGGCCAGCAGTGCGCTGGTGGCTAGTTTGGGTGAATGGATAGTGCGCTTGCTCGACCC
>CAYUFY010000224.1:0-8584 GCA_964443795.1 uncultured Anaerolineales bacterium | reverse complement strand
GTCGCGGGCAGGAGCGCGGGGGCCTCAGCGAGGAGGGGGTAAGCCGAACGGGCGCCGGGCAGGGGGGCGTGCCCGGTGGTGTACGCGCGCAAATAATAGCCCGCCACAAACGCGAGAAAAATGAAAACGCTTTGAGCAATAATGAGGCTAACAAAGGAAAAGGTCTTTTTGAGTTGAGTCATGGTGGGCTGATTATAAACAACAAGTGGGTGCGCGTAGCCAGTAGCCGAATTAAGATGGATGAAAATTTTTTTATTTGAACTGACTGAGGCTATGCGAATTATTTTTCGGCTCGGCGTATTGCCCCGATGCGCTGGTAGCATTTTACCAATGGCGCATTTGTTTCTATACTGTTTGCAGTTCCCGCGTCTAACGCACTACCCGCGCGGGAAAATAAATTTGGCTCTGCTTGTAGGTCGGGCTACATGTAGCCCGACACCTGACATGGCAAAAACCGTCGCGCTACAAGCGCGACCTACGCCAATCCTGTCAAAAATGGTAGCGCCATAAATTTCAAAGGAGATAACCATGGACGATAAACGCGCGATTTTTCCTGAGGGTGGCCCCCAGCCGGGCGGGCCATATTCACCCGCCATTGTGAGTGGCGGATTTGTGTTTGTGGCGGGGCAGGTGGGGCGTAACCCGGCCACCAGCCAAATGGCAGGCGATACGATTGAGGCCCAAACGCGGCAAACGCTGGAAAACTTGGGGGCAGTGTTGCACGCGGCTGGCTGTGATTTCAAGGATGTGGTGAAGACCTCAGCCTTTATCACCCGGCCCGAATTTTTTCAGGCCTTTAATGAAATTTACAAGGAATATTTTCCCGAACCGCGCCCGGCGCGCTCGACCATTGTGTGCGCACTGGTGGAGGCCAATCTGCTGGTCGAGGTGGATGTTATTGCGCGGTTGCCCGGTGACTGACCATGACCACACTCCCTGAACTTGACACCCCGGCGTTGATTGTTGACCTCGATGTGATGGAGGCCAACTTAAAGCGATTGCAAACTTATTGCACCCAGCATGGTCTGCGTCTGCGCCCGCACATTAAGACGCACAAAATTCCGACCATTGCGGCCCAACAACTGGCGTTGGGCGCGGTGGGGATTGCCTGCCAAAAACTGGGTGAGGCGGAAATCATGGTCGAGGCAGGGATCACAGAGATTATGATTCCATACAACCTGGTGGGGCGCTTGAAACTCGAACGGTTGGCGGCGCTGGCCCGGCGCGCCCAACTAACCGTGGCGGTGGATTCGGCGGAGGTGGCCCGCCCGATGGCCGAATGCTTGGCCAGGGCAGGCGTCACGGTGGGAGCGGTGATCGAAGTGACGAGCGAGCTGAACCGGTGCGGAGTGACGAGCGCGGAAGCGGCTCTAACCTTGGCGCGTGAGATCGCCGCCGGGCCGGGGTTACAGTTTCGGGGGATCATGGTTTACCCGTCGAGCGCGGTCTCCATGCCATTGGTTAGCGCCACACTCGCCGCACTTAAGGCCGACGGGGTAAACGTCGAAATCGTCAGCGGCGGGGGCACGCCCACGGCGTATCAAAATCACACGTTTACCGGGCTGACCGAAATCCGCGCCGGGACTTATATCTTCAACGACTGGACGTATGTGCGCAACGGCGTGTGCCCGCCAGAACACTGCGCGTTGAAAGTGTGCGTGACGGTGGTCAGCGCGCCCATCGCCGGGCGGGTGATTCTGGATGGCGGCAGTAAAACCTTCTCGTCGGATGGCGGTTACCCGATGGGTCACATCGTCGAATATCCGGAGGCTGTGATTTATGCAATGAGTGAGGAGCACGGCCATGTGGATGTGAGTGGGTGTCCGCGTCCGCCGCGTGTCGGCGAACGCGTGACGGTCATCCCGAACCACGCGTGCGGGACGGTGAATATGCACAACATGCTGATTGGGTTGCGCGGCGAGCAAGTGGCCGAGAGCTGGGAAATTGCCGCGCGGGGGAAGGTGCAATAGCAATGCTCATCATTGACGCGCATTTGGATTTAGCGTGGAACGCCCTCCAATGGAACCGAGACTTGCGCCAGTCGGCCTACACCCTGCGTGTGCACGAGAGCCAACTCACCGAGGCCGGGCGGGGGCAAGGCACCGTGGCTTTGCCGGAACTGCGTCAGGGCCGGGTGGCCGTGTGTTTGGCAACGCTGATAGCCCGCTCCACCGGGGTGGCTCAGGCCCATATTGATTACCTCTCGCCGGAACAAGCCTATGGCGTGGCGCAAGGCCAACTGGCCTACTACCGCGCCTTGGAACAATCGGGGCATATTCGGCTCATCACGCAGGCGGCGGCGTTGAACACTCACTGGGGCGAGTGGCAACAATGGGAATCGGCGCCCGAGACTGCGCCCCCGCCGCTGGGGGTGATCCTCAGCATGGAAAGCGCCGACCCGATTCGGCATCCCGAACAATTAGGCGAGTGGCAGGCCGCCGGGGTGCGGGCGATTGGCCCGGCGCACTACGGGCCGGGACGCTACGCGGGAGGAACGGGCACGGAACTGGGATTGACCCCGGCGGGTGTGACCCTGCTCAAGGAAATGGAACGGTTAAAAATCGTCCTCGACCTGACGCATTTTTCCGACCAGGCCTTTTGGCAGGCGTTGGAAAATTTTGGGGGGCGGGTGCTGACCAGTCATAACAACTGCCGTGCGTTGGTGCCTCACCAGCGGCAGTTTGATGATGCACAGATCCGCGCGATTGTGGCGCGCAACGGCGTGATCGGGATGGCGCTGGATAACTGGATGATCCGCCCGGGGTGGGTGCGTGGCACGCGCACCCATGAGCCGGTCGCATTGGCGCATGTCGTTGATCACATTGATCGTCTGTGCCAACTGGCGGGCAACAACCAACATGTGGCCATTGGCAGTGATCTGGACGGCGGGTTCGGGCGCGAACAATCCCCGCTGGACTTGGATACGATTGCTGATTTGCAAAAATTGCCGGGGTTGCTCACCGCGCGCGGGTACACCGCCGCGGATGTCGCGGCCATCATGCACGGCAATTGGTTGCGGTTTTGGCGGGAGGTGTGGGAGCGGTAAGTCCAGGCCTCACCCCCGGCCCCTCTCCCGCCGACGAAAACCAAGGGCGTCGGCGGGAGAGGGGAGCACGCATTAATCTGTTTTATTCGCCTGTATTGAAAACTTCCAGCACCGGGGCCAGCGCGTCCATGTTGGGCAGAAGCACCTGCGCGCCATCGGGGAATTGGGTGGGGATGATCATGCTCGTATCCACCACGCGATTTTGGATGGCCTCGCGGCTGATTTGCGGCCCGAGGCACCCCAACAGCGCCAGGTCATCAAGGGTGAGGTCGGTGCGGACGGAGTAATACAGCAGTTGGGCAAGCGCGGGCAGTTGAGGAATGGTCGCGGCGGAGAGCAGTTTGTTGCGGATGGCAAACAGCACTTGTTGCTGGCGCTTCATGCGGTTGATGTCACTGCTGTCGTGGCGGATGCGCGCGTAAATGAGCGCGGTCGCGCCATCCATATGAATTTCACCCGCAGGAAAGTCAATGGCGATGGTACCCGAACCATCGCGCAGGGGGTACGCCGAGTCGTGCAGGGGCGCGGCCAGGTTAAGGTCTATGCCGCCAATGGCATCCACGCCTTGCTCAAACGCGAGAAAGTTGACGACCACATAGCGGTCAACGCGCAAGTTGAAGTTATTGGCCAGCGTGGCGCGCAAGGCCTCAGGGCCACCGCCAGGCACGCCGTAATATTCCCCGTAGTGATAGGCCGTGTTGAGTCGCGCCGCGGGTGGGTCGGTGATGCCCGCGAGTTGCACCCACAAATCGCGCGGGAACGAGAGCAGGTGCGCTGACTTGGCCGCGAAGTTGACCCCGACGAGCAGAACGGTGTCGGCGCGGGCCGGGCGGTTGTTGTTGGCATCGAAGCCGTCGAGGCCGATGACTAGAATGTTCATGCGCCCGGGGCCGTCACACGCGGTGGGGAAGGGGGCGGCGGCGGGCAGATTGGGCGTGGGGATGGGCGTGGAATTCGCCGGGATTTCGTAGAACCAGGTGGCCGTGGGTTCCGCCGGAGCCGGGGAGGCCAGGGCCAACGCTGGGGTGGCGAAAACGGCTGGGGTAGGGGAGGCCCACTGGGTGAGGGTTGGGATGGGCGCTAGGGTGGGGGGCAACAGCGCGGTGGGGGACACCACCACTTGCGGGGTGTTCAGTCGTAATCCGCCATTTAGCAAGACCGCAATCCCGGCCACGAGCGCCAATCCCAAGCCCGCCCAAAGCGCCAGCTCGGCCGGGCCAATGGTGCGGGGCAAAAGTTTCTTATCGAATTTCATGGGCCGGGAGTATAACATGGCGGATTGATGAATGACACGGTTTTTAGTGGCAAACGGTACTCTGGCCGGACAGCGATTGTCGGCTACACTGCCGGAAGTCGAGGAGACGCATCACTTATGGATAAATTGATCGCCGAATTGCAGGCGCGGCGGGAACAAACATTGGCGGGCGGCGGCCCGGCGCGCGTGGAGACCCAACACCGCAAGGGCAAACTCACTGCGCGCGAGCGCCTGACCTATTTGTTAGACGACGGCAGTTTCAACGAGATTGACGCCTACCTCACGCACCGGCATAGCGATTTTGGACTGGACCAGGAGCGTCAGCCGGGCGATAGCGTGGTGGCGGGGTTTGGCAAAATCGGGGGCCGCCGGGTGTGCGTGTATGCCCAGGATTTTACGGTGTTGGGCGGTTCATTTTCCGAAGCGCAAGGGCAGAAAGTGACCAAAGTGATGGACCTGGCGTTGGAGGCGGGCGTGCCCATCATCGGGTTAAATGACTCGGTGGGGGCGCGCATTCAGGAGGGCGTGTACAGCCTGGCGGCGTATGCGGAATTGTTCTGGCGCAACACGCAAGCCAGCGGGGTCATTCCGCAAATCAGCGTGATGCTGGGGCCGTGCGCGGGTGGCTCAGTTTATTCACCGGCCCTCACCGATTTTGTGATTATGACGCGCGGCACCAGCCACATGTTCATCACCGGGCCGGAGGTTATTAAAACCGTGACGCGCGAGGAAGTAGATTTGGAAACTCTCGGCGGGGCGACGACCCACAGCACGGTGAGCGGCGTGGCCCATTTTGCGGTGGAGGATGATCGCGCGGCCTTGCAATTGACGCGGCAGTTACTCAGTTATCTGCCTGCCAACAACGCCGAGCCGCCCCCCGCGCTCAAGCCCGCCGACGATCCGTGGCGCATGGATGAAGCCCTCAACCACATCATCCCCGAGGATCCCAGCCTGGCCTACGATATGAAGGCGGTGATCGAAAAAGTTTTTGACCACGACAGTTTTTTGGAAGTGCACGCACACTTTGCCAAAAACGCCATCGTGGGTCTGGCGCGCCTGCACGGGCAGGCAGTGGGCGTGGTGGCCCAGCAACCCCTGGAACTGGCCGGGGTGATTGATATTGACGCCTCCGACAAAATGGCGCGCTTCATCCGCTTTTGTGATGCGTTCAATATTCCGTTAGTGACTTTTGTGGATTCGCCGGGCTTTATGCCGGGGGTGGCGCAGGAACACAGCGGCATCATTCGGCATGGGGCCAAGATTGTCTATGCCTATTCCGAGGCCACCGTGCCCAAACTGGCGGTCATTACCCGCAAGGCGTATGGCGGCGCGTACATTGTCATGAGCAGTAAATATATCCGCACCGATCTGGTGTATGCCTGGCCCACCGCCGAGATTGCAGTGATGGGGGCGGCGGGCGCGGTCAACATTTTGTATCGCAAGGAATTGAAGGATCAGGTGGAGGCCGACCAGCGCCGGACCCAGTTGGAGACCGAGTTCCGCGAAAAGTTCGCCAAGCCTTACCGCGCGGCGGCCAGCGGCCACGTGGATGATATTTTGATTCCCGCCGAGACGCGCCCGCGGCTGATTGCGGCACTGGAATTGTTGCGCGACAAGAAGTCCAACCGCCTGCCGCGCAAGCATGGAAATCTGCCGCTATGAATCTTTTGAATCAAGGTTTGACACTGAGCCTGTGGGGGTTGAGTCTGACGTTTGGCGCGTTGGGGCTGTTTATCTTGACGATGCAGGTTTTGAAAATGATCTTTCCGGCCCAGCCTCCGCCACCCGCACCGGCCCCCGCGCCCGAGGCGACCCCGCCGCCCGAAGTGGTGGCGGCCATTGTTGTGGCGCTGGCGCAGTTCCAAACCGAGGCCGCGCCGCGCGGTAATTTGGGCGCGGCGCTGGAAGACGGGCGGGGGGCGTGGTGGAAAAATAAAGCGTGAGAAGTAAAAAGTGAAGCGTGTATAACCCCTAAAGTAGAAGGATGGCTTATGAGTGCGCGTCATATGGAAGTGGTGGTGAATGGTCAAACGTATGTGGTGGAAATAGGTGAACCGCGCGGGGCGCAGGTGAGTGTGCGGGTCAACGGCCAAACCTATGAGGTCACGGTCAAATCCCTGGTGGCCGCCGAATCGGTGCGGGAACCGCAACCCGTGGTGAGCGCGGTCAAACCGGTCTCGCCCCAATCGAAAGCGCCGGCATCAAATGCCAACACCATCCACGCGCCCATGCCGGGCAACATCGTGGCAGTGGAAGTCAAGCCCGGCGAGACGGTGGCGGTGGGTCAAACCCTGCTCACCCTCGAAGCGATGAAAATGAAGAACGCCATTCGCTCGCCGCGCGCAGGCGTGGTGGCCGCCGTGACCGTGGCCGCCGGGCAAGCCGTGGCTCACGGTGATGTGCTGGTCACGTTCGAATGAGGCAACATGGATTTCAATCAACTAACCACGCTCTTGCAAGCCATCCTGCACCTCACCTGGCAAAACGGCGTAATGATGCTGGCTGGGGGGCTGTTGATTTATTTGGCGGTAGCGCGCGAATATGAGCCGATGTTGCTCCTGCCGATTGGCTTCGGCGCGATCCTAGCGAACCTGCCGCTGACCGGCGTGACCGAAACGGGCGGCTGGTTGGAAATTTTGTACCGGGCCGGGGTGCAGACCGAGTTGTTTCCGTTGTTGATTTTTATCGGCGTGGGCGCGATGACTGACTTTGGCCCCTTGATGGAAAACCCGCGCATGGCCCTGCTGGGGGCCGCCGGGCAACTTGGTATTTTCGGGACGTTGTTGCTGGCCCTGGCGTTGGGCTTCGATCTGAACGAGGCCGCCTCCATCGGCATTATCGGCGCGATTGACGGGCCGACGGCCATTTATGTTGCCAGTAAGTTGGCGCCGCATTTGTTGGGGCCGATTGCGGTGGCGGCTTATAGCTATATGGCGTTGGTGCCCATCATTCAGCCGCCGGTGATGCGGTGGTTGACCACGGACGCCGAGCGCCGGGTGCGGATGCCGTATAGCGAACGCCCGGTCTCGCGCCCGGTGCGGGTGCTGTTCCCGATTGTGGTGACCGTTCTCATCTCGTTGCTGGCCCCGGTGGCCTCGCCGCTCATCTCGGCGCTGATGCTCGGCAATTTGTTGCGCGAGGCGGGCGTGGTGGAGCGCTTGAGCCGCGCCGCCCAAAACGAAATCGCCAATGTCGCCACGTTATTTCTAGGGTTGGTGATCGGTAGCACCATGGCTGGCGCGAGCTTTATCCAGCTCGACACGTTGCTCATTTTGGGCATGGGCTTGCTGGCGTTTGTGTTGGACACAGCGGGTGGGGTGTTGTTCGGCAAACTGCTTTATGTGCTATCGGGCGGCAAATTCAACCCGCTCATCGGCGCGGCGGGCATCAGCGCGTTTCCCATGTCCGCGCGGATTGTCCAGCGGATGGGGCAGGAATACGACTTCGAGAATTTCCTGCTCATGCACGCCATGGGCGCGAACACCGCGGGGCAGTTGGGGAGCGTGGTGGCGGGGGGGGTGGTATTGGCGTTGTTGACGCGTGGTTTGTAGGGGGCGAAGTTGTTTGACAATAGCCCTGTTACCCAATGGTTTATTTTTGGGCGAAGCACTGGAAGGGGCGATTCGGCTGGCTTTCGGAAGGGCTTTTTATGCCATACATCGTGTAATATAAGATAAATTATATTACACGATGTGGATAGGAAAAAGGTTTGTCCGCCTGAGAGGGAAAAGCCCCCTGCCGGGGAGTCTGTTTAGTGCGGGGCAGATGATGGGGTAAAGATTCCGGCCTTGCCACAAAGACCGCAACGGATGCGCGCGAAGGAAACACAAAGAAGAAAGGTGCGGAAAAAAGCCGGAGCGCCCCACCCCAAGGCGAGTCGGTCATGCCGCATGATTTTAGCGGGCATCCAGTTGGATGTAACTGAAAAGCGTGCTTTTACCCAACGCGCTGGATGCCCGCTACGAGCGCGCGGGCATGACAAGCCGACAGGGTTTTAGATGTTAGACTCCGGCTAATCCGCTCCCGAATGGGGTGCGTGGCCTCGTGCGTTTAACGGCATCCCGCATGGGATACCGGGAATGTCCGGGCGCAGATTAGTTTTGAATCTCAGCCTCACCAGCGCGCGAGCATGACACAGTCAAGGGGGTGCATTCGAGATTTGGTAGTGGTAACAAAGTAAGTGATGGCTAGACCTGTCAGGTGGGCGCCGCAAAACCCTGTTTTTTTAAGTGCCGAATGCGCCCACCTGACACCATGATTTTGCCCAAATTAGGCTACCAAGA
>CAYUFY010000223.1:0-8596 GCA_964443795.1 uncultured Anaerolineales bacterium | reverse complement strand
CCCCCCAGTGGCGGCGGCCCCCACCGCACCGCTCCCCGCGCCCAGCGCGGAAACTGCGCCCGCGCCGCAACCCGCGACGCCGATTGAATCACCCACCCCGCCCAGCGCTCAATCACCCAATCTTTCAACTCCGTCCGCGCCCAATCCCCCCGCGCCTAAACCCAGTCAGCCCGCCGGGAAACCCAAGCCGAAACAAAAAGCCAAACCCAAAGGGCCACCCCAGCCCCCACCGCAACGGCGCTCCGAGTTCAGCACCTTCACCGAAGAACCGCTTGACCCGCGCCCGCGCCGTCAGCAGAACCCGCGCCCGCTCAAAGTGGACACGCCGCTCAACCCGAACGCTGGGCTTGATGCGCCGCTCACGGTCCTCTTCAAAGTTGGCCCGGAGACCTTCAAGAACTTTCAACGCCTTGGCCTGAACACCCTGCGCGACCTCCTCCACTTCTACCCGCGCCGCTATGATGATTACTCCAAGATGAAAACCATCAATCGCCTGGAGTATGGCGAGGAGTGTTCCATCATTGGCACCATCACCAGCTCGCAAATACGCCGCTTCCGCAACAGCCCGCAGGGCGCGCTCAAAGTCGTCTTATCCGATGCCACCGGGGCCATCGAGCTGACTTACTTCAACGCATCGCAGTGGCTACAACGCGACCTCAGCGTCGGCAAACAAATTGTGGTCGCCGGCCGCATTCAACAATATCTGGGCCGCTTCACCCTCACCAACCCCGACTGGGAATATCTTGACCGCGACCTGCTCCACGCCGGGCGCATTGTCCCGATCTATCGCCTGACGGCCGGCCTCAGCCAGCAAGCCGTCCGACGCATTGTCGCTCAAGTCACTGACCGCTGGGCGGACCAAGAAATTGACCCGTTGCCGCCGGAGATGTTGTCCCGCGCGGGGGTACTGCCGCTCCGGTTAGCGCTCAAACAGATTCACTATCCCGATAGTGATGCCCAACTCGCCGCCGCGCAACACCGCCTGGCATTTGACGAACTCCTGCTCTTACAGCTTGGGGTTCTGCGCCAGCGGCAGGAATGGCAATCCTTCAGCACGGCCCCGCTCACCATTGGCGATGAAGCCTGGCTGGCCTTTGTGAATGCCCTGCCCTATCGTCTCACCGGCGCGCAAGTCCGCGCCCTGGCCGACATTCGTAGTGATCTGGCCCGGCCCGCGCCTATGAACCGCCTCCTGCAAGGCGATGTGGGGTCGGGCAAAACTGTGGTGGCCGCCGCCGCCCTCTTACTGGCCGCGCACGCCGGGGCGCAAGCCGCCCTCATGGCCCCAACCAGCATCCTGGCCGAGCAACATTACCGCAACCTCTCGGAATTGTTGGCCCCCAGCCTCGGCCAACCGAGCACCATTCGCTTATTGCAAGGCGCCACCCCCGCCGCCGAAAAGGAAGAGATTTATGCGGGGCTTAAATCGGGCGAGATCAAAATTGTCATCGGCACGCACGCGCTCATCGAAAGCCCGGTGGAGTTCGCCCGCCTCGGCCTGGCCGTGGTGGATGAACAACATCGCTTTGGCGTGGCCCAACGCGCCGCCCTGCGAAGCAAAGGCGCGAACCCGCACCTGCTGGTGATGACGGCCACCCCCATCCCGCGCACCCTCGCCCTGTCGGTGTACGGCGACCTCGATCTGTCGGTGCTCGACGAGATGCCCCCCGGCCGCCAGCCCATCGCCACGCACTTGCTCCCGGCCAATCAGCGCGAACGCGGTTATGGCTTCATTCGTAGCCAGGTCCAGCAAGGCCGCCAGGCCTTCCTCATCTTCCCGCTGGTCGAGGAGTCGGAGACTAGCGACGCCAAAGCCGCCGTCAGCGAACATGCGCGCCTGCAAAAAGAAGCCTTCCCCGACTTCAAGTTAGGGTTGATGCATGGGCGCCTAAAACCGGATGAGAAAGACGACGTGATGACCCGCTTCCGCGCGGGCGAATATCAAATTCTGGTTTCGACCTCGGTGGTGGAAGTGGGCGTGGACATCCCGAATGCCAGCGTGATTCTCATTGATGGTGCCAACCGCTTCGGGCTGGCGCAACTGCACCAATTCCGCGGGCGCGTCGGGCGCGGACCGCACGCCTCCCACTGCCTCCTCGTTTCCGATTCCCCCACGCCCGGCCCCGATGCGCGGTTAACCGCGATGGAGCAATCGCAAGATGGCTTTGTGCTGGCCGAAAAAGATTTGGAATTGCGCGGGCCCGGCGATTTTCTCGGCACCCGGCAGGCCGGCTTCGCGCCCTTGCACATGGCCCAGCTCAGCGACGTGACCACGATTGAAAAAGCCCGCCGCGAAGCCCAACTGCTCTTTGCCCAAGACTCCACGCTGACCCTACCGGAACATCAAGTTCTGGCCGAAAACCTGGCCAAGTTTTGGGAACCCGGCGCGGGGGATGTGAGTTGATATGAAAATTCTCGCGGTGTACCCCGGCACGTTCGACCCCATCCACTACGGCCACATGGATATTGCGCGGCGCGCGTCCACGCTGTTCGAAGAATTATTGGTGGCCGTCTATGACAAGCCGCTCAAGTCACTGGTCTTTTCCCCGGAAGAGCGGATGTCTTTAGTGAATGAAGCTGTCACACAAATGGGGTTGGGCAATGTGCGGGTGGTCGGCTATAGCGGCCTGACCGTGGAGTTCTGCCGCACCGTGGGGGCCAAAGTCATCGTGCGGGGCCTGCGCGTGTTTTCGGATTTTGAATTCGAGTTCCGCATGGCGCTGGCCAATCATCGGCTCATCAACGACATCGAAACCGTGTCGCTCATCACCAACGAGGAACACAGTTTCCTCAGTAGCACCACGGTGCGCGAGATTGCTTCGTTGGGGGGCGATGCCAGCTCCATGGTGCCGCCCTATGTGGAAGCCGCGCTTAAACGCCGCTTTCACGAACTCGGCGAAGACGGCGGCAAAGTGGTGCCGATGACAGCGTTGAGAGATTAATGTGGCAAGTGACATGCGACATGAAGACTCAGCTAGCCACCCGTCACTTGTCACTCGTCACTTTCGCCATCGCATACAACATCACCCCGGCGGCCACCGCGAGATTTAGCGAACTGACCCGCCCCCGCATGGGCAACCGGATGAGGGTGTCACAGGCGGCGAGGTGTTCGGCGCTAAGGCCTTTTTGTTCACTCCCCAACAATAGAATCGCTGGTCGCGCATAAGCGACGGCTTGATAATCGCTACTCCCGCGCACCGAAGTGCCGTAGAGGTGGTAGCGATGTTGTTTAACCCATTCGGTAAAAGCGGCGAACGAGGCCGCGACCACCGGCAGGTGAAAAACCGTGCCCATGCTGGCCCGCACCGCGCTCGGGTGATACACATCCACGCCATTGTCGAGTAATACCAATCCGCTCGCCCCCACCGCGTCAATCGTCCGCAAAATCGCGCCGACATTGCCGGGGTCTTGCGGCGCGACCAGCGCCACCCCCCAGGGGAAAGTGTCGGGTGTCAAAGTGTCAAGGGTCAGGAGGCGTTGATGAACTACTGCTAAGAGTCCCTGCGGGTTATCTTTTTCAGCCAATGATTCAAAAATTTGAGGGGTCGTCGCATAGCACGGAACACCGAGCGCCGATTGTTGTTCGATGAGGTCGCGCGCAAACTCGCTCTCCAATAAATCGGGCGCGTAACACAGATATTCGATCTGCGCCCCGGCGGCCACGGCTTCCCCGACGTGGTGGATGCCCTCGACCACCACCAAACCGCTGGCCGCGCGTTCTTTGCGCTGGCGCAAGGCGCGGATTTGCTTGAGCTTGGGGTTGGAGGGGCTGGTGAGGGTGAGGGACATGAGGGGATTAGAGGCTCAAGCCATGCAAGGGAACGCTGATTTCGCTGAAAACCCAGACGGCGCTGATTTTAAATTTTTAGCGCTACCGTTTTGGACGGGATTGCGTAGGTCGCGCTTGGAGCGCGACGGTTTTCACCGCGTGAGGTGTCGGGCGGCAAGCCCGACCTACAGCACTTTCCCATTCAATCCGGTAGAACCAAATTTTTGAATGCTCAGCGAAAATCAGTCTAATCAGCGTTCCCCCTGCCCATGTGGGCGGTGCAAGAGTCAGCGTTCCAAAGAATGTCAGGCTGAGTGGTTATGATTAAGGAGAAATCTGTAATGGTCAACGGATAGTTGAACAATCTCGCTTTTGCTGCCCGGCCACATTTGAGCGTGTTTCGTAGGCAACCCTCAAGCAAGGTAGTGTTCGGCTAACTCCTGACCAATACAGATTAAGGAGAAATCATAACCATCGGGAAATAGTATAGCAACAAAGGCACCGAGGTGGTCAGCGTGACGCTGGCCGTCTGCGTTGGGTCGGCTTGGCTGGTCACGGTTAGGGTCACCGAGTCGCGCTGGCCGGGCATAGCCGTAAAGGGCATGGTCACGGTCACCACCAGGTCAGCGCCCACATTGGGGCCTAAGGTCAGCGCTGAGGGCGCGGTGGTAGTAAAGGTCTGACCATTCAAGATGAGCGTGAAGGTATCGGTGAGGTTGCCAGTGTTGGTGAGGCGCGTAGTGTGCGTGAGGGTTTGCCCCGCCGCGCCGCTGAGGGTGCTCGTCACCGGCGCGAGGGCCACCCCGCGCACCACCCCAATAGTTGTGGTGACAACCGCGAAATCATCAGCGAGGTTCACATCACCGGAGAGGGCCGAGCCAATGGAGACGGTGTTGGTAAAGACACCCGGCGCGCTGGGCGCGGTGGCGGTGATGATTAAATCGGGCGCGAGGCCCAGCGTAAAGTTGGGCGCGGTGCAAGTCACCACCGCGCCAATGGCCGAGCAGTTCCACCCCGCGCCGGAATAACCCGCCAAGCTCGCGCCCGCGGGCAAAGTGTCAGTGATTAGCAGGGTGCTGACGTAGCCCGTGAGATTCAAACCCCAGCCGCCATTGATAGCACCGCTATCCTTCTCCCAATCATCGCGCACATACAACTGCCAGAGTCCGCTGGGATTCAGTCCGACCAAACCCGCCAGGGTGGTGAGATACGGCGCGCCCGGCGCGGGCGCGGGGAAAACATCGGAGGTGGTGTCAAAGTTCGTGGGTTTATATATGCCCGAGACCAGACTGCCCGCGTTGGGCAAAAACGCTGGCGCGGCATCATTCAAGGTGAGGGTGACGTTGGTCGTGGCTGAACCGCTCCCGCCACCCGCGTCGGACATGAGCAGAAGTTTATGACCGGTGGGCGCGACCAACAGTACATCCACATCGTTCGGCCAGGTGTGGTTGAAGTTGAACAAGCTGGCGGAGAGGGTGATGAGCGAGGATAACCCTGAGACCGCGAGGCTGGAGGGATAGGGGATAGCGGGCAAAGCATCAGTAATAATGATGGGGGTGGAACTGGTGAAGCTGGAGGCGTGCGCGATGAGCAGTGAACTAGGCCCGCTATTGGCGGCGTGGATAGTGTAAACCAGTGGGCCGCCGGGGAGTGTGCTGGCCGGGCCGCTGTGCGTGACCGAGAGATTGACGCGCGCCTGTAAAGTAGTGGTGGTAACCGCAGTGTTGTTAAGCGGGTTGGTATCGGAGATGACGGCGGCGAGCGTGGCCGAATTGAGGAAAGCGCCGGAGGTGACCGGGGCGGTGAGGGTGAGAACAACGTCCGGGGCCAGCCCCACGCCGAGGGCGGGGAGTGTGCAAGTTAACGCCGAGGCCGCCGGGGCACAGGCCCAACCCGGCGAAGCGAAGTCGCTCAGGGTCGCGCCTCCGCCGGGGGCGTCCCACATCGCCCGCAAAGTCACGGTGGTCGAAATCGCCAGCGGGCCGTTGTTCGTGGCGCTCAATGTCACCGAGAAGAGCGCGCCGGCAATCACGGGTGGCGGCGCGATGGTTTGGGTGAGGGCCAGATCGGTGGTGGGCAGAGGCGTTAGGCTGAGGTTTTGGGTGAGCGTGATAGAGTCGGAAATGGCGAGGTTGGCGAGGGTGAGCGGGTTGTAGCCGTTGGCGCTGGCGGTGAGGGTGTAGGTGCCGGAGATGAGGCCGTTGAGTTGATAGCCACCGCCGATGCCGCTATAGGCGGTGTAGCTATCCACGCCCGCCACACGCGCCGCGCTGATTTGTGCGCCCACAATGGGCGCGCTGGTGATGGCATCGGTAACCGTGCCGGTGAGGATGCCACGGCTCACGCCGGATAAGCAGGAGGGGTAGGCAAATGAAGCAATGCGGGTGCGCCAGGCATTGGTAGTCGTGTTGGCCAGATATTCGGTGGTGAACCAGAAGGTGCAACCATCCTGCGGGTCAACGCTGAGGTTGGCGTAATCGCCCCAACGCCCGGCGGTGCCGGTTTGTGCGCCAGTGCCCGCATAGAGGGTAGCCTCGGCCTGAGTGAGGGTGCTGAGCGTGTCTGTGACCAGCCGCCCGACATAACTGATGGCGGGATACATTGAGGCGCTGGAGACGCTGTAGCCGAGGGCGAGGTTGCCGTCTTTGTCCATGCTCATACTGCCCATCCAGCGGTGGGTGCTATCAGGCGCGTAAGTGCTTTGTTGGTGAATGTTCCACGCGCCCGAGCCGGGGTCGCGGCGCAGTTCGTACCAGCGAATACCGGCGATACCCGAACCAGCATCAACCGTGTGGTTAAGCACCACTGATTGGTGCCCGCCAAAGTCGCGGAAGGCGGCGCGGTGCATGAGGCGGTCGCCGAGGGCATCGAGTTTTTGCGCAGTGCCAAGTTGTGGAATACACAGGCCACTCCCGGAGATGACACACGCCAGGGTGGTGTAGTTGGCGACGGTCAACACATAATTAGGGTCGCCCCCCACCCCAAAGGTGGAAGCGGCGGGCGTAACCCAGTTGGCGCGGAATTCCCACACCCGGATGGCATCGGGGCCAAGGGCCGAGGTGAAGGCTTGATCGTCCACTTCGAAGAAGAGGCCGGGGGTCCCGGCGGGGGGCGGCGGCCCGTCGAGGTCGGCGGCCAACATGCCGCCATAGTTGTTGTTCACGCTGTAGAGATCAAAGACGATAAGTTTGGCCGAGGCATCGCCGGTGAGCAGTTTGGCGCGCTCGAAGGCGGCCACGCCCTGCCCCAACCAGGCACTACTGGTCGTGAACTGGTGGACGGTCATGAAATAGGCGTTATAGGTCGGGTCGGGCCAAATGCCGAAGTGGGGGTAGTCGTTGAACCAAGTGGTGCCGTCTTGATATTGATAGTCGTAAACGTACCAACTGCCGGCCGGGTTGGCAGTCTGCGAGACGGCGACGCATTGATGATAGGGCGTGAAGCCGCCCACGGCGTTGATGGAGAACTGGCTGATGAGCCACCGATGCGCTTGCTCATCGAACAGCACGAGCGGGTCGCCGCTGTTGCTGTTGGCGCATTTGGAGGCGGGCAAGGTCGCCTGCCACAGGTCGTTGCCGTTGCCCGCCGTGGGGGTAATAACCAGCGTGGGCGCGAGCGGGTTGGTCACATCCCAGGCGGCGTAGTGGAGGTTGACCCATTGAAAGTAGTAGCGTTTGCCGGTGGCCGGGTCGTAGCCGATATCGCCGTTGGTGTCGGGGGGGTAGAGGCCGTCGAGATTGGTGTTGCCGTCGAAGTTGGCCAGTGGCGCGGGCATGGCCAACGCGCCGGGCCGGGTCTGCCCCACAGGGTCGGCGGCGGCTGGGGCGCGCAACAGGTCAAACAGCGGCGGGTTGCTTTTTAACAACACCCGCGCCTCATCCTCTTCCCGGTCAAGCTCGATTGCGTCTTTGGGCAGGTCTTTGATCTCCGCCAGCGGCGGGGTGAGGCCAAAGGCGGCGGGGGTGAGAATGATGGGGGTGGAGGCGTGAGGGATGGAATTGAGGGATGGTAATTGGTAATTGGTAATGGGGGAACGAGGAGAGAAGCGGCGGGGCGCGGCGGCGCGCGGCCACAGGAGCGCGGCCAGCAAGACGCCACTCAATAACACCCAGGCCAGACGGAGATGAGAACGCGACATGATGAGTTAACAGGAATTGTAACTGATTGCGGATGGGGCTGACGAATGCCCCCCGGCCAGCCCCAACCATTCCCAACATTCCCTAATCTTCCCTGTCGGGTTTGGCGGATATGATTAATTAATTCACCCTGATCCAACCCATGTCAACTGAATTCGACCCGAACCTAATCCCCCTCCTGCCCCAATGGGAAATCTGCCGCGCGCGCGATCTGGGTATTGAAGGCTTTGCCGAATGCCAGGTGTTGCGCCCCTGGCGGTGCCCTTATGTGGTGGATTTTGGGAGCGGCCATTTTTGCCACCACCCCCGGCAAGCCGAAATTATTGCCAAAACCTTGCACGCGGCTGGTAAACCCCACAAAGGTTTCAATCAAACCCAGGCTTTATAGGTGGGGTTATAACCAGGCCAGGGCTTCACGCAAAGCGCGGGTTGAGCCGGTCGAAGCCCGCCCGCTTCGGCAGGGTGAGCGATCGTCGAACCATCAGGGGGCTTTCGTAAACTACAGAGAATACAACCCAGGCCTTCCAATATTGGAAAGTTAAATATCTTGCTATTTTTAAACGCTCTTAACCGATTTCAAGGAGGTTGCCATAATGCCCTTAAAAAGCGCATTGGAAATGCTTGGAGATTTCTGGAAACTTCCTGTGATCTCCTTGAAACGACTTAAGAGCGTTTTTAAAATTTAGACTAA
>CAYUFY010000222.1:0-8605 GCA_964443795.1 uncultured Anaerolineales bacterium | reverse complement strand
GGCCTGGTCGACCAGCGGCGCTGGCTGACGCCGGCCCAGTTCCTCGAGATGCTGCGGATCGATCGCGCCCACGCCGAGGGGGGGGGCGGGGGTGGGCGAGGCCGCCGGGGCCGGGGTGTCGCTGACGGATGGCGTCGCGCTGGGGGGCGGCAGAGTCGCAGTGGGCGGGAGAGCCGTCAGCCTGGGGGCCGGACCTTCGCCCTGAACCGTGGACACAACCACGGGGGCCGAGGTCGTGGCTACCGGAGGCACAATCGTTTGGCGCACGCCGAGTTGGCAGGCCGAAATGAAAATCCCAAACCCCAAAATCCAAAACCCAAATCTCAAATCGCTAATCTTTAATCTCAAAAAGCGCTTCATGGTTTTAGTTCCCAGACTTGCAGGTCGTCAAAGGTGGCGGTGTAGGTGGTCGAGAGCCCGGCACCGGCGTAGAAGCCGAAACCACCTTCGCTAAAAGTGCTGTCGGTGATTTGTGTCAGCGACACGCCGTTGACAAAGATTTCGAGTGTGTCGCCTTGCGCGCGTACGCCGAGCAGATGGCGCGCGTTTTCGCCTTTGAGGATGGCCGCGTTGGGCGTCCAGTCTTTGAGCGCGGTCAGGGCGCCGCCAACGATTTTGGCGAGCCGATAGCGCCCGTCGCAATCCACTTCAAATTGATAGTAATCGCTCGGCCCTTGCAGGCGGAAGAGCAAGCCGTGCCGGTCGCGGAACTTGCAGGCCGAAGCGGTGCTGAGCGTGGAGGCATAGAAGTTCCCGGCGCGGCGTTTGATGTCGTAGATGAGGGTGAAGCGGTCGGCGGTTTTGAGGGTGATGGAGAGTTGCCCTTCGGCGACGCCAATGCGTTGGGTGGCATCATCGCTGGCGGGCCAGAGTTGCGGCTGGGTGAAGTCGTCGGTGTAGAGGCTGTCGCCGATGAAGGCGGGCGGGGTGAGGGAGGCGGGATTAGGGAGTGGGGAGGCGGTTGGGGTGGGTGAGGCGGTGAGGGTGGCGCTGACCGATGAGGTGGGGGTAGGGGCGTTTAATTGAACGCCCGTACTGGTTGGGGCCGCGAGGGTGGGCGTCCCCGCCGGGGCCTCTGGTGAGGCGGCCAAAGTCAAGGTGGCGGCGGCCTGGGTTTGTTGCCCGCTCACGGCCTCGGTAACGGTAGGGAGCGGTTGCCCACCCGCCGCTGTGACCACGACGACAATGGGCGTGGGGGTGATGACCGCCGTGAGGGTCGCTTCCACCGCGCGGGCCACGAGGGTGGGGTCGGCGGAAGCACAGCTGGTTATAAGCAGAGTGAATAAAAAAGGGAGGAGGCGTTTCATGCTGGGGTGAAAAATAAAAAGTGATAGGGTGGTCACGCATCACTTTTTACTTTTCAAGGAAATAACACAATCTTTCCGCTCTCGCCTGAGGCCATGACTTCGAAGGCTTGATCGTATTCGGCGAGTTGGAAGCGGTGGGTGACCACGGGTTGAAGGTCAACGGCTTTGGAGCGGATGAGGCCGCGCAGTTGATACCAGGTCTCCCACAGTTTGCGCCCACTCACACCAAAGACGCGCGCGGCTTTGAAGACAATGTGATGATTCCAGTCAAAGGTGAACGGTCCCGGCGCCACACCGAGGAGCACCGCATCCCCACCGGGCTTGAGCAGGGTGAAGCCTTGCTCGATGGCGCTGGGCACGCCGGACATTTCGAGCAGAACATCCACGCCTTCGCCATCGGTGGCGGCGCGAATATCTTCAATGACATTGCCGCGTTTGGCGTTGACCGTGACGTTCGCGCCCATCTTGCGCGCCAGGTCGAGGCGATACTCGCTGACATCGGTGGCGTAGATGGCGCGCGCGCCGGCGGCTTTGGCCACGGCGATGGTCATGATGCCCACCGGGCCACAACCGGTGATGAGCACTTTTTTGGAGACGAGGTCGGCGGTGAAGGCGGTGTGCACGGCATTGCCGAAGTTCTCTTGCAACACCGCCACTTCGATGGGCATGTCGGGCGGGTTGATCCAGGCATTTTGCGCGTCAATGGCGATGTATTCGGCGAAGCCCCCATCGCGATCCACGCCGATGAGGCGGGTGTTTTGGCAGATGTGGCCGCGCCCGGTGCGGCAGTAGGCGCAGGTGTTGCAGATGACATGGCTTTCGAGTGAGACGAAGTCGCCCACATTGGGTTCTTTAACCATGTCGCCGCGCGCCACGACCTCGCCGCACACCTCGTGGCCTACAATCACCGGCGGATGAATGCGGCTTTCGGCCCATTTGTCCCACTTGTAAATGTGCAAGTCGGTGCCGCAGATGGAGGCGGCTTTGATTTTGACCAGGACTTCGTTGGGGCCGTAGGCGGGGATGGGGCGTTGGGTGAGTTCGAGACCCGCGCCGGGACGGGGTTTTATGACGGCAGTCATTAAGTCGGGCATGGGGAAGCTCCTGCGTGAGCGCGATTTTAGGACGAGGTGCGGGCAGTATAGCACAGGCTTGCGGTTGGGAAACTGATTTTAGGTGACAGTCACTGGGCGTTAATGGGTTATGTGAGAGCCGAATCTCAGTGCGCCCAGTGACTGTCACCTTATATAGAGGATAGGGTTATACTTTGAAGCATATGCCTATTCAACCGCCGCTTTGGAGAATTCCATGCCACTACGCGCCCGCGATCTAAACATCCCTTTCGATGGTCAGCCCGGTCTTTGGAATGCCCTGACCGATGTGCCCGGAATAGAGGTGGGCTATACCACGTTGATCGCGGGTGAGGGTGCGCATGCGGTTCGCACCGGGGTGACGGCCATTTTGCCGCGCGGCCGGGCCAGCGCCGACCCGGTGTTCGCGGGGTGGTTCCCGCTGAATGGCAATGGCGAGATGACTGGCACGACTTGGATTGACGAATCGGGTTTTTTGGAGGGGCCGGTGATGATCACCAATACCCACAGCGTGGGCGTGGTGCGTGATGCGGTGGTGGCGTGGCAGGTGGCCACTGGCAAGTTGTTCCAGCCCTATTCGTACCCGCTGGTGGCCGAGACGTATGATGGCTATCTCAACGACATCAATGGCTTTCATGTCACCGCCGCGCACGCTCAGCAGGCGCTGGAGACGGCGGCCAGCGGGCCACTGGCCGAGGGCAATGTGGGCGGCGGCACGGGGATGATTTGTTACGAATTCAAGGGCGGCACGGGCACGGCCTCGCGCGTGCTGGCCGAGCGTGACGGCGGTTATACGGTGGGGGTGCTGGTGCAGGCTAACTTCGGGGCGCGGTATCAACTCCAGATCGCGGGCGTACCCGTCGGGCGCGCGCTCACCGCCGCGGCGCCGTTTAGTCGCGGGGTTGACCTCGACAACGACCGGGGCTCCATCATCATCGTGGTCGCCACGAACGCGCCGTTGCTGGCGCACCAACTCAAGCGGGTGGCCAAACGCGCGGCGCTGGGGTTGGCGCGCACCGGCGGCGTTGCGGCCAATAGTTCGGGCGATATTTTTTTGGCGTTTTCCACCGCCAACCCCGGGGTGGCGCGCCCGGCGACCCACACCGCGCAAGTGACAATGTGGCCGAACGACAAACTCACACCATTGTTTAGCGCCACGGTGCTGGCGACCGAGGAGGCCATTCTCAACGCGTTGGTCGCCGCCGAGGCCATGACGGGCCGGGAGGGACACACCGTCGTCGCGCTCCCTCACGCGGAGACGCAGGCGGTGCTGGCGCGGTATAACCGATTGTTGGCTTGAGATTTTTAATTTTGGCCTTAACCCGAACGCGGGTTAAAATAGACTGACCATGTCTAAAAACAACGCCACGTTAGCCCGCCGTGCGCTCAAAGTGCATGAGACTTTGCTCGCCGCCTATGGCGAACCGGTGTGGCGCCACCCGCTCCCGGCCATTGACGAGTTGATCAGCACCATTCTCTCGCAGAACACCAATGATGTGAATCGGGATCGCGCGTTTGAGGCGTTGCGCGCCAAGTTCCCAACGTGGGAGGCCGTGCGGGATGCCTCCACCCCGGCGGTGGTGGACGCCATCCGCCCGGCGGGCCTCGCCAATCAGAAGGGACCGCGCATCCAGCAAGTGTTACGGGCCATCACCGCCGAGCGTGCCACGCTGGATTTGGAGTTTCTCAAAGCGTGGCCGGTGGCCGAGGCCCGCGTCTGGCTGACCAAATTCAACGGGGTGGGGCCGAAGACCGCCGCCATCGTCCTGCTCTTCTCGCTGGGCCTGCCCGCTTTTCCGGTGGACACGCATGTGCATCGCGTGACCGGGCGGTTGGGCCTGCGCCCCGAGACCATGTCGGCGGAAGATTGCCACGCTTATTTTGAAGCTCTCCTGCCGCCCGCCACGTATTCCGCCGGGCATTTGAATCTCATCCGGCACGGGCGCGAGGTGTGCCACGCGCGCCAGCCGGAATGTGAGCGGTGTATACTGAAGAAGTTGTGCGCGTTTTATCGTTCTCAGCGGGGCGAGTCGTAGTTTAGCCCTACCACTATTTGGAAAGGATACTTTTATGCCCAAGCGTTTGTTTATCACCCTCAGTTTTATCATGCTCATTGGCACACTGATTCTTGCTACCGCGCAGTTGCCTAATGCACAGGCTGATATTGTGCCTTTGGCGGGTACACCATTGTATCTACCGTTGATAAGAAAAGATCCGACACCCACATTCTCTTGCCCGACCACCTCCGCTAACTCCTATCTCCAGCAAGGGGTGTTCCAGACCGAAACGGATGCGGTCATCCGCCCGGCCGATGACCATGCTGACAAGAACCTGCAAGACCTGCGCGGATATCAGGCGGCCCCCGGGGGCAACGCCAAGAGTTTCAATGTCCTGACCATTTCAACTCCCGATGATCAGATGCCACCGCAGTTTGGTTCGTTGTTCAACCCGGCGCGGCTCCCGGTCTTTAGTCAGGTGTATCAAATCAATAACTGGGATTGGGCAACTTCGCCTTCTCCCGGCACGCGTGGTACACCGGTCACCAATCCCTCAGTCACTGCGCTTGGTTTGCAGACCACGCAAGGTGAGACCCTCCGCGCACCCACCCATGCCCGCCAACTCAGCGACGGTCTTGGCGTGGGGAGCTCGGTCGTCCTCTTCGCCGACACCGACAGTATTGCTTTGCACATGGAACCAGCGGACTCAGCGGCGAAAGGGTACACCGTGCATATCATCAATCTATGTGTTGACCCGAACTTGGTGGCGCTCTATAACTCGCTCGATGCTGGAGAGCGCTATGTTCAACATAACAACCCCAGTGTGCTCTACTACAATCTCGTCGGCTTGCGCGCCGGGGATGTCATCGGCGTGGCCAAGGGTAATGAAATTGTCGTTGCGATTGTAGACACCGGAACCACACAGGACCCGCGCGTCTGTTCCACGACGCAGTTCGATTGGTGGGATACGGTGGCTTCAAACTGTGTGTATTCGCCCACGAATTAACCTACCCCTGCTTTTTTTCACTCGGACTATAATAGCCTCATGCCCACCGCTCCCCTCGTCGCCGACCCCGCCCGCCCCGAAAACGCCCGCCTGGCCATGCTCTATGAGGTGTCGCAAAGCCTGAGCGCCTCGCTTGACCTGAGTGAAACCCTGGCCCTGGTGCTGGATGCGGCCCTGCGCCTCACCGGCGCCGAGCGCGGCTTCCTCATGCTATGGGATGAAGAAAACGAGCGGTTGGTGTTTCATCTGGCCCGGTCATCATCGGGGGACGCACTCACCGAATTTGAATTCCAAATCAGCCGCACCCTTATCTACAGCGTCGCGCAAAACGGCGCGCCCATCCTCACCACCAACTCGCAGACCCACACGCTCTTTGAGCGCCGCCCCGATAGCCCGCCCTTTGTCTTGCGGTCATTCATGGCCGTGCCGCTCCGGTCGCGCGGGCAAAGCACCGGCGTCATCTATGTGGACAACCCCGCCCGCTCCGCCAAATTCCGTGCGCCCGATCTGGACTACCTCAGCGCCTTTGCCGCGCCCGCGGCCATCGCCATCGAAAACGCGCGCCTCCACACGCACACCGCCCAGGCCCTGAATGCGCGCGTGACCGATCTGCAAGCCTTCCAGCAATTCAATCGTGACCTGAGCACCACGCCTGACCTCGCCACCCTGTTGCAAACCACCCTCACCTATGCGATTACCCACACCCACGCGACGGTGGGCTGGGTCGGTCTGGCGGATGCGGGAGCGCTGGCCTCCGTCGTGACCAAAACCCTCTCCGGCCGCGCGGTGGAGGTGCCCCCACCGGGCGACGACCCTCTGGCGCGGCAGGCCTTAACCACCGGCGAGCCTCAGCGCACCGCCACCCATGACGAAGTCAACGCCTCACGGGTGGTCGTCCCCGTCCTGCGCGGCGGGGTGGTGCGCGCGGTTATCGCCGTCGCCCGCCCGGGGGACGATCCCTTCACCTATGCCGCCGAGGAGTTCCTCGTGCGCCTCGCTGAACAAGCCGCGCTGATCCTGGAAGCCGTCCGGCTCACCGCCGCCCTCCAGCAAGTGCAAGCCGACAAAAATAAATTCATCGCCATCGTCACCCACGAACTCAAAATCCCCATGACCCCTATCAAGGGATACGCCGACCTCCTCTTGCAAGGCATTGTTGGCCCGGTGACCGATCAGCAAAAACAATTTCTCGTGACCATCCGCAACAATGTCGAGCGCATGGCCGAACTGGTCAACAACCTCGCCGACATCGCGCGGCTCGAGACCGGACGGCTCAAAACCGAATTTGGCGATTACGCCCCCGCCGACCTTCTCCGCGAAGCCGTGGATGGCTTCAAACTGCCGATTGAAGAAAAAGGGCTGGCGCTCACCGTAAACATTCACCCCGGCTTGCCCCCGGTGCGCGCCGACAAAGCGCGCGTCGTGCAGGTGCTCAAGTCCCTGCTCGCCAACGCGCTGGCCTACACCCCGGCGGGCGGCACCCTCACCCTGAGCGCCGCGCCCCAGTCCGGGTGGGTGCGCTTGAGTGTGGCCGATACGGGTATTGGTATGGCTCCCGCCGACCAGATCCGGCTCTTCACCCAGTTTTTTCGCTCGGAAGACGCGGTAGTGCGCGACCGCCCCGGGTGGGGGTTAAGCCTGCACCTGAGCAAACTCCTGGTGGAATTGATGGGTGGTCAACTCACGGCCACCAGCGAACTCGGTCGGGGCAGTGAATTTGGCTTTACCCTGCCCGTGACCAAAGACTGACCGGCCTTTCGGGAATACATTATCCCGACGCCCTTTCACGTTTACCTGACTTAGAGGAGCCTCCATGTATCTCATCACCCGCGCCGATTGGGACGGTCTCGTGTGCGCTGTCCTCCTCACCACCACCGAGAGCCTGTCGGGCATCGAATTCGCCCATCCGCGCGATATGCAGGATGGCAAAGTCGCGGTTAGAGACGATGCCATCATCGCCAACCTGCCCTACCACCCGCGGTGCGCCCTGTGGTTTGACCACCACCAATCCGAAGAAGAAATGGCCCAAGCCCTCGGCGCGCAACAAGGCTTCAAAGGCAAGTTCGCGGTGGCGCCCTCCGCCGCCCGGCTCATCGGCGACTACTATGCCGACCATCCAGCCATGCCCGGCTTCGCCGCCCTCCTCGATGCCACCGACCGCTACGATAGCGCGCACCTCACTCTCGACGATGTCCTCGACCCGCAGGGCTACATCAAACTCGCCTATACCATAGACCCGCGCACCACGGTGACCAACGTCAAATGGCAGGATTATTTCTTCCACATGCTCGGCCTGCTCAAGGATTTTCCCGCGGAGAAAATCATGGCCGACCCCATTGTGCAAACGGTGCTCCAAAAAATTCACAGCGACGACGAAGCCTTTGAACTGGCACTTCGCAAATACTCGCAAGTGAATGGCAACCTCGTCGTCACCGATTTTCGCGGCCACACCGATGTGCCCACCGGCAACCGCTTCCTCGTCCATGCGCTCTACCCGCAAACCAACATCGCCGCGCGGCTCTTCGACGCCAAAGGCGGGCGCGTCACCCTCTCCCTCGGCCACAGCCTTTTCAAACACGATTGCCACACCAATATCGGAAAATTGTTGGGCGAATATGGCGGGGGCGGCCACCGGGGCGCGGGCACCGTGCAACTCCTGCCGGGCGAGGCCGACGCCAAGATCAAAGAAATCTTGGACACGGTGCGAAAGAACGGCTAACCGCCACTCAGGGGTCTGGGCTAATGTTCAAGTGGATTGGGATCCCGCGCCAGACTGCCACCCTTATGATGTTGACTGCGCTCCTCGGCGTGGTCTTGCTCCCGAACCTCGTTGTTCCCGCCCATGCGGACACTGCCGCCCCAACCATAGACCCGGCCCCGACAGTGGCCCTCACCGACCCGGCCACTCCTCCGCCCCTCCCCGAACCGCCAACCCTAACCCCCACCGACATCGCACCCGACACGTCCCTCCCCACAGACACCCTCGTCCCCAGCGAGACTCCCACAGCCCTTCCAACCCTCGCGGCCCCCAGTGATACCGTTCTCCAAAACTTACCCTTTTAGGACAAGTCCTTCGACTGGCTCAGGACTGGCTCTAAAGATGTTTGGTTCCTGCTTCCGTGAGAGTTGCCGAATGACTCGGTCTGACGCGCTTCGCGTCTCCACAGGCGTTTTAGGTGTCCGCGGAACTCGCGGCCAGCCATT
>CAYUFY010000221.1:0-8610 GCA_964443795.1 uncultured Anaerolineales bacterium | reverse complement strand
ACTATGTATCTTATTCTCGCCAATTTTCTGTCTTGACAAAGGGGTCCACCTTAAGCACCCACTATACCGCAGTCAATTTCACCGATGAGCATCTGAATTATTGAAGATAACTAACTCACCTTAAGCCCTATCATTCCGAGTAACCCATACGGCGAGGCCGCTTGCCGGGCGGCAGAAACATCGTCGCCATGCGGTTTTGGATTTCAGACTCCCGCTAATCCGCGCCCACGCGAGGGCGTGGCCCCGGCGCGTGGGGCGGCATCCCGCGCGGGGTGCCGAGGCGGTGCGGGCGCGGATTAGTTTTGAATCTCAAAATCACCCGTGCGCGAAACGTGACCAGCCCGATCGGTCTAATGTCGGTTGGGCGTGTCGCCCGCCGAGGGCGGCCATGAAAAGTGGATGAAGGCTTAAGGGTTTTTTGTTGACAACCCCTCCTCGCCGTGCTACTATCCCCGCGTTTCCCCTAAAATCCCACATTTGCGGAGGCCATTTTCCCCATGAAGGAATACGGTACTGAAAATATTCGGAATGTTGCTTTGGTCGGCCATAGCGGGTCCGGCAAGACTTCGATGGCCGAAGCCTTTTTGTTCAACACCGGCGTGGTAAACCGCCTCGGCAAAGTCGAAGAGAGCAACACCGTCTCCGACTTCGAAGACGAGGAACGCCGCCGCAAGATTTCCATCTCCACCTCCATCATCCCCATTGAATACAAAGATGTAAAAATCAACTTTCTCGACACCCCCGGCTTCACCGACTTCGTGGGCGAATTGGAGTCGGCGTTGCATGTGGCGGACGCCGCCATTGTGGTGGTGGATGCGGTCGCGGGCGTGGAGGTGGGCACCGAATTGGCCTGGCAATATTGTGACGAGCGCCACCTGCCGCGCATCGTGGTCATCAACAAAATGGATCGCGAGAACGCTAACTTCCAAAGCACGTTGGAGATGGTGCAGAATACGTTCCACGCCAAACTGGTCCCGGTGCAATTGCCGTGGGGTGAAAAGCAGAACTTCAAGGGAGTCATTGGCCTGCTGAATATGAAGGCGCGCCCGGGCAAGGGCGATACGTTTGTGGATATTCCGGCGGAATATCTGGCCGCCGCCGCCGAAGCGCGCGTGAAACTGGTGGAAGCCGCCGCCGAGGGCGAAGATGCGCTGGTGGAGAAATATCTGGGGGGCGAGGAACTGACCCAAGACGAGGTGGTGCGCGGGTTTCACAAAGCGGTGATGGCCGGAACCTTTATCCCGGTGTACATCGCTTCCTCCGCCACCGACACGGGGATTAACCCCATTTTGGATGGCATCTGTCGCTACTTTCCGGCGCCCGCCGAGGAGCCGCCCGTGCATGTGCATGGCAAGAGCGGTGACGAGGATGTGGCGGTGTCTGACACCAGCCCGTTATGCGTCTATGTGTGGAAGACGACCACTGACCCGTTTGTGGGCAAGTTGACTTATTTCCGGGTGATGTCCGGGTCGCTCAACACCGACCGGATTTGGAATCACAGCAAGGTTGTGGAAGAACGCGTGGGCACGGTGGGCATCCCGCGGGGCAAGGAACTGATCCCCATCAAGCAACTCCACGCGGGCGACATCGGCGTATTGGCCAAGCTCACCGTGACGGGCACGGGCGACACGCTCGGGGACAAGGCCCATCCGCTCATCGTGGACCCGCCTCAATATCCGGCGGCGCTCTTTGCGGTGGCGGTCACGCCCAAGACCCAGGCCGACTCGACCAAGATGGGCGCGGCGCTCAACAAGCTGTGCGAGGAAGACCATACCCTGCATTGGCGGCAGGAACCCGCCACGCACCAGACCATTTTAGAAGGTATGGGCGACCAACATATTGACGTGGCCCTCCGCCGGGCGGAGTCGAAGTTCCAGGTAGGTTTGACCCTCGACGTGCCGAAAGTGCCGTACCGCGAGACCATCACGCGCAAGGCCGAAGACATGCACCGACACCGAAAGCAAACGGGGGGCGCGGGGCAGTTCGGCGAGGTGTGGTTGCGGGTTGAGCCGTACCGTGAAGGCGATTTTGAATTTACCGATGAACTGGTGGGGATGAGTCTCTCCAAGAGTTATCTCAGCCCGATCGAGAAGGGCGTGAAAAGCGTGCTGGAGCAGGGCGTGATTGCCGGCTACCCGGTGAAGGGCGTGCGCGTGATTGTGTATGACGGCAAGGAGCACCCGGTGGACTCGAAGCCGATTGCGTTTGAGGTGGCCGGGCGCGAGGCGTTTAAGAAAGCAGTGGAAAAAGCCGGGCCGATGTTGCTGGAGCCGGTGATGCGCGTGCAAGTGACCGTGCCGGAGAACCACATGGGCGATGTGCTGGGCGATCTGAATACCCGCCGCGCCCGCGTGAGTGGCATGGACACCGGCGGCGGCAAGAGCATCATCACCGCCGATGTGCCGCAGGCTGAGATTCAGCGCTATGTGACCGACCTGCGTTCCATCACCGGTGGGCGCGGCGTGTTCAGCATGGAGTTCGCGCGCTACGAAGTGGTGCCGAACCATCTGGCGCAGGGCATCGTTGCCGCGCACAAGAAGGAATTGAAGGGCGAGGCCGAAGAAGAGTAGCGGGGAAATCCCAAGCCCCAAATCTCAAACCCCAAAAGAAAACGCCGGAGGCGAGAAGCCATCCGGCGTTTTCTTGTTTGTCCGTGCATGAATGTTAATCAATTGGCTCGCCAGCAATAGGCAACCGCCTAACCCGAATGGTTTCTTCATTCACCGAGATAATAGCGCCAGCTTCCAAATCGTCACCACATTGGGCTAAGACACTTTTTAGGCGCTCATTCACCATTTCGGAACTCTCGTCCTCCAGGCGGAATAGAACCACACTCGGCAACCGGGCTTGGCTGATGGACAGCAGATAGCCGAAATCCAAATCCATCGTCAGGACGACGCGCTTTTCGATCCGGGCTTTTTCTAAAACCGCTTCATCAGCCGCGCGACTCAAACCCGCCTCACGCAGATGAATCGCATCATGCCCGTGCTCACGCAACCATAGCATGGTGTGCATGGAAATGCCCATATTGGCGAGAAATCTCATGCAGCGGGCTCCAGGGCGCGAATATAAACTTTGTCCCGCGCCAGCCAGGCTGCGTACTCTAAGGATGCCTGAATATCTTCAGGTTCTAAATCGGGATATTCCTCAATAATCTTCTCTACTGATTTACCATGAGCCACGAGATTCACAACAAGTGAAACTGTAATGCGCATCCCTCGCAGACAGGCTTGCCCCGCCATAATGTGTGGGTCAAAAGTAATCCGGTCAAAGCCTAACATCGTCTTAAAACCTCCAGACTGTACAGTTTTATGGCTCTACCGTTTTTGACGGGATTGGCGTAGGTCGCGCTTGTAGCGCGACGGTTTTTGCTGCGGCAGGTGTCGGGCTACAAGCCCGACCTACATCAGTTTCCCGTTAAAGCCGGTAGAGCCAGTTTCATTTCTTCCTCCCCGCTTTCTTCTTCCCCCGGTACGGCGTCACCTGCAAAATATGCACCTGGCAATAGTCCGAGTAGAAAATGCGCGATTTGATGCGCGGGTCGAGTTCTTTCTCTTCGGCGGCGGTGGTGAGGATGGTGGGGAGTTGCGCGTCGTAGCGGTAGTTGAAAATTTGGAAGAAGCGGTCGCGATAGTAACCCGTGGTGCCGGTCAGGTTGGGCAGGTCGTCAATCACCAAAAATTCGGCGTGCTTGACCTGTTGAAGTAATTTGCCGTTCCGTTCATCGCTATCGCGGTTGTTGGTGGTGCGGAAGAGATCACTCAGATCGTGATAAGTGACAAAGATGACCGGCTTGCCGCGTTGGGTGCGGTCGTTGGCCATGGCCGCCGCGAGGTGGGTCTTGCCCGACCCAAACGGCCCCACCAACACCAGCCAGCCGCGCGGGCTTTCGGCGAACTCCCGCGTGGCTTTAAGGGCGTTGAGAAATTCCTGACGCGCCTCGCCGGTCAGTTCGGTGGCGCGCAGGTCGAAGGTCTCGAAGGTCTGGTGTTTGTGAATCGCCAGTGAGGAGATGTCGGAGGTCAGGTTGAGTTTTCCGGCGCGGAAGTCGGGGGCGAGGATTTCGAGCCGCATCACGATATTGGCGTCGGCCAACCGGCTGGCAATGCGCTGGTCCATATCCTTGAGGTCGCGGTTGGTGGTGATGACCGTGGGCAGGCGCGCGTTATAGCGATAGTTGAGGAGTTGATACAATTTTTCGACCGCCCAATTGGTGGGGCTTTCAGTGCCCAGATCGTCGAGCACCAGGATAGGCGCGGTGCGAACTTCATCGAAGCGCTCGTCGTAAGTTGTCTCGGCGGAGGGCGCATAGGCCGCGCGGAGATAATCCAACAGGTCGGGCGTGTTGAGAAACAGCGCCGGCTTGCCCTGCGCCAAACACTGGTTGGCAATCGCCGCCGCCAGATGGGTTTTGCCGCACCCATAGGTGCCAATGAGCAAGAGCCATTTGTGATCGAACTCCTCCAACCGCTCGGCGAAGACCCGGCATCGGTCAAAGGCGGCGCGCACGGTCGTGCGGGCCTCCGGGTCCTGGCTGACGCCATCGGGCAGGAAAGTGTCGAACGTTTTACCCGCCAAAATTTCGGTGTTGCTGTCTTCGCGCAGTTGGGTCGCGCGTTGGAGTTGCAAGTTATCCATCTGACAGGTGCAGGGGCGGGCCTTGCCGAAACTCGGGTGGCCGAGCGGCACGTTGTCGCTGATGTAGCCGAGGCCATGACAGATGGGGCAATCGGGGTCGCCCAGGCCGTCGGTCATGCGCGGGGGGCGGGGCGGCTCAGTCGCTGGGGGCGGCGGGTTCGGCGGCGTCATCGAGGAGTTGCCGGTATTGGTCGGAGTATTGGCGAGCGTATTCTTCAGAATCGACTCGAGTTTCTTGTTCATACCGTCCCTCAGATTTCATGCGGGCCAGCACCGCCATAATGTATTTCAGGCGGCGCACATTGTTTTTAACGGCGATGCGAATCGCATCTTCGATCCAGCCGGCGGCGTACGTGTGCTCGAGGTCGCGCAATTCTTCGGCCACCATGGGCGTGAGCGGGCCGATGTTTTGTTCGTAGAGCCGGAAGATGTTCGAGCGCATCTGGCTCAGGGTGACGACGGTGGTGGTGGTCTCGGTGGGGCGCCATTCACCGTGAGTGAGCTTTTCCACCGCCTCGCGCCCCTTGGTGGTGTTCATGAAATATAAATTTTGCACGGCTTGCGCGTCTTCAATCATGACGTGGAGCAGGGTGCCCCGCGCCTCGGCGCGTTCCAGCGCCTCGTCCAGCAGGTCTTCGGCTTGCCGTGCGATGGGCGCCAACCCGCGCATGAAGGCTTCGTCGGCGGTGAAATCGTCGCGCCGCAGGAAACGGTAATGGCCGTCCTTCACGCTTAAGCGCCAGAAGGCGTAGAGCGTGAGCTTGAGTTCGGCGAGATGATCAATGAGCGGCAGTAGCTCAGTGAAGAACGGCTCGGGCAGGGGAGTCGTTTTGAGTTTGCCGTCGGGGAAACCGGGGAAGCCTTTCATCGCGTGGCGCGTGGCAAGTGGCCAGGGTCGGGAGGCTGTGGTTCATGCCACTTGTCACCCGGCACCCGTCACTCGTCACATATCGCGCAAATCCACTTTCACCGCGTTTTCGAACTTGGTCAGCGCGCCACGGAAGACGAGTTGGATTTTGCCCGTCGGGCCGTTACGGTGTTTTTCGACGAAGATGTCGGCCAGATTACTCTTGCCATCTTTATCGTACATATCCTCGCGGTGAATGAACATGACGATGTCGGCATCCTGCTCCAGTGAGCCTGACTCGCGCAAGTCCGAGAGCACCGGCTTTTTGTCTTGGCGTTGTTCGATGGCGCGCGAGAGTTGCGCGCCCGCCAGCACCGGCACGTTGATTTCGCGGGCCAGGGCCTTGAGGTTGCGCGAGATGGACGACACTTCCTGGACGCGGTTCTCGCTCCGGCCCTCGCCCTGCATCAGTTGCAGATAATCCACGATGACGAGGTCCAGCCCGTATTCCTGATCCAGGCGACGGCACTTGGCGCGCAGTTGCAGGGGCGTGAGCGCGGGAGTGTCATCAAGAAACATGGGGATATCGCTGAGGACGTTGATGGCCTGCACAAACAGCGGGAATTCGTCGTCGTGCACATCACCCAGGCGCAGGCGCTGGGAATCGATGGCGGTCTCTTGCGAGATGAGGCGTTGCACCAACTGCTCGTTGGACATTTCGAGCGAGAAGATGGCCACCCGCTTGCGGTGGGTCTGGGCGGCGTGTTTGGCCACATTGAGCATGAAGCCGGTTTTGCCGCTCCCGGGCCGCCCGGCGATGATAATCATGTCCGATTTCTGAAAGCCGCCGAGTAATTTATCCAAATCGGTGAAGCCAGTGGGCACGCCCAGGATTTCGCCGTGATGCTCGATGAGGTATTGCACCCGGTCGTAATAGGCGCTGATGGCCTCCCGGATGGGGGTGACATCCTTGGTGAGGCGTTGCTCGGCCACCGCAAACACCGCCGATTCAGCATCGTTCACCACCTGATTGATGTCTTGTTGGTCGTCGTAGGCCAGTTTGGCCACTTCGGTGGCGGCTTCGAGCAGGCGGCGGCGCAGGGCGTCGCGCTGGACAATTTTGGCGTACGCCTCGACGTGCAGGGAGGTGGGCACGACGTTGAGCAGGTGGGCCACAAAGGCCGGCCCGCCCGCTTCTTCGAGTTGGTTGTGGCGTTCCAATTCCTCGCTGAGGGTGATGTTATCCACCGGCTGGCGCTGGTCGTGCAGGCGGATAAAGGCTTCCCAAATCCAGCGGTGCTTGTGCAGATAAAAATCGGCGGACTTGAGGACGGCGGCCGCCTCGAAGTAGGCGTCGTTGTTAATGAGCACGCACCCGAGCACGGCTTCTTCGGCGTCGAGCGAGTATAGGGCGGCGCGGCCAGTTTGCGGTCCTAAATCAGCGCGAGGGGAGTCGGTCATGCAGATGAATGGGTTGATGAATGCGTAGGGGCGACGCATGCGTCGCCCCTACGTGGGTGCGTGAGTTCCCGCCGGGGGGGCCAGAATCGGCCGGGGCTATTCCGGGTCGTCCGGGTTGCCCTCGATGTCGTCCAGGTCCAGCGAGTCCACGAAATCTTTAAAGGCGTCCAATTTGCCGGGTTCTCCGGGCGCCGAGCCACCCTCGGCGTCCATCTCTTCTTCGGGGAGCACCCCGGCTTTTTCCATCACGGCGTCTTCAATGAACACCGGCACGTGCAACCGCACGGCCAGCGCCAGCGCATCCGAGGGCCGCGAATCTATTTCCAGATGCTTGCCGTTGGCCTCCAGCACAATGCGCGCGTAGAACACATCGTTGCGCAAATCCGACACCACAATATGGTCCACCTCGCCGCTGAGATCGTGAATGACATTCTTGAGCAAATCGTGCGTCAACGGGCGTTGCACTTCCACTTCCTGCAAAGTCACAGTAATGGCATCCGCTTCACACACCCCAATCCAAATCGGCAAATAACGGTCACTATCAATATCCTTTAAAATCACCACCCGATGTTGCGACATCAGGCTCACGCGAATGCTATCAATCGTTACTTCAACCATGGTTTGTCTCCGTCGTCCTGCAATGCAGAAATTCTAGCACAAACTCCCAAAATGCTATAATCCCGGACGATGTTGACTCTCTCAACCGAGACTTATGTGACGTGGGCCGCGGGGTTGTTGCTGATCAGCGGCCTGGTGATGTTGCTGACCGGTGGGCTTACTTTGCACCGCTCCCGCACCGTGCGTTTATATCAGATGCGCCGCGAGACCATCCTGCGCGGCTGGCAATCGCTGTTCACCAGCCTTGTGCTCCTGATCGCCGCGGGCGTGGTGGGTGGCTTAGGCACCAGCGCCGCGCAAGCGCTCTTCCCGCCGACGTTAACCCCCACGGCCTCGCTCACCCCCAGCGTCACCCCGATCCCGCCCACGCGGACTCTAGCCCCGAGCCTCACCCCCATCCCCACCGATACGCTCCTGCCCACCGTGACTCTGACCCCCACCGCGTCTTTGTCACCCAGCGCCACGCCGCCGCCCGCACTGCCTCAGGCATTGATTACGCCATTGGTCTCCACCATTACCCCGCCCGCCGCGGCCCTCGCCACCGACCTGCGCTTTGCACTCGGCGAGAACTGCGCCATTCGCGTGGGCGCACAATTCTTTGACCAAGTGCCCAAGACCATTCACGCGCACTTTTACTACGACAACTGGTTGCCCGGCGCGCAGTGGTCGGGCGTGTGGTTGCGCGACGGCCAGGTGCTGTTTGTCGAGACCCGTTTGTGGGATGGTAGCACCGGTGGGTGCGGCTTCTCGAGTTGGGATAACGCCAAAACCTGGTGGGCGGAGGGCGACTACGAAGTGCAAATTTTCATCGGCGAGCGGTTCCTATTAGCCGGGCGCTTCACCGTGGTGCAGTCCACCCCGACCCCCACGGCCACGGCGACCCGCACCCCGCGCACGCCCACCGCGACCTTCACACCGACCGCCACGCGGACTCCGCGCCCGACGATAACGCTGGCGCCCACGGCCACCCTGCGCCCGACGCGCACCCCCGTGCCCCCCCCGGTCCCCTTTACGCCGTCCCCCACGCGGCGCCCCCCCCCCACCCC